>JBJERX010000053.1:0-30063 GCA_051882495.1 Huintestinicola sp. | reverse complement strand
CTGTTGCATTCCGGCGACTTAGGCAGGCTGAGCCTGTACCCGGACGTTCCATGCTTTAGTCTGATGTCAAAACAAAAACCATATAGCCCGTTTTACGGACTATATGGTTTGATTTTTTATGTAAGAATATCATAATTTGTTCAGATCGCTGAAGGTATAGGAAGCAAGCTTGTCTGAGATCTCTTTGGAAATGTCGTTGAATACCTTCCTGTACTGACAGAAGCTTTTTGCGTTTCGTGAACAGGGAAACTCCTCTTCATAGCATTTGTTGATATAGTATGTTCCTTCTATGGATTCAATAACGTCAAGCAAAGTGATCTCCGAGGGTTCCTTTGCAAGCTCATATCCTCCCTGCATTCCCTTGAAAGATCGTACAAGTCCTGCCGCAACAAGCTTTCTGAGTATTTTTAGTGCAAACCTCAGACTCACCCCTGTTTGCTCGGATATGGTTTTGGCATAGGCTCTTTCCTTTTCAGCAGTCAGATAGCCGATAATTCGTACAGCATAATCCGTTTCAAGTGTAAGACACATATGAAGTCATTCCTTTTCTGATATTAGGGGCATCAATCAAGGAAATCCTTGACCTTTTTGCTGCGGCTCGGGTGACGAAGCTTTCTGAGAGCCTTTGCCTCGATCTGTCTGATACGCTCTCTTGTAACGTCAAATTCCTTGCCGACCTCCTCAAGTGTGCGTGAACGTCCGTCCTCAAGACCGAAACGCAGTCTGAGAACCTTTTCCTCACGCTCTGTAAGTGTGGAAAGAACCTCGCCCAGCTGTTCCTTGAGCAGGATAAGTGAAGCCGCCTCGGCAGGTGCGGGAGCATCGTCATCGGGGATGAAGTCACCGAGATGGCTGTCCTCCTCTTCACCGATAGGTGTTTCCAGGGATACGGGATCCTGAGCGATACGCATGATCTCACGTACACGCTCTACAGGCAGATTGATCTCTTCTGCGATCTCCTCGGGTGAGGGGTCATGACCGTTTTTGTGGAGAAGCTGGCTGGATGCCTTCTTGACCTTAGTAATAGTCTCAACCATGTGAACAGGGATACGGATAGTTCTTGCCTGGTCTGCAATAGCTCTTGTGATAGCCTGTCTTATCCACCATGTAGCATAGGTAGAGAACTTGAAGCCCTTAGTATGGTCGAACTTTTCAACAGCCTTGATAAGTCCAAGATTACCCTCCTGGATAAGATCAAGGAACTGCATTCCTCGTCCAACGTATCTTTTGGCAATAGAAACCACCAGACGAAGGTTAGCTTCGGAAAGACGCTTCTTAGCCTTTACGTCACCCTTTGCCATACGCTCTGCGAGCTCTATCTCCTCTTCAGCTGAGAGCAGAGGAACACGTCCTATCTCCTTAAGGTAGATCTTTACGGGGTCGTCGATAGCTATGCCCTCTGTAGAAAGGGAAAGCTCAAGGTCATTCTGCAGATCAAAATCGCTGATCGCAAGCTCTGCCTCAGCGTCGAAATCCTCGACGATATCAATGTTCTGGCTCTGGCAGGAGTCATAGAAGCTGTCGATCTGGTCTACATCAAGATCAAGCTTTTCCATTACATCGTTGATCTCTGTAGTAGTGAGACGGCCGTTTTTGAGGCCGTGCTCCATAAGGGTTTCCATAGCCTTTTCGTTGTTCATAGACATATGTTCAAATTCCTTTCCTTCGGTGATCTCACCGATTGATATGAAGTAAAAGTACAGTCATATCATGATTTTTTATTCTTAAGACTTTCTGCAAATTTCAGAAAATCATCATCTGACATTGCTGACGGTATGTCTGCCTGCCTGCTTTCTTCCATGTGATTTTTCAGCAGTTGGATGAAATCTTCAACAGCCGCCCTGTTTATGTCAATATTTTCGGTATTTGTCATTATAGCGGTTATTTTGCCCATTTCATCGGCAGAAAATTCACTTTGCAGTGACATCAGGCTGAAATCCGTCGAATTTTTCATTCCTTCCACAAGCTTTGAGAATACCTTCCTGTGGAATTCCGACACAAACATATCCTCGGTTACGCCGGATGAGATGAAATCAAGCTCATCGGGATTGCGTGCCAGATATGACATGATTCCTTCTTCAGCCTTGTATTCCCTGGGGTGGGACACCGCCTCGGGAGCGACAGTGCGTCGATCCGAGAAGGTACGTATCCTGTTCCAGTCCTGTTTTCGTTCTGCGTTTATGTTTTTCCGCAGAGACTGTGCCACCTGAGATACCAATGCATCCTTTGAAATGCCCTGATCCTTTGCTACCTTTGATATGTAAACATCCCTCTCAATAGGAGAATTGATGGATGCAAGCACCGCAACGCATTTTTTCAGATATTCCACCTTGCCTGTGTCAGTGGACAGATCAAGTCCATCCGCACATTTTGAAAGCTCGAAGGATATTGCACCGTCTGAATTATCCAGCAGCTGCTTGAACCGCAGGGGACCGAATTTCTTAATGAATTCATCGGGGTCCTTTGCACCTGTCATTTTTATTATACGTGTGCGTACACCCGCCTCACTGAGGAGATTTATTGCTCGGTGAGTAGCCGCCTGCCCCGCACCGTCCGAGTCGTATGCAATTATGACCTCATCAGCATACTGAGACATTATTCTTGCCTGTTCGGGGGTCAGTGCAGTTCCCAGAGTAGCGACTACATTTTCAAAGCCTGCCTGATTGACAGCAATAACGTCCATGTAGCCTTCCGCAAGGATAAGCCTTCTTTCATCCGAACGCTTGGCAAAATTCAGTGAGAACAGATTTCTGCTTTTCTTGAATACAAGCGTGTCAGAGCTGTTAAGGTATTTTGGACCTGTGCCGTCGATAATGCGTCCTCCGAATGCAATAACATTTCCACGCAGATCAATGATAGGGAACATAACCCTGTCACGGAAGCTGTCGTATATGCCGCCCTTGTCACTTCTTCGTGCAAGGTTCGCAGCAACTATCTCATCTTCGGTAAAGCCCTGTGATTTAAGATAGCTTGTGAGCTTGTTCCAGTCATCGGGAGCATATCCCAGACCATATTTGGTAATAGTTTTCGTGCTGAGCTGACGGGAGCTGAAATAAAGCCGCCCCTTCTCACCGTACTTCTCCTTCATCAGCACCTGATTGAAGTATCTCGCCGCAGTACGGTTGATCTCCAGTATTCTCGCCCTCATGCGGGACAGATCGTTGTTTGCCGTATCCTCGGGCATAGCCATCCCCGCACGTTCCGCAAGGAATTTCACAGCTTCGATGTACTCCAGGTTTTCCTGCTTCATAATGAAGGTGATAACATCTCCTCCTGCATGACAGCCAAAGCAGTAGAAATACTGACTGCTGACATTTATATGGCAGGAGGGCGTTTTTTCCGAATGAAAGGGACAGAGGCAAACATAATCTCTGCTGCTGCGTTTGAGCTGAACGTAGCTGCTCATAACCGTTTCGATGGGATTATTCTGTTTTAACGAGAGTATAAAATCCTCGGGTAAAGGCATAATTCACGCTCCTGAGATCATATGGTGTGCCAACCCTTAGGAACGAACAGTTCGCTGAACAGGTTGACTGCATAACCGTCGCTCATTCCCGCAATATAGTCGCATACCGCACGTTCCTTGGAGGTGCGTACCATAATGCGTTTATATTCGTCGGGGAGTTTGTCGGGATTTTTCAGATAATACATATAGAGCTTTTCCACCAGTATCTTAGCCTTTGTTTCCTCAGACTTTGCAATAGGATTACGGTATACATTTTCAAACATAAAACGGTACAGAATATCCTGAGCCTTTTCGACCTCATCGTCCATACGGATATCACTTACACCGTTCCGGACGATGGAGGATATCATAGATGTGATCCGTTCGCTTTTTGAGTGACCGATAACATTCGTTGCGGACTCGGGAAGCTCCTCTTCTCTGAGAACGCCGGCACGGATGGAATCATCTATATCATGATTTATATATGCAATTTTATCGGCAAGGCGTACAACATATCCTTCCTTTGTAACAGCGACCTTGTTTGTGTGGCAGGCGATGCCGTTTTTTACCTCATAGGTAAGGTTCAGTCCTTTGCCGTTATTTTCTATGTAATCAACAACTCTGACGCTTTGAAGATAATGCTTGAAGCCCCCGGGACAGATGTCGTTGAGGATAGCTTCTCCGCAGTGACCGAAAGGAGTATGACCGAGATCATGACCAAGTGCGATAGCTTCGGTCAGATCTTCATTGAGACGAAGAGCACGTGCAATGGTCCTTGCGATCTGCGAGACCTCAAGAGAATGGGTGAGTCTTGTTCTGTAGTGGTCACCCACAGGGTCAAGGAAAACCTGAGTTTTATGCTTCAGCCGTCTGAATGCGTTGCAGTGGAGGATCCTGTCACGGTCACGCTGAAATTCAGTTCTCAGGGGACATTTTTCCTCGGGACGAGTACGCCTGCCGGTGTATTTGGATGCACAAGCATCCTCGCACAGCATTCCAAGCTCCAGTATTTCATATTGTTCACGAACGGTCATGCAATAAACCTCCTCGTAATACCGACGCATAGATCGGTAAAATAAATACTGTATTATATATACTCTTTTTATGTCTGTTTCCCTCTAAAATTCTGCCAATTTTGTATAAATAGACAAATAGTTATGCAAAATCCTCGAAACTTTCGTCTCTTTTGACAATTTTAGCACTGCCATTTGATATATCAACTATTTTGTTAATAAGTGCCCCGCAAGCGTCAGACTTGCAAAGCAGCTTTAGAGTAACATCCGTTCCGAAATCGGTATCTATAGTTTTAACTCCGAATTCGGGCAGAATGTAAGATATTTTCCCGTATAGATTATAATCCGCAGTGATCTCTATAGGATAGCAGGAGCACATTATCATGCGTTCAGCCGCATCCACAGCCAGCTTTGCACTGTGAGAATATGCACGTACAAGTCCGCCGCCCCCCAGAAGAATACCGCCGAAATAACGTGTCACAACACAGCAGACATCCGTAAGTCCTTCCTTTCGCAGCACCTCCAGCACCGGAACGCCTGCAGTGCCCTGAGGCTCTCCGTCGTCCGAGTAGCGGGATGTGTTTCCCTCACGAAGGATGTAAGCGTAAACGTTATGCTTCGCCTTCCGATGCTTAGCCCGTATACTGTTGATAAACTCTACTGCTTCATCTTCTGTGGAGACAGGTGCGATATATCCGATGAATTCCGATTTTTTTTCGATGAAGGAAGCATCTGCTTTATCTCGTATGGTATTGTAATCGGGAGTAGTCATGAGGTGAGCCGCCTTTCTCCATATAACGTAAAACAGCCTGCGTAAAAAATATACGCAGGCTGCGGAATGATAATGTAATACTAATAACCATTTAACCTATGGATAAAATACGGCGGCTATAATGCGTCCTCTCTGCGTCAAACTCCCTTGCAAGGCACGAGCATTGCTGCAGTCGTTTCCTTGATAGGACGCATTCTATCCACCGTCTTTATCCATAGAACAAATGATTATTAGTATAAAATTACTTGCCGAGGTTGAAACGCTTCTTGAATCTGTCTACACGTCCGCCTGTATCAACAAGCTTCTGCTTGCCGGTATAGAATGGGTGGCACTTGGAACAGATTTCAACCTTGATATCCTTCTTTGTAGAACGTGTGTTGATCACATTACCGCATGCACATGTGATAGTAGTCTCAACGTACTCAGGATGGATTCCTGCCTTCATGAAAAGCACCTCACTTTCGATATAATTATGATGTACATAGCAGCCCATCACATTATATCGGACAGTAGTGCTATGGAAATATCACTTACGGAAATTAAGTATATCACATTTCCTTGCATTTGTCAAGGGCTTTTTGAATTTTTTTGACAAATTTTTTAGAGACACTTATTCCATTGCCTTGATAAGAGCGGACATATCATAAAGTCCTGCCTTACAGTCAGCAAGGAAAACAGCTGCATTTACTGCACCTACAGCAAATACCTGCTTGGAAGCGGCAGAGTGAGAAAGTGTGATAACTTCGTCACGTCCTGCAAAAATAATGTCGTGCTCTCCAACGATTGTACCTCCTCTGACAGCGTGCATGCCGATCTCGGTCTTTTCACGCTTCATACGCTGTGAGTGACGGTCGTATACGTAATGGTACTTATTGTCCCTTGTTTCGTTGATAGCATTGGCAAGCATGATAGCAGTGCCGCTGGGTGCGTCGATCTTCTGGTTGTGGTGCTTTTCAACGATCTCAATATCGAACTGATCGCCCAGGAGCTTGGCAGCAGTTTTTGCAAGGCTGGCAAGTAGATTGATTCCGAGGGACATGTTAAATGAGAAGAATACTGGTATCTGCTCCGCAGCCTTCTTTATCTTAGCGATCTGCTCATCGGAGTAGCCTGTTGTTGCAACTACGATAGCCGTGCCTGTTGAAAGGCAGTATTCCAGTAGACCGTCAAGACAAATGGGATTGGAGAAATCTATAATAACATCAGGCTTAACGGGAAGCTTTGCAGGAGAATCAACTATAGGGAAGCCGTATTCAGCTGTATTCAAGTCAATACCCGCACAAGCTGTGCAGTCGTTTCTTTCGGAGATAACGGAGGCAATAACATGACCCATTTTGCCGTTAGCACCGCATATTGCGATATTTACCATATTAAACATTCCTTTCAGAAAAGGGGTGTGACATGATCCGATGTGCACACCCCTTGATCGTTATGTATATAATCCTTACTTGATTAGACCTGCATTTCTGAGAGCTGCAGCAAGTGTATCCTTCTTGGACTGCTCCATCTCATAGAGAGGAAGTCTGCAGGGACCTGCAGCGATTCCCATCATATTGAGAGCTTCCTTTACAGGGATGGGGTTAACATCGATAAAGAGGGAGTTTGCAATGCCAAGATACTTAGCAGCAAGCTTTGCGGCCTCAGCACAGTTGTTTTCCAGGCACAGAGCAGCTATATCATGTGTTTCCTTGGGCATTACGTTGGAAAGAACAGAGATAACGCCCTTTCCGCCGAGAGCCATGATAGGAACGATCTGATCGTCGTTTCCGCTGTATACGTCAAGCTCGTCACCGCACTCTGCAATGAGCTTAGCAATAGCAGAAATGTTTCCGCTTGCCTCCTTTGCAGCAACTATGTTCCTGTGCTTTGCAAGAGTCTTGTATGTGTCGATGGCAATATTCACGCCTGTTCTGGAGGGAACATTGTAAAGGATGATAGGAATGTTTACAGCGTCGGCAATTGCTGTGTAATGAGCGATAAGTCCCCTCTGGGAGGTCTTGTTGTAGTAAGGAGTTACCAGGAGAAGTCCGTCAGCACCCATAGCCTCAGCGTCCTTGGAAAGCTCGATAGCGTAAGCAGTATCGTTGGAACCTGTTCCGGCAATAACAGGAACTCGGTGGTTAACCTTTTCGATAGTGTAGCGGATGCACTCTCTGTGCTCCTCGTCTGTGAGAGTGGAGGATTCGCCTGTTGTGCCGCAGATGATGATAGCATCTGTTCCGCCTGCGATCTGCATTTCAATAAGCTCACCGAGAACAGCGTAGTTAACTGTTCCGTCATCGTGCATAGGAGTTACGATAGCAACGCCTGCACCTGTGAAAATAGTATTCTTCATAATGCTCATCCTTTCATGAGATAATATATCATAGATCAATAGTGTATGTAAGCCATTCCTCCGAGGATAATCTGCCTACGCTGTCGTAAAGTCTGCGTGCGTTTTCATTCCAGTCAAGGCATTTCCATTCAACACGTGAGCATCCGCTTTTCTCGGCAGTCTCCTTTGCGTGCATCAGAAATGCTCTGCCGATTCCCTGTCTGCGGAAGGATTCCTCCACCCATATGTCCTCAACGTAAAGGACACGCATTCCCGAGAATGTGGCGATCTTAAAGAAATAATATGTCATTATTCCGGCTGTCTCGCCGTTCAGCTCTGCAACAGCAGCGTGAAGACCGTTCTCCTCGTGCATAAGCTCAAGGAGACGTTCTTCCGTTATTTTGCAGAATTCAGTCAGTTTTTCAAATTCTGCAAGCTTTTTCAGTCCGCTTATGATAAGGGACGCATCTTTATCCTCTGCTTTTCTGATGATAAGAGACATCAGTCAAAATAACCCTTTGCTGCCAGAAGCTCAGCCATAAGAACTGCACCGCCTGCTGCACCTCTAAGTGTGTTGTGAGAGAGACAAACGAACTTGTAATCAAAGAGAGTATCTTCTCTGAGACGGCCTACAGAAACAGCCATACCCTGTTCAAGGTCTCTGTCAAGCTTAGCCTGAGGACGATTATCCTCTTCAAAATAGTTGATGAACTGCTTGGGAGCGTGGGGGAGCTCAAGCTCCTGGGGAACACCGCTGAACTTCTTCCATGCGTCAAGTATCTGCTCCTTAGTGGGCTTCTTCTCGAATGATACGAATACAGCAGCTGTGTGACCGTCGGAAACGGGAACTCTCAGGCACTGAGCAGTAATAACGGGCTTTTCAGCATTAACGATCCTGTCACCCTCAATGTGACCCCAGATCTTAAGAGGCTCCTGCTCAGACTTTTCTTCCTCTCCGCCGATGTAGGGGATAACGTTGTCGATGATCTCGGGCATCGTTTCAAAGGTTTTGCCTGCACCTGAGATAGCCTGATATGTGCAGACGAGAGCCTGCTTTACGCCGAATTCAGCCATGAGAGGGTGGAGAGCTGGAACATAGCTCTGGAGAGAGCAGTTGGACTTGACTGCAATAAATCCACGCTTTGTGCCAAGTCTCTTACGCTGAGCATTGATGATCTCAATGTGATCGGGGTTAAGCTCAGGGACTACCATGGGAACATCGGGGGTATGTCTGTGAGCGGAGTTGTTGGAAACAACAGGGCACTCTGCCTTTGCGTACTTTTCTTCCAGAGCCTTGATCTCATCCTTCTTCATATCAACCGCACAGAATACAAAATCCACCTGGGAAGCGATTTTTTCGATATCAGCTGTTGCATCGAGAACGATGATATCCTTAAGCTTTTCGGGGATAGGGGACTTCATAGCCCACTTTGCACCAACAGCGTCTTCATAACGCTTTCCTGCACTTCTGGGAGAAGCAGCGAGCACCTTAACATTGAACCATGGGTGATCTGCCAGGAGCAGCATAAAACGCTGTCCTACCATACCTGTTGCACCGATAATACCTACATTGTACTGTTTCATTACGAACAGCTCCTTTGCTATTTAATATTTAGTTAACATGATAAATAAAAAAATCGGTTGAAAAACCGATTCCTCATAGTATATAATGTTGCAGTGCTTAAAAATATTATGCATTGTTATGCAGATAGCACTCCATCATATTTACTATGATGACAATCATATACCTGTTCGGCATATGCTCAGAAACCGGAGAGACCCGTTCTCTCTGATATCTTCGGCGGAATTGCCTTTCATACAGTGTCATAGGTACGGGCACCTCAAGCTGTATTACTGATCTTTTCCGCAGCCTCTATCGTGTTTTTTAAAAAAAGACTTGCAAATATTCTGTTTGCATGGTAATATATTAACACTAACAGTTGTTTTTGTCAAGAGATTTTTTCTGTTTTTTTTGAAAAAACGGATTTTCTGCAAAAAGTGCTGTATTGTATGATGTTAAACGGGAAAATTGATATATCATGTACAGGATGATTATGGCTTGTCATGGTCTGTGAATCCCATATTCCATAAAGAAAGACGGTTTTATATTTGAAAAGTATTGTAATTGACTTCAAAGAGCTTGATTCCATGGAAAAATTCTGCTGCTATATTTCGGATGCACTGGCTTTCCCTGCACAATCCGTAAATGATCCGGACTCATTGAAGGGCTGCCTCAGCGGTATGAATGAGGATGTCACAGTGAAAATTAAGAATATCGAGCTTGCAAAGGATTCATGGCAGAGAGCCGCTCTTGATGTTCTTCGTTTTGCGGAAAATGTGAAATGCAGCACAGATCTTGATATCAGCACAATGACCCGCTCGGATTTTTACTACGAGCTTCCCGAGGAGCTTATTGCACAGACTCCCGTTGAGCCGAGAAATTCATCACGGCTTATGTGCATAGACAGGGAAAGCGGTGCTGTCAGCCACGACTATTTCTATAATTTATGCAGCCGCCTGAAAAAAGGTGATTTGCTTGTTATGAACGATTCCCGTGTTCTTCCCGCAAGGCTTTACGGTGAAAAGGAGGGGACAGGCTCATTTATTGAGTTTCTGCTCCTTGAACAGAAGGGGGATAAGTGCTGGGAGATACTTGTCCGTCCGGGAAAAAAGGCAAAGCCCGGAACAAGATTTTCATTCGGCGGGGGCAGACTTAAGGCTGAGATACTCGAAACAGTTGAAGGAGGAAACCGCATCGCACGATTTGAGTGCGAAGGTAATTTCTTCACTGCATTGGAGGATGTGGGTCAGATGCCTCTCCCTCCGTATATTACAGCAAAGCTTGAAGACAAGGAACGTTATCAGACAGTGTATTCTCATGAGCTTGGCTCTGCGGCAGCACCAACTGCAGGGCTGCATTTCACAAAGGAAATGCTTAAGGAACTGGAGGATATGGGTGTTCGTCTTGCATATGTGACCCTCCATGTAGGTCTGGGCACATTCCGTCCCGTGAAGGAGGACGAGGTTAACAAGCATAAGATGCATTCCGAGCATTATCATCTCCCGAAGGAAACAGCAGAGCTTATCAGGCAGACCAAGGCAGAGGGCGGCAGAGTAATAGCTGTGGGAACAACATCCTGCCGTACTCTTGAAAGTGTAGGCACCTTCTTCGGTGATATGGACGAGCATGACGGCTATACAGACATTTTCATTTATCCCGGCTACAAATTCAAGGTAATAGACGGACTTATCACAAATTTCCATCTCCCCGAAAGCACACTTATTATGCTTGTTTCCGCATTTATGGGATACGACAATACAATGAAGGCATACAAGACGGCTGTAGATGAACGATACAGATTTTTCAGCTTCGGTGATGCTATGCTGATACTGTGATCTGCAATCTACAAGCGAAAGGAATTATATTGCTCCGCTAATCAACAGATGAAGTTTAATGCGAAGAACCGCTGATGAAAACCTAGGAAGAAAACCGCAGTAATATGCGGATATTGCAAGGTTTTCTGACGACGGGTTTCATCAGCGGGGCAAGCAGTAAATTCATTAGTTAATTGGGGGAGCAATAATTATGTACACACTGAAAATACAGGAAAACAAAGCCCGACGGGGAGAATTCACAACCGTTCATGGCACATTTCAGACGCCCTGCTTCATGAATGTGGGCACCTCTGCCGCTATTAAAGGCGGAGTATCCTCCATCGACCTGAAAAATGATCTGAAATGCCAGGTGGAGCTTTGCAATACATACCACCTTCATGTTCGTCCCGGTGACAAGGTCATCAGGCAGATGGGCGGTCTGCATAAATTCATGAACTGGGACAAGCCTATCCTTACCGACAGCGGCGGATTTCAGGTTTTCTCCCTTGCCAAGCTCCGCAGGATAAAGGAGGAGGGCGTTTATTTTAACTCTCATGTTGACGGACGCAAGATCTTCATGGGTCCAGAGGAATCCATGCAGATACAGTCAAATTTAGGTTCCACCATTGCTATGGCATTTGATGAGTGTGTAGATAATCATATGGCTAAGATCACGGACGACATGGACGAAGCAACAAAGAATAAGATAATCCGCAAGGCATATGATTATTCCCGCAATTCCTGCGAGAGAACAACACGCTGGCTTTACAGATGCATGGAGGAGATGGCAAGACTTAATTCTCTCCCCGATACCGTAAACAAAAACCAGCTTCTTTTCGGTATCAATCAGGGTTCGGTTTTTGATGATCTTCGTTTAAAGCATATGGAGGAGATCAGGCAGCTTGACTGTGACGGCTATGCTGTAGGCGGACTTGCAGTAGGCGAATCCACCGAGGCTATGTATCATATCCTTGATGTGGTCGTACCCACCATGCCTGAGAACAAGATACGCTATCTTATGGGTGTGGGTACTCCTTCAAATATCATCGAAGCTGTTGCAAGAGGTATTGACCTCTTTGACTGCGTAATGCCCAGCCGAAATGCTCGTCATGCAACTATCTTTACATGGAGCGGCGTAATGCACGTTACAAACAAGTGCTACGAGACAGACCCTCTGCCTATGGATACAGAGTGTGACTGTCCCGCCTGCCGCAGCTTCTCCCGTGCGTATATCCGCCATCTTTTCAAGGCGGATGAACAGCTTGCGGGACGGCTTGCGGTAATGCATAATCTTTACTTCTACAATACGCTTATGGAGAAGATACGTGACGCTCTGGACAAGGGCGAGTTTGATGCCTTCCGTGCAAAATACTCCCCCATCCTTGCAAAGCGTCTGTGATCCGTTGAGATCATTCTTAGCTATGAAAGGTGACCATATATGTATAAATACAAGCTTATTATTTTTGACCTTGACGGTACTCTGGTAGATTCTCTCGGTGATCTTGCAGATGCCTGCAATTCTGCTCTTGCCATGCATGGATATCCCGTTCATGAGCTTGATGAATACAGGTATTTCGTAGGCGACGGAGTGCCCATGCTTATCCGAAGAGCTCTTCCGGAGGCTGACCGTACAGATGATATCATTGCCGCAGTCAAAGCGGATTTTGATAAAATATACAACTCTGCATACGATGTAAAGACACGTCCTTATGACGGAATTCCTGAACTTGTTTCAGAACTGGAAAAACGGGGCATACTTACAGCGGTAGCATCAAACAAGCCCGATAATTTCACTCAGCTTATCATTAAGAAAATGTTCGGAGACGCTTTTTCTTACGTTTCGGGAAAGAAGGACGGGGTCGAAAAAAAGCCTGCTCCCGATATCGCACTGCACATAATGGAAAAGCTGGGCGTTACCCGGGAGGAAACCGTTTTTGCAGGGGATTCATGTGTCGATATGCAGACAGCTGCAAATGCTCATGTGGACTCCATCGGATGCACATGGGGATTCCGTACAAGACAGGAGCTTGAAGAAAACGGAGCGGTATATCTTGCGGATAAGGCTTCGGACATCGGTAATATCATACTGAATAATATTGCTCCCCCAATTAACTATTGAATTTTCTGCTTGCTCCGCAGCCGAAATCCGTCGTCATACTAATAACCATTTGTTCTATGGATAAAGACGGTGGATAGAATACGACCAATCAAGGAAAACGACCGCAGACAGGCTGCCGCCTGTCAAGGGAGTTTGATGCAGAGTGGGCGTATTATAGCCGCCGTATTTTATTCATAGGTTAAATGGTTATTAGTATCAGAAATCCTTGAAATATCCGCATATTACTGCGGTTTTCTTCCAAGGTTTTCGGCTGCTGTTCATCGCATGATTTCTCAACAGTTAATTGGTGGAGCAATAACACATGACAGTATCATTACAGTGCATTGATAAATAATCTCAATGGGGAGATTGTCAGAAAATTAGGGGACATTTTGAAAGGATGATGTTTTCATGAATGTACAGGATGTTCATATGCAATATGTCAAAGAGGAATTTGACGAGAAAGGTATCATTAAAAGCTTTGAGCTTGTTCTTCCCGATAACTTTAATTTTGCTTATGATATTGTTGATGCCATTGCAGATATTGACCCCTCGGGACAGTGTCTTGTCTGGTGCGACGATGAGGGCAGAGAGCAGACCTTCACTTTCGGAGAGATATCCGCACTTTCATCCAGAGCCGCAAATCTTTTCATTGCAAAGGGCATAAAAAAGGGTGACAGGATAATGGCAGTCCTCAAGCGTCACTGGCAGATATGGGTGGTGGCATATGCTCTTGAAAAAATAGGTGCAGTGCTTGTGCCGGCAACCTGTCAGCTAAAAAAGAAGGACTACGTTTACCGTTTCGCTGCCGGTGATATCAAGGGGATCATTGCTTCGGGAGACGGGGACATCACCGAAAATATCGATCTTGCTCTTGCCGAGTATAAGGGTATGGAGCATAAGCTTATTGTCAAGTGTGATGAAGAACGTGACGGCTGGGAAAACTTTGACAGACTGCTTTATGATTATCCCGAAACCATTGAAAGAATACCAACCGCTACAGACGAGGATTTCCTTATGTTCTTTTCATCGGGAACTACGGGATATCCTAAGATGGTAATGCATTCCCACAGCTACAGTGCAGCTCATATCCCTACAGCAAAATACTGGCACGGCGTAAAATGCGGCGGACTGCATTTTACCATTTCCGAAAGCGGATGGGGTAAATTTTTCTGGGGTAAGATATTCGGACAGATAGCTCTGGGAGCTGCTGTCCTTGCATATGATTTTGACAAATTCGTCCCCGCAGATGTGCTGAGCTGTATTGAGAAATACCGTCCCGATACTCTTTGCTGTCCTCCCACCATGTACCGCTTTTTCATCAAGGAGGGAATGGGCGGACATGATCTTTCCTCTGTGAGACATGCATCCACAGCAGGGGAGGCACTTAACGGCGAGGTCTATGATCGTTTCCTTGAATATACCGGACTGCCTCTTATGGAGGGCTACGGTCAGACAGAAACGGTGCTTATAATCGGCAATCCCGTTGGTTCCGAGCCTCGTTCCGGCGTTATGGGCAAGGCTATGCCCATGTTTGATGTTATCGTTGCAGATGCTGACAACAAGGAGGTTCCCGACGGTACAGAGGGCGAGATATGCGTAAGGCTTAAGAATGGCAAGAACTACGGATTGCTCAAGGGATATATCAACAATCCTCAGGAATCGGAGCGGGCATTCAGCGGAGGACTTTATCATACGGGTGATATGGCATTCCGTGACAGTGAGGGCTATTTTCATTATGTGGGCAGAACGGATGATGTTATCAAGTCATCGGGTTACAGAATAGGTCCATTTGAGATAGAATCAGTGCTTATGGAGCATCCTGCTGTACTTGAAACAGCAGTTACCGCTGTGCCCGATCCTATCAGAGGACAGGTGGTAAAGGCAACTATCGTGCTTACAAGCGAGTATAAAAATAAGGCAGGGGATGAGCTGGCAAAGGAACTGAAGGAATTTGTCAAGAAAAATACAGCCCCGTATAAATATCCCAGGATCATCGAGTTTGCGGAGTCTCTTCCAAAAACTATCAGCGGAAAGATAAGACGTGCAGAGATACGCAAAAATGACAGCAGAAGCACCGGTGATCCTGAAACAAACTGATCTCCGTCTCGGTATAATTGACCCGCACATTGGAATAATGCTCTGATTTCTGGAAGAGCATTATTCCGGTGTGCGAGTTTTTTATTATTTTCTGCAATTGTCTTGATTTTGTGGGATTTATATTGTATAATATAAGAATACTGCAAAAAAATGTTTTCTTTTGCAGTAATACTAATAACCATTTAACCTATGGATATTAGTATAATATATATTTTTCTTGCTTTAACATATTACATCGGTACAAATCAGTTCGCATGCATGAAAGGATAGATAAATATGAGTTTTTTAAGAGCAGCAGCTATATTCAGCAGCTCAATGGTAATTCAGCGAGGCAAACCCATAAATGTCTGGGGAATGGATTACAGCGGACGTAAAGTCACAGTAAGCTTCTGCGGAAATGAAGCTTTTTCTACTGCCGAGGATAATAAATGGTCAGTGGTGCTTCCTCCTGTGAATGAGTACGGCGGACCTTATGAAATGACCGTAACAGACGGAGACGAAACCGTGGTATTTACCGATGTCATGGTCGGTGAGGTTTGGCTGGCAGGCGGTCAGTCCAATATGGAGTTTGAGCTGCAGAACTGTTCAACGGGCAGTGCAGAGCTTGAAAATATTGGGGAAACAGGCAAAAATGTCCGCTTCTATTACACCAAGAAGAATCCCTATATGGACGAGTATTTCTATGCAGATGAAAGAAACGGAGGATGGTCACGGGCATCATCCGAGGCGTCACGGTGCTGGTCTGCTGTAGGATATTATTTTGCCAAGAAGCTTTCCGCAGAGATCGGAGCAGCAGTGGGTGTGATCGGCTGCAACTGGGGCGGTACATCCGCATCTGCATGGATGAGCAGAAAAACACTTGAGAAGGATGCCGACACAAAGACATACTGCGACGAGTATGACAAGGCTATGGAGGGCAAGACCTTTGAGCAGTACCTTGCCGAGCTTGATGAATACCATGCATGGGAAAAGGAATATCAGCCCAAGATAAATGAGTATTACAGCATGCATCCCGATGACGGCAGCTGGGATGATGCTCAGGCATATGCAGGAGGTCCTTCAAGATGGCCCGAACCTCTGGGACCCAAGTCACCATTCAGAGCGGGCGGCGTTTATGAGACAATGCTTAAGCGTGTGATGCCATATACTATGGCGGGCTTCATATACTATCAGGGTGAATCCGATGACCACAAGCCCGAAATGTATGAGAAGCTGTTCAAGATGATGATAAACGAATGGAGAGAGGGCTGGAATGACCGCAGCCTGTACATGATATGTGTTCAGCTCCCTGTATTCATTAACCGTGGTGAGGAGGACAGAAAAAACTGGTGCCTTATCCGTGAGGCTCAGATGAATATGCATCTTACTACAGCTAATTCTGGTATCGCCGTTGCACTTGAGCATGGTGAATTCGGCAACATACATCCTGTAAACAAGGTGCCTGTAGGCGAGAGACTTGCTTTGCAGGCTCTGTATCACGTTTACGGCAGGATAAGCGAGGACGAGGCTTACGGACCTATATATCGAACATCTTATCCCGCAGAGGACGGCATGATGATAGAATTCGATCATGCATCGGCAGGCTTCAATGTGAAGAATGCAGAAACACCTCAGGGATTTGAGATAGCAGGTGCCGACAAGAAATATTACCCCGCATCGGCAGAGATAAGAGAGGGCGGAAGGGTGTTTATCAAGGCTTCCGAGGTCAAGGAGCCTAAGTATGCACGCTTCATGTGGGTGAACTACGGTGAGGTCACTCTCTACGGCAAAAACGGCATCCCGGCAGCACCGTTCAGAACATCCAAGGATGCATAACGATGATTTAGGAGAAATGAAAAGTGAGTATTGCAGAATTATTCGGAAATAATAAAACAGTCTTTTCCTTTGAGGTTTTTCCTCCCAAAAAGGATAAGGGCTTAGATACGATCATTACTACCCTGGACAGCCTTAAAAAGCTTGACCCCGCATTTATCAGCGTTACATACGGAGCAGGGGGAACAAACGGAGACAATGTTACATCACAGATCGCAAAGCATATCCAGGATGATCTGGGTATTGTGTCCGCTGCACATCTGACGTGCGTAAGCAACACCAAGGCAGATATTGACGCTATCCTGGAGGACTTCAAGGCAAATAATATCACAAATATCCTTGCACTGAGAGGCGATATCAATCCTGAACGTCCTCCGAAGCATGATTTCAATTATGCAAGCGAGCTTATTACATATATCAAGCAGAAGGGTGATTTCCACGTTTCCGCAGCGTGCTATCCCGAGTGTCATCCCATGGCTCCCGATATTGATACGGATATCATGCATCTTAAGGAAAAGGTGGATGCAGGTGCAGAGCATCTTATGTCCCAGCTTTTCTTTGATAATTCTTCATTCTACACCTTCCGTGAAAAGGCGAGAGCTGCAGGAATTAACGTTCCCATTGAAGCAGGAATCATGCCTGTTACCAACAAAAAGAATATTGAGAGAATGGTATCTACCTGCGGAGCAAGTCTCCCCATCAAATTCTCACGTATGATGGCAAAGTATGAGAATAATCCCGAGGCTCTGAGAGATGCAGGTATCGCATATGCTATCGACCAGATCGTTGATCTTATCTCAAACGGTGTTGACGGCATCCACCTTTATACCATGAATAATCCCTATGTAGCTGAGAAGATCTCGGCAGCTGTTTCCAACCTTCTATAATCTGAAATATTCCATGGAGGTCATTTATCCGACGTGAATAAATATGATATCACCATTGACGGCATTGACAGACAGGAGGCTCTTAGATACATGTGCTGCACCGATGAAAGCAGTATCGGCAGTACAGCGGCACGGTATATTGATGAGTGTGAAAAACGAATGACCGATGTCATTGCTCCGAAATGCACCTACAGATATTTTTCCATTGCGGAATTCAGGGATGATAACAGCGGAAAGGCGGTCATACTTGAAGGATGCAGCCTTGCACTTACAGGTGAAGATATATACAAGCATCTTAACGGCTGCAGCGGTGCGGTTATTCTGTGTGCTACCATCGGAGCTGCGGCGGACAAGCTTATCCGCATAATGCAGGTAGAGGACATGGCTAAGGCAGTCATTGCCGATGCACTTGCAAGCTCTGCGGTGGAATCCGTATGCAATAAGGCGGAGGAGCATATCAGAGCCGAATTTCCCGATAAATGGCTCACATGGCGATATTCACCGGGGTACGGCGATCTGCCCATCGACATGCAGAAGCAGCTGCTTGCTGTTATTGATGCACCTAAGAAGATAGGTGTTTGCACAGGGGAGAGTCATATGCTTACTCCCATAAAATCAGTCACAGCCATAATGGGAGTATCGGATAATGAGGTGCCAAAAAGCAAACGAAGCTGTACAGTCTGCAATATGAGAGAATTATGCCGTTTCAGAAAGAGAGGTCTGCACTGTGAACTTTAATGAGCTTCTGAACGAAAATCAGTTTATTTTTCTTGACGGAGCAATGGGAACCATGCTTCAGGCAAAGGGTCTGAAGGCGGGGGATATTCCCGAATTGCTCAATCTTACTCATCCTGACCTGATAAGAGAGATACATACAGGATATCTTGAAGCGGGTTCTATGATAGTCTATGCAAATACATTCGGTGCCAACCGTTACAAGCTGGAGGGCTGCGGCCATTCAGTTGAGGAGATAATCGGCAGCGGTGTGAAAAACGCCAGGAAGGCATGTGAAGATCATACCGCACGGACGGGAAAGCCTGCATATACTGCTCTTGATATCGGCCCTATCGGTCAGCTCCTTGAACCTACAGGCAGTCTGACCTTTGAGGAAGCCTATGATATTTTCAAGGAGCAGATAATAGCAGGCAAAGAGGCTGATGTTATTGTTTTCGAAACAATGACCGATCTTTACGAGGTCAAGGCAGCTGTTCTTGCGGCTAAGGAGAATTCCGACAAGCCTGTTATCTGTACAATGACCTTTGAGCAGAATATGAGAACCTTCACGGGCTGCTCAGTTGCTTCAATGGCACTTACTCTGCAGGGTCTCGGAGCTGACGCTATAGGTGTGAACTGTTCTCTGGGTCCCGACGAGCTTTATCCTGTTGTAAAGCAGCTGACCGGATGGCTTGAGCTTCCCGTTGTGGTAAAGCCAAATGCGGGACTGCCTGACCCTGTTACTAATACTTACAACGTTTCTCCCGAGGATTTTGCGGAGAGTGCGGCTAAATTTGCCGATATCGGCGTAAAGATATTCGGAGGCTGCTGCGGTACCTCTCCTGATTATATCAAGGCACTTACGGACAAGCTCAGCGGACGGAAATTCACTAAGCAGGAGGTAAGCATCCCTGCTGCCGTATGTACTCCGGCAAATGCTGTAGTCATAGATCAGCCGAGGATAATCGGTGAACGTATAAATCCTACAGGAAAGAAGCGTTTCAAGGAGGCTCTTATCAAGGGGGATATAGAATATATCCTGGGACAGGCTGTTGAGCAGGTGAAGGCAGGAGCAGATATCCTTGACGTAAATGTGGGACTTCCCGATATCGACGAAAAGTCTATGATGGTAAAGGTCATCAAGCAGCTACAGAGCGTCACAGATCTTCCTTTGCAGATTGATTCGACTATTCCCGAGGTTCTTGAAGCGGCACTGAGAGTATATAACGGCAAGCCTATCGTTAACTCGGTAAACGGCGAGGAACAATCCCTCTGCAATGTGCTTCCTCTGGTAAAGAAGTACGGTGCAGCAGTTGTAGGTCTGACCCTGGACGAGAACGGCATCCCCAAGACTGCGGATGAACGTTTTGCCATTGCCGAAAGAATAATGAACAGAGCAATGACTCTGGGTATACCTAAGCAGGATATCTATATTGACTGCCTCACCCTTACTGCGTCTGCAGAACAGGCGGCAGTTATGGAAACAGTGAAGGCTCTTCACAGGGTCAAGACGGAGCTGGGACTAAAAACCGTGCTGGGTGTTTCCAACATATCCTTCGGACTTCCCAACAGAGAGCTTATCAACAGCAATTTTCTCCAGATATGCCTTGCAAACGGTCTTGATCTTCCTATCATTAACCCCAATGCATATCTCATGACAGGTGCTGTACGTGCATATAAGCTCCTTGCAAATATTGACGTGAACTCAGCTGATTTTATTGCATCCTATGCTAATTCCACGGTTTCATTCTCAGGAGCACAGCAGACTGCATCTGCACCCTCCGCATCGTCAGCAGGGGAAAAGCGTGATGGCGGAAATGATATTTTCTATGCTGTTGAGAACGGTCTGAAAAATGAGGGTGCTAAGATCACCGAAAAGCTGCTGGAAACCACTGACGCTATGACCATCATAGATGAGATGCTTATTCCTGCACTTGACAAGGCAGGAGAGAATTTTGAAAAAGGCAAGATATTCCTGCCTCAGCTTATCCTTTCTGCAGGAGTTGCACAAGCGGCGTTTGAGGTCATAAAGACTAAGATGACCAAGGAAGATTCCGCACCTGTTTCAAAGGGCAAGGTTGTACTTGCTACGGTGAAGGGCGATATTCACGATATCGGCAAAAACATAGTAAAGGTACTTCTGGAGAATTACGGCTTTGATGTTATTGACCTTGGACGTGATGTTGAATATCAGGCTGTTGTTGATGCCGTAAAGGAAAGCGGAGCAAAGCTCGTCGGCCTTTCGGCACTTATGACAACTACGCTGAAATCCATGGAGGAGACCATTGCACTTATCCATGAAAATAAGCTTGACTGCAAGGTAGTTGTTGGCGGAGCGGTCCTTACTCCCGAATATGCGGATAAGATCAAGGCAGATTTCTATGCCAAGGATGCCAAGGACACTGTTGATGCAGCAAGAAGGGTATACGGAGAAGCTTAAGATATATCCATAAAAACCAATGCGTCCGAAGTATTCCTCGGACGCATTAGTTGTAGGATGACCCTGTATATAAAAACGGTATCGGAGTGGTGAAGCGGAGTTATTCAAGGGTAAACAACCCCATGGGGATTTTATACTGATCTATATCCGGACCGGTATTATTATGAATGCCGCCCACGCTTCGGCTGCCTGTTTTCCGATCTTCCGTTAATATAAGTTATGCATAAGGCATCGAACTTGTTATTGATTTCCACATTTGTTCTGAAAGGATGGTTTTCGGCTATGAAATTATTATTTGCATCGGATATCCACGGTTCTGCAGTATGCTGCCGCACTTTGCTTGATCTCTGTGAAAAGGAAGAGCCCGAAAAGATCATACTTTTGGGAGACCTGCTTTATCACGGTCCCCGCAACGATCTTCCCGAGGGATATGCACCAAAGGAGGTCATTGCAATGCTGAATTCAGTCAAAAACAGACTGCTCTGCGTTCGCGGCAACTGCGAGGCTGAGGTAGATCAGATGGTACTGGATTTTCCTGTGATGGCGGATTATATGACAATGTGGCTGGGAGACAGGATGGTTTTCTGTACTCACGGACACCTCTTTACAGCGGATAATATGCCTTCGCTTAATGAAGGAGATGTTTTCATCAGCGGACATACCCACATTTATCTTGCGGAGGAAAAAAACGGTATTTTCAGGATAAATACAGGCTCCGTTTCTCTTCCTAAGAACGGCAATGTACGCAGCTGTGTTATCTATAAGGATGGACTTTTTGAGGTAGTGGATATGAAAGGACACCCTCTCTGCGGAATTGTTGTAAGAAAGTGATACACACATAATTATGAGCAATACCGCTGTTATGCCTATGGACGGATCTCCGGATTTGTCCATAGGTTATTCTTATTGTAATTTGACATTCAAACCCCAAAAATCAAAAAAGCGAAAAAACCCGAAAAAAGGCTTGCTAAGTCAAAAAAAGTGCGTAAAATCGGGGTTTGTAAGCGATACAAAGTGAAAAAACGAAAAACGCCGCTCTGTTTGGTTGTCAAAACGGAGCGGCGTTTAAACTATCTTTAAAGGGTCTTTTTGTGAGGGATAAAAGCTTAAATTTCAAAGCCTTTAAAGCTTTTAAAATCCTCAAAAAACGGCTTTAATGCGTGATTTGGTCTATTAATTAACAAATAGACCGAAAGGTTTTGTGCCATTTTTATGGGGGTGCGAACTGCGAACCAAAAAGCAGGGGGGTGCGAACTACTTCGCACCCTCCTGCTTTTGCTGTTTTCTGGCTATTTATCTTGTAAGCAGACAGCGTTTAAAATATTAAGCTCTCCCAGGAGCGAAAGCGGCATATAGCCTCCTGCTATACTCAGGGATTCAAGCTTGAGGACTTTGAGAGGGCATTCAGAATTGCAGAAAACACACCGTTCCTGAGGGGCGAAAACAGCCGCGGCTGGCACGTGACCTTTGACTGGCTCATTAATCCCAAAAATTTTCTCAAGGTGCTTGAAAATAATTATGGGGCTGCTCATAGCGGATGCAGCTCTTCTGACAGCTTTAGCGAAGGACTTAATACGATCTTTGAAAATGCAAAAAACAGCATACCTAAATTAAAAAGCGGAAGGACTGATATAAATGGAAAGCCGTGACCGATGCCGTATTTTTGGCATGGCAAAGCAGCTTAACATGAGCAATGAGGAGCTTCATCTGCTCTGTGAAGCTGTAACAGGCTGTGACAGCATAAAAGCACTTGACAAAGATCAGACAGCGGCTCTGATCGCCGAGCTGCATAAGCGAAGCGGAGGGGCGGAACGCAGCTCTCCCCGTAAGAAGCCACGATCTGAGCGGCGGTCCGTTCCCGGAATGATGAGCGTATCGCAGCAGGGGCTTGCCTGGAGATTCATATATCGCCTGGAGGAGCTTGACAGCAGCCCATCCAAAGCTACCCCCGGAGAACGCATGTGCGGTGCCATAAAAAAGATCCTGGGCATTACCGCTGACGTTAAGGATCCCTTCAAGTGGATAGATTTTGATGAAGGAGTAACAAAGCACCCTTTAATACCCCCTTTAATGCCCTTTAAAATCATTTTGCGGGGCAAAGGTGAAAAATTACCCTGCCGACATATAAAATGCCTTACACGGCGTTTACGTTCGTTTTCCGGAAGGAGTGAGGATATGACGGAACGGCAAAAAAAGAGCCTGCGGGATATTGCGGGGGCAATGTCTGCAGGAAATGATGCAAAACAGGATGCTGCGGCTGGAAGCATAGGTGATCTGCTGAACGCCGTATACTCTGAGCCCGATCCCCAAAAGCGTAAAAAGCTTATGGCAGATTTCTCCGCTCGTCATTCGGACGCAGCGGATTTTTTAGCGGAAAATGAGGAGCTTATCAATGCCGAGGCGGAAGCAGCTCTGATCTGTTCCGCTGTTGGCGGTACATACACCGAGAAGGAAGTATCCTACAAGGGCGGCAGAAAGCACGTAACTTTAAAGAACAGGCGGGTGCAGCCGAATGCAGCTGCATTGAATATGCTGCTTAAAAATCGTATGCCGGATAAATATTCCGATCACCCTGTGGGGGAGATAGAAATTGAGGATACAAGCGAAATAAACGAGGTGATAGACTGTGAAAATGCGGATACCGAAAATCAGGGCTAAAAAAACTATCCCGTATAATTTCTCCGAAAAGCACCTTGAATATATCCGCAAATGCAGGGACAGCACCATAAACGTGGCGGAGGGAGCAGTCAGAGCGGGAAAGACGGTAGATAATGTGATCGGCTTCTGCCGTGCTCTTGAAAAGTCAAGGGATTTTCTGCACCTTGCTACTGCCGCAACTGCAGCCACGGCAAAAACGGTAATCGGCGACTGCAACGGCTTCGGAGTGGCTTACTATTTCCGCGGGCAATGCCGATGGGGACAGTACAAAGGCAACGAGGCTCTTATAATACAGGGAAAAAGCACAGGCTACAGGCAGCGTGTGCTTATTTTTGTGGGTGGAGCCAAAAAGAACAGCTATGAAAAATTCAGAGGTATGTCAATCGGAATGTGGATAGCCACGGAGATCAACCTTCATCATGACAATACCATCAAGGAGGCATTCAATCGTCAGCTGGCGGCTCAGGACCGCAAGATCTTCTGGGATCTCAATCCGTCACAGCCTCAGGCACCTATCTACAGGGATTATATTGATGCATACGCTAAGCAGGCGGCGGAAGGTAAGCTTGCCTTCGGATACAACTATCAGAAATTTACCATCTTTGATAATATCAATATTTCCGAGAGCAAGCGGAAAGAGATAATCTCACAGTATTGCCCCGGAACGGTATGGTACCGGAGAGATATTCTCGGAGAGCGTACTGCAGCAGAGGGGCTTATATTCAGGATATTTGCCGACGATCCGGGCAGATTTACCGCAGAAAGCTATCCTCAAGCCATGCGAATGATCACGATCGGCGTTGACTTCGGCGGCAATAAATCGAAAACTACCTTTGTAGCAACGGGATTTATCGGCAACTTTCAGCGTATCTGTGTGCTTGCCGACTACAAGGTACCCGGAGAAAAGGGCACCATCGACACAGCTCTTGTATGCAAAAAGCTGCTGGAATTTTACAGGTATATCCGCAGCTTGTTCCCCGTAACTCCTATTTATGCCATATACTGCGACAGTGCCGAGCAGATGATAATCAATACCATCAGAGGCTTTATGCGGAAAAACGGCATTTCAACGCCCGTAAAGGATAGCTACAAGGGAGCCGTAAACGATCGCATCTATGCCCTTAATGCACTTATGTCCCAGGGCAGATTTTCCGTTTACAGGGACTGTGAAAATGTCATAGGCTCACTCAGAGAACAGGTATGGGACGATTCGGAGATCGGAGAGGATGTGCGGCTGGATAACGGTACCTGCGATATTGATACCGCAGATGCTCTTGAATACTCATTCAGTTCATTTATAAAGGCTCTTAATATCAACGCGTGAAGATAGGAGGCGGACTGTGAATAATCAGATAATCACCTGGCTAAACGGCAGGTACGGATATAATATATCGGCAGAGTATTACAATACCATTGATCTTTGGCTTGACTGGTGGAGAGGCTATTACAAGCCGTTCCATCGTTTTTGGCACAACAACGGCAAGAAAGCTCTGCAGAGGGATATTTTTACTCTCAGAATGGGCAAAAAGGTTTGCGAGGACTGGGCTTCCATACTGCTCAACTCAAAAACAAAGGTAACGATCGACGATCCTGCGGCCAACAAGTTTGTGCAGGGGGAAAACGAAACAGGGGGTGTATTTGGCTCCAACTCCTTCTGGGTGCGGGCAAACCGCCTTATTGAGCGTGCCTTTGCATCGGGAACGGGAGCGGTAACCATCCATCTTACCGGGGTAAATCTTACCGACGGCAGCGTGCAGCTCTCTCCCGAAGCTCGCATCAAGCTCAATTACATATCTGCAGAGATGATAATCCCTCTCTCGGAGGATAACGGCAGGATAACCGAGGTAGCATTTGTATCCTCATCAACGGAGCAGAGCAGGAAATATCTGCTCCTGGAGGTGCACAGGCTCAACGGCAGCGGGCATTATGTGATCGAAAACTTTAGATTTTCGGCGGATAATGATGTGATTACTCCCGCTCCGCTCCCCGAAAATCAGATAGGGTATTTTGATACGAGATCATCTATGCCCTGGTTTGCGATCTATGAGCCAAACATCGAAAATGATATTCCGTACAATAATGGGCTTGGGATCTCGGTGCTTAATGGGGCGATCGACGCTCTGAAAGCAGTAGATCTCTGCTTCAATAATTTTGTATCGGATTTTTACCTGGGGCAGAAAAAGGTATTTATGGAAAAGTCGCTGATAGAGATCACAGACGACGGTACCGTTGTCGCTCCCGATGACGTAAATCAGCAGCTGTTTACATATGTGGAGTTCCCCGATGCTGAGGGCGGACAGAAATTCATCACAGAGTTCAATCCATCACTACGGGCGGATGAAAATACCAAGGGCATACAGGCCGCTCTGGATTACCTTTCCTTTAAGGTGGGGCTTGGCAACAAGCATTATCAGTTTAACAGCGGCAGCATAGTTACGGCGACTCAGTACACGGGCGATAAGCAGGATCTTATCCAGAATGCTCACAAGCATTATATTCTTGTGGAAGAGTTTATGCTTTCCCTTATCCGCAGCATCGTATACATCGGCAAGAATCTTATAGGGTACGATCTTAAAGAGGACTGCAAGATAGAGATCACCTTTGACAAGTCGGTGATAATTGACGAGGCTGCAGAACGGGAGAACGACCGCTCCGATGTGCGGGATAAGCTCATGACACCCTGGGAGTACCGTATGAAGTGGTACGGAGAAACGGAGGATGAAGCAAGGGCAATGGCTGCCGAGCTTGCCGATGAAGAGCAGCTGTACGGAAGTGAGGGGGATCTTGAATGATCTCTCCCGCAAAGCTTGACAAGCTCCCTGCAGAAGTGGTACACTTAGTAGAGAAGCTGCAGGAGGATATAATATCCGACATCTGCCGAAGAGTGACAAAAGCAAAATACCTTACCCCCTCGGCGGAATGGCAGCTCTACAAGGCAAATCAGCTGAATCTTTCCTATAGCGATGTGAACCGCCGGATTGCAAGGCAGCTTAAAGTCCGGGAGCGGACGGTGCAGGAGCTGTACACCGATACGGTGAAGCAGGCTCTCAAGGAGGACGCTGACATTTACCGCATAGCAGCGGCAATGGGAAAGCTCCCCGGAAATACGGGCACAAAGATCGACAGCTATTTCCGCTCCGCTTCATTTTCCCGTCTGCTTTCCAAGGGACTGAAAAGCTGCACAAAGCAGCTCCGAAACCTTTGCAGCAGTATGGCTGCCGAGGCGAACCGACAGCTGTCGGACGCAATGGACCTTGCCCACCTTAAGGTGATATCCGGGGCATACTCCTACAACGAGGCAATATACTCGGCAGTTAAGGAGCTTGCCGACAAGGGCATCACCCGTGTGACATATCCAAGCGGTCGGCGTGACAATGTTGATGTTTGTGTGCGGCGTGCGGTGCTTTCATCGGTGAACAAGTCCTGCTGCGACATACAGCTTGACCTTGCAAACGAGGTCGGCAGCCGTTATGTGGAGGTATCCGCTCATTTCGGTGCACGTCCGTCTCATGCGGAGTGGCAGGGGCAGATATACAGCCTTGTGAAGGGCGACCCGAAATACCCGTACTTCTACGAAGCTACGGGCTATGGTACCGGAGATGGCTTAGGCGGCTGGAACTGCAGGCACAATTTCTTCCCGTACTTCGAGGGCATCGACACTCCATACCACAGCCCCGAATTCAGCAAGAACGAAAACAACGAGTATTACGCTCTTACCCGGAAGCAGAGGGCGTATGAACGAGCTGTACGTGATTCCAAGCGTCAGCTTGCGGCTCTGGACGGTGCACGCCGGGCGGCTGCGGATCCTGCTCTGAGGGCGAAGCTTGAAAGCGATTTCGCAAGGCGTTCCGTTACCCTCAAAAACCGTGAAGCTCGGCTTGACAGCTTTATCCGTGACAATGATCTGCAGAGGGATAACTCCCGTGTCAGAGTTGCGGGATTTGGGAAGAGTGTTTCGCAGAAGGCGGTCGCGGCTACACGTCAGAGTGGAGATTTAGGTAATCTGTACAACCAATTGTATAATGCTTTTCACGATTTAAAGCATCCTATCTCAATTACCCGATTACCTAATGGTCTAGGCAAAGAAATAATAGATATTATTAGCTATTCTCCTGATAAAATTCGTAGCCTATTAACTCAATATCATGTTAAGGTATGCAATACGAATGTAAAGGGAACTCCACATTATTCCACTATTAAAAAGGCAATTCGTATTAATACGAAAACAATAAGAAACGATGTTAGAGGTAAGTATACCGTTATTTTCCATGAATCAGGGCATTCAATTGATTATAACTTGGGAAATCCATCACAGAGCATAGATTTTCGAAAAACCTTATGCAATGATTTTGCCAACGTAGTGAAAAATGTCGGAAATTATCTTAATACCACCGATAAATCAACTGTTTACAAAGCAATAAGTGACAGTTTAAAAAACGATGACAGAAACCATTCTGTAAGTGATATAATTGGTGGCATTACACAAAATGAATGTAAAGGGCGGTGGGGACATAATACAAAATATTGGGATGATAGCAATAAGCTAGGTGCTGAGGCATTTGCTCATTTCTTTGAAGCAACTGCGAGAAATGACAATTACAAGCTTACTGTTATTAAAGCATTATTCCCGGATTCTTATAGAATGTTTTTATCAATGCTTTAATGGGAGATGTTATTAATGGGTGTTCTAAACGAACTATACAATATTCCAGTTTTGCACCAAACAAAAGAAGAACAACGCATAAGCGACTTATATTCCAAAAAAATTAAGGAATACAAAGAGTATTTTAATGATGACTTCACAACAGAGTTTTTGCCTATGACTAAGGAAGAGATTATATTAAATATTGATAAATGCATTAAGTATAATCGCAAGTGGGAGGGATTTATCGTGCCAGAAATGGAAAACGGTGCATTAATATAAAATAGATTTTACATTTTGTCTCAAAATCCACGAAAGGCGGTGAACCCCAATGATTGAAGAAGTCAAAAGCATAATGCTTGAGCATTTAAAGCTGCTGAAAGAGTCAGCCGATGAATGTGATTACAAATTCCTGCAGCCTATAACGCAGTCAATGGTTATAACAGCTCAATGCATAAGTGAGCTTGTAAAAAGCGAAAACAGCCCTTAAACACCCGTTTAAGGTGCTTTTTTTATACCCAAAAACCAATCAAAGGAGGATTTTTTACATGAAAAAGGAAGACATTACAGCCCTGGGCATTACCGAGGAACAGGCGGCAAAGGTGCTGGAGCTTCATGAAAAGGAGCAGAACGCAGCAAGTGCAAAGCTCAGTGAAGCAGAAACAAAGCTTGCCGCCGCTCAGAGCTCCGTCAAGGAGCTTACCGAAAAGGTGAAGGCATTTGACGGAGTGGACGTGGATGCACTGAAAAAGGCAGCCGACGACTGGGAAACCAAGTACAATGAGGATATCGCAAAGGCTAAGATCGAAAGTGCTGTGGAGATCGCCCTGACAAAAGCCGGGGCAAAGGATGTATCGCTTGCAAAGCATCTGATCGACACGTCTATCCTAAAGTTTGACGGCGATAAGCTCATCGGACTTGAGGAGCAGCTGACAAGGGCAAAGACGGATAAGGCATTCCTTTTCGGCGAATCCCCTGCAGCAACTCCCATGAAGGCGGAGCTGGGCACACAGCACCGTGAGCCTGCCCCCGAAGCGTCGGCGGCGGAAACACTCAGCTTCGCTCTCAGTGCTCACTACGACACAAAAAATGTATAACATGGAGGTAAAAGATTATGGCTATTACACTTGCAGAAGCAAAGGTTACGATGGAGGATAAGGTGGATAAAGCCGTTATCGACGAATTCCGCCGCTCCTCTCTGCTCCTTGACAGACTCACATTCGATAACTGCGTATCCCCCGGAACGGGCGGATCTACACTGACCTATGGCTACACAAGACTGCTTACACCCTCAACAGCTGCAGGCCGTGAGATCAACAGCGAGTACACTCCTAACGAGGCTAAGCGTCAGAAGTGCTCCGTTGATCTTAAGATATTCGGCGGTGCGTTTTCCGTTGACCGTGTGATCCAGGAAACTTCGGGAAGCCTTAACGAGATGGAGTTCCAGCTTAAGGAAAAGATAAAGGCGGCACGCAACTACTTCCATTATCTCGTTATCAACGGCGATTCGGAGGTAAAGTCCACGGAATTTGACGGACTTGATACAATCCTTACAGGCACATCCACCGAGTATACCGCCGCAAAGGGCATCGACCTCTCAACCTCAGAGGCAACAGACGCAAATTACGGGCAAGCTTTGTCCCGCCATGTGGACGCATGATGAAAGCGAGCTGCAGGGATGGTATGATTTTAAGAAAAAGCTTTCGGATGCTCCTGTCTCTTCGGGCAGTGTGATGTACTATGTTCAGGTGGGAGCTTTCTCCTCCAGAGATAATGCAGAGGCTTATCTTACT
>JBJERX010000052.1:0-52793 GCA_051882495.1 Huintestinicola sp. | reverse complement strand
TTTCATCCCTGCCTATTATCTCACGTATTACGTACTGAGGGGAATTGTTTATGCATATGTATATCCTTCCGATATACTCGCCTATCAGACCCAGCATCAGCATTATCATTCCGCCGATAAAGAGGATCGCAGACATTGTTGAGCTGTAGCCCATGAGCATATCGGGATTCAGCAGCTTTCGTACAATGATAATGATACCGTATATGATTCCTATAACAGCAATTATCATTCCCATCAGCGTTGCCACACGCAGGGGCTTGACAGAAAACGCTGTGAAGCCGTTTATCCATAGTCCGAGAGAACGCATGAATGTGAAATTTCCCTGTCCCTCGAATCTGTCACGCTCCTCCATTTCAACGTTTACTATCCTGCGTGTTGATCTGAGAAGCAGTCCCTCCATGTAGGGATAGGGATTTTTATAATTCCTGATCTCGTCAACTATGTATCTTTTTACAATAAAGAAATTAGATGACTGGAGATCCTTCGGTTTGTTTATAAGAGTGACCGACATCAGAGAATTTATCCTGCTGCCGAAATTTTTGAATGCAGACTGCTTTTTTACAGGATATTTCGCCATAGCAATGTCATTATCCTGTCCCAGAGCGTCATAAAGCCGCCACAGCTCTCTCATGGGGCACTGACCGTCATCGTCCAGATTAACAACATAGTCGCCTGTTACAAGGGAAAACCCCGCCATCATTGCGGAATGCTTGCCCATATTCTTTGAAAGGTCGGCTGCGATAAGCTTATCGTGCTTTTCGGCAAGCCTTCTGAGCACAGAAAGCACATTATCCGGGGAACAGTCGTTTACGGCAATGATCTCATAATCAAAACCCTCACGCTCCGCCATGACCTCCTCGATCTCATCTATGACCTTTTCAATAGTGCCCTCCGACCCGTAGCACGGGATAACAAAGGAAAATTTTATCATGTGAATCAACTCCTGCCGCTTACATATATTTTACCACTAAATGCCCATGATGTCAATGGCTAATCATATGTTGGTTAATAATTTTTCTTAACTTGTTATATAAAATGTACATAAAAACAGAGCTGTTTCGCTGTAACATGCTGAACATCTGATGCAGCCTATTTACAATGAGATGCTTCTATGCTATAATAATTGCAGCAATGCACAATATTAGCGGTATTTCCTTGAATGAGGGATCAACAGTCCGTACTGACATACGAGGTGCCAAATGAAAAAATATCAAAAATTTTTATCCTGCACGCTGGCGTTATGCCTGCTCACAGCCTGTTCGGAGACGGCGGTACAGAACACCGGAGCGGATAGTTCGGTATCGTCATCGCCCGATACTTCGGAAACCGCTGCAGCGGTAACTGAGGAGATAGAAATTCCTCCCGCTGTGGTGGACGGCATGGCGGTGCTTTCCATCGTGACAAGGAACCGGGACGAGAATGTGATGGATTTCATCACTGAGCCTGTAAATTCATACGTTTCCCACTCAATTGCATCATGGACTCCGGGATATGTCATTCCTCCCGAACCATACTATGAGGATTGTGTTGTAAAGCTTACGGGAGCGGATGAAACTGTGCTCCTTGATACAGTAAACGCTCAGGTCAAGGTCAGGGGAAACTGGACGACCTCCTATGACAAAAAGCCCCTTCGCATCAAGTTTGAGGAAAAGCAGAGTATGCTGGGACTGAACGGCGGAGAGGAGATGAAGAACTGGGTCCTGCTGGCTGAGTACAAGGACGGCTCCATGCTCCGCAACAAGACGGCGTTATCCGCTGCCCGGGAGATACTTGGTGCTGACGGACTGTATGCGGCTGACGCTGAATTCGTTGAGGTAACGGTCAACGGGAAATACTGGGGAGTATATCTGCTGACGGAATATCAGCAGGCGGATCCTGCACGTATTGACATAACGGAAAACCCTGCAGATCATACAGGAACGGATATCGGCTATTTCATGGAATTTGACGGCTATTATACCAATGAGGATGAGCTTCACAGCTTTTCTGTGGATTATGCGGACAACGCACCTCTCATTCCCTTTGACGGTAAGGGCGGAAGCGGCAGGACCATTACCTGTCTCCCCGAAAAGGGAGACAGGGAGAAAAAGCCTGTAGGAATCTCCATCAAAAGTGATATCAATTCACAGGAGCAGCATGATTTCATCCAAGCATGGGTGAATAATGTTTACAGGATAATGTACAGTGCCGCATACGAGGACAAGGCATATGTTTTCAATGAGGACAAAACAGCAATATCGCTGTCGGACATATCTCCCCGTGAGGCTGTGGAGCTGGCTGTAGATGTGGATTCCCTTGCCGATATGTATATTGTCAGCGAGCTTACCTGCGATGCGGATATTTATTGGTCAAGCTTCTTCATGGATGCGGATTTCGGTGAAAACGGCGACAAAAAACTTCACTTTGAGGCTCCCTGGGATTTTGATTCCTCAATGGGAAACAAGAACTGCTGTCCCGACGGAAGGGGATTCTATGCAGCAAATATTGTCTATGATGTAAACGGCGTTTACGAAACTGTCAACCCATGGCTGGCAGTTCTCATGAACGAAGAATGGTTCACGGACATAATCAGAGAAAAATGGACAGCAGCATATGACAGCGGTGTTTTTGAGCGTGCGTCACAGCTTATTGAGAACGACAGAGACAGATACGCAAATGCATTTGACAGGAATTATCTCCGTTGGGATAATCTTGTGAACAATCAGGCGTTCGCAGGTGAGCTGTCCTCCGGGGCAGCAAGCTGCAGGACTCATGCTCAGGCAGCGGATCATCTGAATGAGTGGTTCAATGAACGTGTGAGATTCCTTAACGATTATTGGCATATGCAGTAAACAAATGCGATTTGGCGGCTGTAATACGGTGCGGGAGTCAGATCTCCGGGGAGCATCGTATTACGGCCGCCGTATTTTATCCATAGGTTAAATGGTTATTAGTATAAAGGCTTGGCACGCATCTTGCTTGCATATTTTCCGTCAGATTGCACCAAGATTTCTTGACAGGCGAGAGCATGCCTGCGAAATTTTGGCACAATCTGACTTCGCAATATGCATACAGGATTAATTAAGTGCTTCCTTAGTATGAAACATTTTATAATTACTTTCATCACCTGTCTGTATAATTTGTGCATTTATACAAAATGTCGTTTTCTGGAATTATTTTTGGTTTTTAACTATGAAATCGTGCCTGAAATATGGTATAATTATAATGCAGAACAATTACTGCAAAGCAGATTTTTTCATAACTGTTCACGAATTCGGAAAAGGTTGAGAATAAGAATGGCTAGATCAAAGATGAATAGCAGGGCAAGATCATTCAGAATTTCGCTGATTGTGCTGATTTGCATACTGTCAGCTGTAGTAACTCTGAATGTTATCTTGATAAAAAATACGGATAAGGAAAGAATACAGGCTGACGGACAGATGCGTCTGAGCAGTATCGCCGGTCAGGTGGACAACAGCCTTTATCAGGCGGAATGTCTCCTTGACAGCGTTGCTATGAAGGTCGAGCAGATCATAGCTCAGGGAGGCGACACGGACAAGCTCCTTTCGGATTATTTTTCCGACAGCACAATTGCTGAGATAAGCTCACAGTCTGACGGCAGATGCTTCAATACCTATGCAGCCTATAACGGCAAGCTGTATATCCACGGCTTTACTCCCGGAGAGGATTTTGTTCTGCAGGAAAGGACATGGTACGTTGACGCCAGAAAGCTTACCGGCTCAGTAAACGTTACAGATCCCTATATAGATGCGAATACCGGTCAGATGTGCTACACACTTTCAAAGGCACTTCCCGACGGCAATACGGTCATCGGTCTGGATTTTAATCTTACCGGTGTTCAGAGATTCATTGAGGAAATGGACAGCAGCAGCTCGGGGACCGCTCTTATTGTCAGTGAGAAGGGCATGATCGTAGGTCATTCCTCTCCCGAGCTTGTGGGCGGAATGTACGGGGATTATGAATTTTACCGTGAGCTGGTCAATAAGGTGAGGACTCTCTGCGGAGATTCCTTTGATTTTAAAAGCAATGGGGATAAGTATACAGTCTTTTCCGAAAAAACCTCCTATGATTGGTATCTTATAGTCTGCGTTCCCAGCGGCTTATTTGAAAACAGCATCAGCGGATTATCCCTCTACATAATCATTTTCATGGTAATACTTGCGGTGGCACTTGTATTGTTCTGTGTCTACAATTACCGCAGCAAGGCTGCTGCAGAACAGGCTCTTTCTGTGAAGGAGGAGTTTCTGAAGAATATGAGCAGCGATCTGAAAAGACCGCTTTCAAGCATAATCAACCGAAGCGAGGTGCTGGGCAGCTCCGAGGATCCAGGGGCAGCTGCTGAGATAGGAGAATCTGCCCGTGAACTGGGTCAGATGCTTGATGAACTTATCCATATTTCGGATATGAACACCAAGGCGTCATCCCGTGAAAAAAGCTCCGACAAGGGTAAGAACACTGATATCAACCACAAAAAACAGATCACTCTTATCACGGCTGTACTTATTCTGAGCAGTGCATTTGCTGTTATCTTCAACACCAGGACTCAGGTTGACTGGGGTGACACGAAGATGCAGAAGGAGACCGAGCAGTATCTGTATCAGGTAAAGGAATGGATAGACAGCAACAGAGCTGTTCTGGACGTTATCGCCTACAGTATCGCCGCAAAGCCCGGCTTTGAGGAGGATTATGACACTGCGGTGGATTACCTTGACAGCCTTGTATCACACTATGACAACATCTCTGTAGCCTACCTTTGCAACCCCGAGTGGGAGCATACCGTGCTTATGAACAACCGCTGGGAGCCTGAGGCGGACTGGCACGTGGAGGAGCGTCAGTGGTACATTGATACTCTTATATCTCAGGATAATTTCAGCATCTCTTCTCCCTATCTTGACGAGCAGACGGGTCTGTACTGCACCACCCTCAGTACCATCGTTTACGATGACAAAGGAGAGTTCATAGGCGTTCTCGGCATAGACTATTATCTTGATAAGCTCATTGGTATCTTAGGTGCAAGCTATACGGACAAGGGCTATGCATTCCTGACGGATATCAACGGCAGCATACTTAACCATCCCAATTACGATTATCAGATGAAGCCGGAATCCTTCCATAATGCGGCAGAGCTTTGCTACAGGAGTGCATTCAGTGATGACGGCATCTCCTTTATCGACGATTACGACGGTGAGAAAAAGGTCTGCCTTGCTATGACGGAGGAATCCTCGGGATTCACGGTATTTGTAGTACGTGATGTTTATGAGATATATGGAAATGCAGTTGCTTCCGACATGATATACATTTCGGTTTTCGTGCTCTGTATAATCATTGTGCTGGTCATCATGCATAACCTGACGGAATGGCAGGAGCGTGTGAACAGTGAGCTGAAGGAAGCTGCGGACAAGGCTATCAGTGCAGGCAAATCAAAGAATGATTTCCTTGCAAATATGTCCCATGAGATCAGAACACCTATCAATGCAGTTCTGGGAATGAACGAAATGATACTTCGTGAATGCAGCGATAAGCAGATAATCGAGTATGCGGAAAATATCAGAAGCGCAGGCAGAACTCTTCTTTCGCTGATAAACGAGATTCTTGACTTTTCCAAGATCGAGTCGGGCAAAATGGAGATCATCCCTGTTGAATATGATGTTTCCCAGCTGATAGGCGATCTTGTCAACATGATAAAGACAAGGGCGGATAAAAAGGGCCTGAAATTCATCACCGAGATCGACGGGAACATTCCCTCGGTGCTTTACGGCGATGATGTCCGTATAAGGCAGATCATCACAAACATACTCACAAATGCAGTTAAATACACACAAAAGGGTACTGTTCGGCTGAAGATGAACCTGCTTGATATCAGCGAGGGCATTGCTAAGCTTGAGGTCAGCGTTTCCGATACGGGCATGGGAATCCGAGAGGAGGATCTTGCTAAGCTGTTCACATCCTTCCAGCGTCTCGATCAGGAAAGAAACCGAAATATCGAGGGAACGGGACTGGGAATAAACATCGTTCAGAGTCTGCTTAAAATGATGGGCAGTGAGCTGAATGTAGCCAGCGTTTACGGAGTAGGCTCCACCTTCTCCTTCATCATACAGCAGAAGGTCATCAGCACAGCGGCAATAGGCAGCTTGAACAGCAAAATCAGGACTGCTCATCAGCATGAAGCTGAGAAATCCATCAAGACCGCTCCCGAAGCAAGGGTACTGATAGTTGATGATAATGAAACAAATCTTCTTGTGGCGAAAAGTCTGCTGAAACGTACTCTCGTTGAGACAGACACTGCTTCCGGAGGAAAGGAATGCATCAGTCTCCTTGAAAAGAAAATGTATGACATTGTGTTCCTTGACCATATGATGCCTGAGATGGACGGAATTGAAACGCTGAAAATTATCAAGGAGCGTCAGCTTGCATTGGGAACAGCGATCATTGCCCTTACAGCCAATGCAGTAAGCGGAGCGAAGCAGGAATATATGGATGCGGGCTTCGATGATTACCTTTCTAAGCCTATCAGCGGTGCGGCTCTTGAGGAATGTCTCTTCAAGTATCTGGATCACAGTCTGATCGTAAAAGAAAAGACAGCCTCCTTCCAGCCGGAAAGTCCTGCAGAGGGAGCATTCAGCAGTATCGGCACAGACATTGACATAGACAAGGGACTTTCAAATTTCAACGGAGATGCGGATGCCTACATGGACGCAGTGTACGAATTCTGCGATAATAACCTGAGCAATGACCTTGAGTTCGATGTCTCCACCGGCAATATGAAAAGCTTGCTCGTGAATGTACAAAGGATATGCCGTGATTCAAAAGATCTGGGTCTTTCCGAGATTGCAGAAAAGGCAGAAAGGTTGGCAGAGGCTGTTTCGGGCAAGGATGAAAAATATGTTTCCGAAAATCACAGAGAATTTATAGAGCTTTACAGAACAGCAGCGGATAACCTTGATGCTGCAGCAGACAAATATTTCTCGGAGGGGGATGAAAAGGAATGAATAAGCTGTTAAATGAGCTAAGACATGACGCTGAGAATACCGATATCGTATCAATAACGCTGATTGCCTGTTCGCTGGCAGTAGTATCCTTCATCATGTGTCTGGTGAATTTTTTATCGGGAGCTTCGGTAATGGCAATTATCACAGCGGCTCTCGGAGTGTGGTTTCTTGCTTCATATATGCTGTATAATAAGACAAAAAGCTTCGGTGCAATGAGTTTATTCTCACTTCCTGCTATAGCTGCAATAATGATGTATTTCCTGGTTTCGGGAGGAGTAGACGGTTTCAGCATAGTCTGGCTTCTTCTTGTACCTCCTATAGGGATATACTTCTACAAGCTGTTTTACGGCGGAGCTTTCAGTATATTCATCGGAGCGGCAACAGCTGTCTATTTCTGGTCTCCGCTCTATGATCTGGGTTATCCATACAGTGAGGTTTATCGTCTGCGGTTCCCCATAGTGTATTTTTTTGATACTGTTATCTGCATATTCATCAACTATAAGATATGGAGATTCCGTATAGATCAGATAAAGATAATCAATGAGGCGGAAAAGGCAAACCGCACAAAAGGTGATTTCCTTGCAAACATGAGCCATGAGATAAGAACTCCCATGAATGCTATCGTAGGAATGTGCGAGCTTATCCTCAGAGAGAATGATATCAGCGAAACAGTTCGTGATTATTGCTTCAATATCCAGAATTCAGGACGCAACCTCCTTTCCATTATCAATGATATCCTGGATTTTTCCAAGATCGAATCGGGGAAAATGGAGCTTGTGGAGGAAAGCTTCAATATTGCTTCTACTCTGAATGATGTTATCAACATGGCAGTTACCCGTAAGGGAGAAAAGGATATTGAGATAATCGTTAAGGCAGACCCCAACATACCTATCGGTCTGGTTGGCGATGAGCTTCGGATCCGCCAGGTAATAATAAATCTCATTACCAATGCCATAAAATTCACAAACAGCGGATGTGTGGTCCTGAAAATGCATCACTCCGTGCAGAAATACGGCGTAAACCTTTCCGTGTCTGTCCGTGATACGGGAATAGGCATTTCACCGGAAAACCTGGAGAAGCTGTTCAGCAGCTTCCAGCAGGTGGATACAAAGAAGAACCGTTCTGTTGAGGGAACAGGTCTGGGTCTGGTCATCTGCAAGAAAATAGTATCTCAGATGGGCGGTTTCATAAATGTATCCAGTCAGTACGGTTCAGGTTCGGAATTCCGTTTCGTTATCCCCCTTAAGGTGTCCGATCCCAGTCCCTTTATATCAGTAAGCAATACCGAAAATTACAAGGTTGCGGGATTTATCGACGAGACCAAGTTCAGCACGCCTCAGGTGGCAAATGAATACAATATTCTCATAAAGACACTTGCCCACGGCTTCCGTACGGAAATAACGAATTTCCCTTCCCTGGAGCAGCTGAAGGAGGCTGTCAGCGGAGGAAACTATACCCATGTTTTCGCAGGACGTCAGGAATACCTTTCGGACAAGGATTTCTTCATCAAGGCGTCTGAGGATCATGTAGTTGCGGTCATTCAGGACAGGATCAACGCAGTAGAGGTGCCTCAGTCCATCAGATGCGTGTACAAGCCTTTCTATTCGCTTTCTGTGGCATCTATATTCAACAATGAAAGCGTTGTTGCCAACGTCAATGAACGCAGAAACAGCATTGCTCATTTCCATGCACCCAAGGCAAGAGTACTTATTGTTGATGATAACATAATCAACCTCAAGGTCGCTGTGGGACTGCTTCGTCCCTATCATATGCAGGTCATCACCGCAGACAGCGGACGTGCTGCGATCTCCCTGCTTCGCTCAAAGGATTTCCACCTTGTTTTCATGGATCATATGATGCCGGAAATGGATGGTATTGAAGCAACTAAGGAAATCAGAAGCATGAAGGGCGAGTACTATAAGAAACTCCCTATCATAGCTCTTACTGCAAATGCAGTAAACGGTGCGAGAGATACATTTATAGCGGAGGGACTTAATGACTTTATCGCAAAGCCGATCGAGCTTTCTGCCCTTGATCGTGTTCTCAAAACCTGGCTGCCGAGAGAGCTTATGAAAAGCCCGTCAAGAAGAGAAAGGAGTTCATCGGAATCCCATAGGAGAAAACCTGCTCCTGAACCTGCCAAGGAAGCTGTCAATGCTCCCGAAGCCGTACAGAACCGGCTCTTTACGCCTGAGATCGGCATAAGATATGTTGGCGGAGATGAGGATGCATACCGTGATATTTTCGCAATGTATGTGCGAAAGGGTCCTGAGAAGGCTGCACAGATCAAGGACTATTTCGAGAAAAAGGATTGGAAAACGTATGTCATAGAGGTCCATGCTCTGAAAAGCTCATCTCTTACCATCGGCTCTCAGCCTCTTCATGAGCTTGCCAAGAAGCTTGAAGCTGCGGGCAAGGCAGGGGATTATGACGTTATTAATAAGTACAATGATGAAATGCTCGATATGTATTATAAGGTTATCGACGAAGGTAAGAATTATCTGGGACTTAAAGATGAGCCTGCGGAGAGCAGTTCCGACAGCTCCGCTGATATAAGCGGTCTTACAGAGATAACTGCAGAAAAGCTCAGAGAAATGACAGAAAGGATAACGGAGGCCTGCGGAAACTTTGACGGAGATGCAGTTTCGGGTATCTGCGACGAAGCTCAGGGACTTTCCTGCTGCGGAAAGGCTCTAAAGGAATATTTCGATCAGATACGAAGCCTTTCGGACGATTTTGAATATGACAGTGCGTCTGCAAAAGCATCGGAGCTTATAGATCAGATCTGTAAAGGAGAATGAACATGTCTAAGAGAAAAGTTGGCATATTAACAGAGTGCATGTGTGATCTCCCGAGAAGCGTGCTGTATGAATATGATGTTGACCTTGTATTTCCTCTTATAGAAACTGAACATGGGATTTTCACCGATACTGATGAGATCACATCCGAAAATGTTCTGGAGTACATTGAAGCAGGAGGCGGTGCTGCCAAGTCCACAGCTCCTCTTCCTGAGGTTTACCGCAATGCTTTTAAAAGAACGCTGAAAAAATATGATGAGGTAATACACGTTGCGACCAGTTCGGGTGTAAGCGAATCCTTTGTCAATTCATCGAAAGCTGTGGAGACAATGGGTGAACTGGGTAATAAGGTACATGTTTTCGATTCGGGGCATTTATCCTCCGGTCTCGGACTTATTGTTCAGAGAGCGGCAGAGCTTGCTAACTGGGGCAAGTCATCCGAGGATATCATTGCGGAATTAAATGACATGAAGACCCGTGTCTGTACAACGTTCATTGCGAGGAATGCAGATTATCTTTATCTGAACGGACATGTATCGAAAACGGTAAAGGCATTATGCGGTCTGCTTCAGATACACCCGGTCCTTATAATGAAAAACGGTAATCTTACTCTTAAGGATATAGAACTGGGCGATTATTCTTCATCCGTAAGGCACTATATCAGAAGCGTGCTGCGTAATCCGTCGACTATATCAAAGAAACGCTGCTACATAACTCATGTGGGTTGCAGCGTGAAGCGTGTGGAAATGATAAAACAGGTAACAGAAGAATGCTGCAAATTTGAGGAGATGAACACAACCAAAGCCTCCGCAACGATCTCTGCAAACTGCGGTCCCGATACCTTCGGCGTGCTGTTTGTGTATGACAAATAAAGAAGCTGACAGAGTTATTATTAAGTGAAAAGGATATTGATTATGAAACATATTTTAATAGTAGATGATAATAAAACTAATCTGGTTTCCGCAAGATCTGTTCTCAGCGATATCTACAAGGTGACAGCAGTAACAATGGGTGCTCATGCACTGAAATTCCTTGAAAACAATACCTGCGATCTTATCCTGCTGGACATCAATATGCCCGAAATGGACGGATTTGAGGTGCTTCGCAGGATCAAGGCAGATGAGAAGAACTGCAATATCCCCGTAATTTTCCTTACGGCGGACAATGATGCCGAAACGGAAAGCAGATGTCTGGAGGAGGGTGCCCTTGACTTTATTGCTAAGCCATTCGTTGCAGCTGTCATGCGTTCAAGAATAAGCCGTATCCTGGAATCGGAGGATATGAAGCGTCAGCTCTCTGAAAAGCTTGACAAAACGATACAGGAAGTAACGGATATCAAGAGCAGATCACAGCAGGATGCTCTTACAGGTCTGTGGAACCGTGCCTACACGGACAATGCGGTAAACGAGCTTATCGATAACGGAGTAAAGGGCGCTCTGTTCATGATAGATATGGATAATTTCAAGGCTATCAATGATAATTACGGCCATCTTGAGGGAGATAATACTCTGAAAATGTTTGCCGATACTATGAGAACATACTCTCGTGAGGGGGACGTTCTCTGCCGTATCGGCGGAGATGAATTTGTAATGTTCATCAACGGAATGACCTCCAAGGCGGAGATAGGAAACCTTGCAGGAGATATAATTTCCGATCTCTGCTATAAGATCGAGCAGAAAAAATATGAGACAAATTCCTCTGTTTCTATCGGTATAGCTCAGACTCCCGATGACGGTATGGATTTCAGCACTATCTATAATGCGGCAGATAAGGCACTTTATTACGTAAAGCAGAACGGTAAGAATTCCTACCATTTCTTCAGCGATCAGCGTGAAGCGGAACGCACCAGAAGCAGCAATCTTGTTGATCTCGGTTATCTCCGTGAGATCATGTCGAGAGCGGATTCGGGCAAGGGAGCGTATCTGCTGGACATTGACAGCTTCCCTCATGTTTACAATTTCATCAAGCGTTTTGTAGAGAGAAGCGGAAGAGATGTTCAGACAGTTCTCCTTACCGCATCCTTCAATGATAATGTTATCGTTGAAACAGATGAACTGGAGATCGCTCTGGAGGTCATGGAGCAGTCTATCTACTCATCTCTCAGACGAGTTGACGTTTACACAAGATATTCAAGCAAGCAGATAATTGTTATCCTGATGGATGCGAATGAGGAAAACGGCAGGCTTGTAGCTGAGCGTATCCTTGCCTGCTTCCACAAGCTGTATAAGGGTAAGAACATTGATTTTACTTATGGCATTGCTACCATGGACAAGATAGATTTCCCTAAGAGATAATAATACAGTGCTGCCGCCGTCAGAGCTTTTCTGACGGCGGTGTGCATTTCATAGGGAAAAATCGATGCTGTGCAGAAAATATTGCATCCATCATAAAGCCCTTAGGATTATGCGTGATTTATTTGTGGTTCCTAATACTAATACTAATTCCAAATCAACCTATAGACAAATCCTCGGATAGAATAATCCAATTCTGCGTCAAGCTCCCTTGCCGGGCAGCAAGCCCGCCTGCGGTCGCTTTCCTTGACTTGGATTATTCTATCTGTCGGCTTTGTCTATAGAACGATTTGGAATTTAGTATAATAACCATTTATCCATAGAACAAATGGTTATTAGTATAAAGATATCCAATGAATGAGGATAGTAAAAAATGGGCTGAAAACGCAAATCGTTTCAGCCCATTATATTTTTAATCTTTATCCGTTCAGATAGTGATGTTATTAACTATATCAAGGAGATTCTTCTTTGTGCTTCTGTCTGTTGTGCCCTTCTTGATGATATGGTCAAGTCTGTAGCGGATGTATTCCTCATAAAGACCTGAGCCGAACAGATTTGCATCAAGCAGCTGCTTGTACTTTTCTGCACTGCAGTTTCCGGAAAGAACTACAAGCATCTGCTCCAGAGCCAGCATCTTGCGGTCACGCTCAGACATGGAGGAATCGTCAAGGTATGCATTATATGCGGAAAGGTTATTGAGCTTATCCTTGCGGACTGTGATAGTACCGCCCGTAAGTCCGCCGATAGTCTTGATGCAGTTTGTTTTGAGAGCTTCGTCGATAAATGGATATGTACCTGTCTTTATGCCGCTTGCAGGTATCTCATCGTAGATCTCCTTGTCAGCGTAGGGATAGATGACCTCCTCGTAAAGAGGTGCAAAGTAGAAATCATTTTCATCTGCACAGATGATAGGGTACTTGAAGCACTTCTCATCGCCCTCAAGACCAAGGTCAATGTTAGCCTCACGGTTGCAGGAGTAATAGGGATTAAAGCCTGCTGCACATTTTGCCGAAACGATATCGGATACCTTTGCAGCATCGAATTCACCTGTATCGTCTCTGTCGGAATCCAGGAATGTACGGACACCTGCAAAGCTCTTGTTGTAGATGCCTGTACTGAATTCGGGAACATTGATATAGCTGCTGAAAAGATCGGTCATAAGAGATACGGTAACATTATCGGCAATGAGAGGGATCTCGTCCTCTGTTTCTGTGCGGTATGTTTTGAGGATGTATTCCTTGATGCGTGTTTTCATAAGCTCGGCTTCATTGGCTGGAAGTGCGGAAAGCTCAAGTCTGTTGAACACTATAGTAAGCATAAGCTCACGAGGAACGCAGCCGTTGATATATTTGAATCTGTCATTTGCAAGGAGAGGAGCCATCTTGGGAAGGATCTTCTGCTGCTCTGAAATAGATGTGGGTATCTTGTTGGACATAACACCCAGATATGCGATCATTTCAGCATACTTCTTCATGATCTTCTGCTCGGAGATGTAGTTGAAGAAATAGCCGTATACATAGCCCTTGAAGAAATTCTTTGCACTGTCAAATACAGCGGGATCCTCTGTAACACGCTTCTTGTAAGCAGCAATAAGCTCAGCTGCCTTGGAAGCCTCAACGAACTTGCTTCCTCCGTTGAGTGCGATAAGCGTATCAAGCTGTGACTTGAAGAAAAGCTTGATATATGTACCTACGGAAGCTTCCCCTCCCTGACCCTTAAGCTCCTCATTGTAGGACCAGATGAGGAACGCACGGTGCATATTCTTCATTGTATCCTCGGATTTTGCAGTAAGGTCCTTTTCATCAACAGTCCATGAGGAGCTGAGATGACCCTTGCTGTTGAAATCGCTGAGGATAGCTTCGATCTCCTCCTTGAAAGCTGCGTAAGCAGGGGAGCCGTCCATGTGGATAACTGCATCGGTAAGTTCAAATGCGATTGCTGTGAGATCAAAACGAACACTCATTTTATAACATTCCTTTCAGAAAATATTAGATAAATCAAATCAATACTGAACACCGTATGTGTTTCTGTATTCATACATTTTTTCAAGGTATTCCTTACCCTCGATAACTCCATCCTCGATAGCGGCGATGATGTCGTTGATGGTAACGATGGAATAAACCTTCACGCCGTAATCGTCATAAGCCTGCTGAACAGCGGAACGGTCTGTCTCCAGAGCCTTTTCCATACGGTCAACGCTGATGACCATGCCTGTGATGTTTACATCAGCAGCATCCTTGAGCTTAGGATAGACCTCCTTGAGAGCCTTGCCTGAGGTCATAACATCCTCTATGATGACCACCTTTTCGCCCTTGTCAGGCTGCTTGCCTACGAACAGACCGCCCTCACCGTGATCCTTGGCTTCCTTTCTGTCGAAGCAGAAGCTGATGTCTCTGCCGTATTTTGTAGCCAGAGCTATTGCAGCGGATGCGGCAAGAGGGATTCCCTTGTAAGCAGGACCAAAAAGATTCTCAGCCTCGATATTGTTCTCGTGGATGCAGTCAGCGTAGAATCCGCCCAGACGTGCAAGCTGAGCACCTGTCTTGTAATTTCCCGTGTTGATGAAATAGGGAGCCTTTCTGCCGCTCTTCAGTGTAAAGTCACCGAAGGTAAGAACGCCGCATTCGGCCATGAATTTGATGAATTCGTTTTTGTAGCTCATTGGTAAAACTCCTTGACAAATGTAATATATATGAATTTATTATAACACATATTTTTATGCAAATCAACAGGTTTTAATAATTTTGTGCGAATTTTTTTTGCAATATTTGCACTTATGGCAAAAGTATGGTATAATGTTATTGTGTATAACTTTGCCATTACGAAAACTATCAGTCTCCTTTGGAGAGCAATAAGGAAAGGACATAGTGATAAATGCGTATCAGAAAGAAGAAATGGGCAGCTCCCGAGCTGGCGGCCTGTCCCTATTATATAGAAAATGCTTCCGAAAAAACAGGAAAATGGCATTCCGAATTTGCGGACAACAGCCGTCCACTTTATCTGGAGCTTGGCTGCGGAAAGGGGATATTCGTTACAAGAGCCGCTCTCAGAAACCCCGATATCAATTACATAGCCGCTGATATCAAGAGCGACATGCTTGCTGTGGGAAGAAGAAATATCGAACGTGAATTCGGTGAAGCCGGACGCACTCCCGATAACCTGCGTCTCCTGCAGATGAATATCGCAAACATCTCAAAGTTTTTTTCACCCGAAGACAGCGTTGACAGGATATATATAAATTTCTGCAACCCATGGAACAGAGGCAAGCACAACAAACGCCGTCTGACCCATTCACGTCAGCTTGTACAGTACAGAACGATCATGAAGGAGGGCAGCGAGCTCCACTTCAAGACCGATGATGACGTTCTTTTCGAGGAATCGCTGCCCTATTTCGAGGAGAGCGGCTTTGATATACTGTACATAACAAGAGACCTCCATGCAGGAGGATACGAGGGCAATATCGTTACTGAGCATGAGAAAATGTTCTCCGATCAGGGAATTAAGATAAAGCTTCTTGTTGCAAGACCCGATTTTTCAAAGACACCCAAAATGGATGCTTTTGGAAATTATGCCGTTGATGAGGACGATGACATTACCGCCGAATGATATCCTCAGAACAGTAGATATGCCAGTGCGGCAAGGAGAGCAATATCTCCGCCCTCCTTGGCAACAATAAGAATAAGTATGAGTATCAGCAGCTTTTCTTCATCAAGAGCAATGCTGCCCAGCAGCCTTCCGAGATCATTCTGCCTGTGCTGACATCTCGGCTGTTCGCTGCATGGACAGCTCTGCGGAGGCGGAGACGGTATGCCTTCTGCAGGCTGGGGCTTCGGAGCATTGCTCTGATCCTGCTGACCCGTCCGGAATCCGCGTCCGTAGGGATAATAGCCGTTCCCTCCCGGGGGAACGTAACGCATATTCTGCGGATTCATCTGTATGACCCTCTTTCGGTGTTATACCGATCTTTGATCCTTCTATAGACAAGGACTGCGATATAGCTGTCGTATCTGTCTGCAGGCAGATCAAATATCAGTATTATGTATAACAGCTACAGGAATTTCTCAAAGCCGCCGTTCAGAAGACCGCTTTCTCGGAGAGCAGTTATTACGGCATATATCTTAAGCATTCTGACTGCACGGTCTATCTTTTCCTGACGCTGACTGCTTACGTGAGGCTTAAGTGCAAGGAGCAGGCTTCGGTTTTTATCCGTCCCGCCTGCCGCTGATATGGCTGAACCTATCTGTATCAGAGTATCGAAATTCATTCCACCGAATATACTGTCTGCACCTGAATTGCTGTTTGCAGCGTTCTCTGTATTGTTCCCGTCCGAAGGAGAGCTGTTTCCCGATGGCTGATTCTGACTTCCGCCGTTCATTTCGCTGCCCAGCATTTCTGCCAGCTCTTTAAGCTGCTGCATACTTTCGGGATCACTGAGCAGAGCACCGATTTTTCCGTCAAGATCGTCCATAAAGCATCCCTCCCCGGACAGTGTGTACGGCAATTATTGTTCTGTAAGCTTTTTATAAAGAGCCTGAGCCTGAGGAGCACTCATGAGCTTTTCCATCAGCTTGGGATTTGCCAGGACCTGATTGAACTTAGCTGCCTCATCGGGCTTCATGTTTTTCAGGGCAGTATCGAATTTGCCTTGTTCAAGCTCGCATTTCAGCTGTTCCGGCTTCATGCCCAGCTTACCGCTGACGATCTTGATAAGTTCATCCATGCTTTGTTTGTTTGTGCCTTTTATCTCCATAGGTAACTCCTTTCGGAAAGCAGTTTGCAATACTGCGTGTTTTTGCCTTATGTTTGATTATATGCCGAATGGGCAGTTTTTGTTCCTGTAATTCGGCGTGTTTTGATGCGGAAGCCGATATTTATATAGCAATCCACAAAAATATCCTGCCAAGTTCGGCAGTGCAAAGCATGAATAGTGTCGTCACTCACCCTTGACAGTCGTAATCTCCCCCTGCGAGGGGGAGGTATCACGAAGTGACAGAGGGGCTGACCGACAGACCAGCCTGTCTGCGGGTTCGTTCCTGACTCTTCAAGCTATGCCCTTGTCTCCTTTTGTCAGGCTATTTCTGTGTTTTGTTATAATATCAAATCATGGGTATATGCCTCGGCTTCCCGATACAATTTATGAGAATGAAGTGATAGTATGAGAATAGTTGCAATGTCCGATTCCCACGGAAAAAAATCTGCACTGGACAGGATCTTTTCCATGTCTGCCGAAAACGGCGATATCTTTATCCATCTTGGCGACGGCGAAAAGGAGCTTGGAATGATACGCAGCGAATATCCCGGACTTGATATCCGCCACGTTATGGGAAACTGCGACTGGAACAGCGGTTCACCCATAATGACCGTTATCGAAGTTGAGGGAGTTAAGATACTCTGCTCCCACGGTCATCGGTATAATGTGAATTACGGCACTGAGCTTATACGTTCCGTTGCAAGAGATAATGACTGCAGGGTGGTGCTTTTCGGTCATACTCACTGCCGTCTGCAGTCCTATGAGGACGGCATTTATATCATGAATCCGGGAAGCTGCTCCTCACCCCGTGACGGAAAAACTCCTTCCTTCGGTTATGTGGATATTACCCCTGCCGGAATAATCACGAATATTGTAGAACTGTAAAGGATGTTTCATATGAGAATAATTAACAGAAATAAGCTTACCGCATTTATTCTTTCACTTGTTATGATAGGTGCTGCGGGATGCGGAGCGGATAACAGCAGCAGTACCGCAGGTGATACGTCTGCAGAAGCAAGCGAGTCAGTCTCTTCTGAAGCTGAGACAAAGGCTCCCGAAACTCCCGAGGAATTTCACGCTGCAATGGTAGCCCGTTCTCTGGTAAGCACGGGCAATACCTCACGCATCAAGGCTAAGATAGAGCAGGCGAGAAACGGCGAAGCTACGACCATCGCATATCTTGGCGGCTCCATAACAGAGGGATATACCGTACAGCCGGATGAGTGCTATGCAAAGCTTTCATATGATTATTTTGCCGAGACCTACGGCACAGGGGACAATGTCCGGTATGTCAATGCAGGTCTCAGCGGAACACCCTCAAATTTAGGTATCCTTCGTCTGCAGAGAGACGTTCTGGACTATCACCCGGATATTGTTTTTATAGAGTATGCGGTCAATGACGCTCAGGATAACATCACAAAGCAGTCCTATGAATCTATTGTGAAAACGGTTCTTTCACAGGAGAATGCTCCTGCGGTGGTGCTTATGCTGAACCGTACCGAGGAGGGATATACTGCTCAGGATTACATGAAGGAAATAGGCGAATACTACGAGCTGCCTGTTATCAGCACAGTTGATGCACTCACTCCGGAGCTTGACGAAGGACGTATTTCATGGAAGGATTATTATAATGACGCATCCCATCCCGGTCCCAACGGGCATAAGCTTTTCTGTGAGTTTATTGAAAATATGTATACTGCCTCCGAGAATGCTCCCGATGACGGCGAGTATAAGATTAAGCCGGGAGGACGCTTCGGTACTCCCTATGAAAATGCGGTTATGATAACGCCCGAAAATGAGGATACCGGAAATATCACTATTACCTCATCAGGTTCCTTTGAGCCTTCCATGAACGGCAGGGCGGGCTTCCCGGCAAGCTGGCATTACAACGGCGGAAGCGAGCCTATGAAGCTGTCGGTAAGCAATGCAAGTGCATTCTTTATGATATACAAACGAAATAATTCCGACAGTATGGGTTCGGTGGATGTTTATCTGAACGGCGAAAAGCTCACTTCAGTGAATGCAAACGATAAGGACGGCTGGGGTGACCCAATGACTGCTCAGATAATCAAATTCTCTCTGCCGAAGGCAATGGAGATCGAGATCAGAGCTGCGGAGGGCAGCGAGGAAAAAACTATTGATATTCTCGGTTTCGGCTATGCGGAAAATGAATCATTCTGATCTGAAAGGACGGTTAAATGCTATGGAGCTCAGGAGAATTATTGCTGCAGCAGCATCCGCAGCTATAACGCTGTCAATGGGAGGCTGCTCTCTGGGTGATAAGGTAAATGAATTTATAGAGAATGACGCCAATATCGGCAAAAACAAGCCGGCAGTAGGAACTATTGCTGATGGAAGTCAGATACAGCTTGTGACCGCCGCTGCCGAAGAAACGGCGGCAGAGACAGAAGCGGCTTTATCGGTAAGCGAGAAATACCTTATTCTTGCAGATGAGATAATGGAGCAGATGAGCACCGAACAGAAGATCGGACAGCTTATCCTTGCAAGAATGCCTTTGGATGATGAAGCAGCTGTAAATGATATGTATCAGTATCAGTTCGGCGGATACACCATGTATGCTGATAATTTCAAGAACGGTACAGCGGAGACAGTCTATGCACTTAATTGTGATGTAAAAAATGCAGCTGCGGTAACACCGTTCATTGCCGTTGATGAGGAGGGAGGAACGGTTGTCAGAGTCAGCAAGTATTCTCAGTACAGAAGCGAACCCTTTTCAAGTCCTCAGCTGCTTTTCCAGCGTGGAGGAGCCGATCTTCTTGAGGTGGATGCTGAGGAAAAGGCACTTCTGCTTCTCAGCCTGGGTATCAATATCAACCTTGCTCCCGTAGCTGATATTACTATGGATGAGAGTGCATATATCTATCCTCGTACCCTCGGACAGAATACCGAGGACACAGCCGAAGGTGTAGCTGCTATTGTGCGGGCATCAAACCGCAAGAATATGGCGTCCTGCCTTAAGCATTTCCCGGGATATGGGTCAAACTCGGATACACACACAGGTTCTTCCCATGACGACAGGGCACTTTATGAGCTGAAAAACACAGATTTTGTTCCCTTTATCGCAGGAATAACAGCAGATGAGGATAAAACTCCTGCGGTAATGGTTAACCACGGCATCTACGAAAGCATTGATCCCGAGCTTCCTGCATCTATCTCAACGAAGGCACATGACATTCTCCGTGAGGAGCTTTCATTCGAGGGTGTTATCATTACAGATGACATGGGAATGGATGCAATAGCTCAGTATTCGGGAGAAACATCTCCCTACGTTATGGGCGTTCTTGCAGGAAATGATATGCTCTGCGTCAGCGATTACAAGACAGCATACAGTGATATCACAGATGCATATGCGGCAGGTGTGATAACAGATGATATGCTCAGCGAACACGTCCGCAGATCTCTCGTAATGAAGCTGCAGTACGGCATAATTGACGAATACAGACAGCCCGTGCTTCCATCGGAAACGGAAGCGTCCGAAGAAACCGAAGAATAATTTCAGACAGGGGAAAAATCAATATGATATATACAGTAACCTTCAATCCCGCAGTGGATTACGTCATGCGTATGAACAGCGAGCTTACAGCGGGAGCTACAAACCGTTCTGTTTCCGAGGAATTCTTTTTCGGCGGCAAGGGGATCAATGTATCAATAGTTCTTGCTGCACTGGGAGTTGAATCAAGGGCACTTGGTTTTGTAGGGGGATTTACAGGTGCAGCGATCGAGGATGGCGTCCGTGCAATGGGAATTGATACGGATTTTGTCCGTCTGAAAAGGGGAAACTCCCGTATCAATGTGAAGATCAAATCAGGCTCCGAGACTGAGATAAACGGACAGGGCCCCGAAATATCCGATGATGAGATCGCAGAGCTTATGACCAAGCTGGACAGCTTAGTCAAGGGAGATATACTTATCCTTGCAGGCAGCGTTCCCTCAACACTTCCGGAGGATATGTACAGCCGTATACTTGAAAGGCTGCGGGACAAGGGAGTCAGATTCGTTGTTGATGCCACAAAAAAGCTGCTGCTGAATGTTCTGAAATACCGTCCCTTCCTTATCAAGCCAAACAATTTTGAGCTTGAAGAAATTTTCGGTAAGCCCCTTCCCACAACAGAGGATATCGTAAGCTGTGCAAAGGAGCTGCAGGAAATGGGAGCAGTAAATGTACTTGTTTCCATGGCAGAAAAAGGCTCTGTCCTTCTTGACGAAAAGGGAACAGTTCATGAAATGGGAGTTCCGGAGGGGGCACTTATCAACTCCGTTGGAGCGGGAGATTCAATGGTTGCGGGATTCGTAGCAGGATATCTGAAAACAGGGGATTATGACCATGCACTCCGCTTAGGAGCTGCTGCAGGAAGTGCCACAGCCTACTCCGATGGTCTTGCTTCCGGAAATGAGATAATGAAGCTGTATAACAGCCTTTGATTCAGAAGTTTTTTCTTCCGTTGGTAAATATAAAGTTGAAAAATATCAGACGACAGATCGGAAATTTTGATTTATTTTGAGGATACCATGAAAAAAAGCTTTTCGTTCCGGGAATTATTTTACTGGTTGTTGGGATCGTCTTCTTGATTCTGTCAAAAAAGATGCAGTTATTTCCTCCAGTTTATCAGCCATTTGTTGTGATATAGCCATATAAAAAAACTTCGCAGCATCAGTCAATGATGATTCTGCGAAGTTTTTTTGTAAACGGTTGTTTTGCGTATTTCATACTAATACTAATAACCATTTGTTCTATGGATAAAGACGGTGGATAGAACGCGTCCTATCAAGGAAAACGACCGCAGGCGGGCTTTCGCCCTGCAAGGGAGTTTGACGCAGAGAGGACGCATTATAGCCGCCGTATTTTATCCATAGGTTAAATGGTTATTAGTATAATATCCATTTAATACTAATCCCCATTTGTTTGGTAGATAAAGTCGGCAGATAGAATTGCACCAATCAAGGAAAGCGACCGCAGGCGTGATATCGCACGGCAAGGGAGTTTTTCTTGACCCCGTCGTATTTTATCCACCGTCCTTATCCATAGAACAAATGGTTATTAGTATCAGCGTATTACAATACCTGGAGCAGGAAAAATTTCAGATATTCCGTCTCCTCAACATTCATCAGTATAGGATGATCTGGTGCCTGATGTCTTATCTCTATGAGCCTCAGCTCAACATTTGCTGCTCTTGCAGCATCGTGAAGCATTTCGATAAAAAGCGGTTCTGTCATGAAATGAGAGCAGGATGCTGTAGCAAGATATCCCCCTCTGGGAAGAAGTCTCATGGCAAGGGTGTTAAGCTCAAGATAACCGTTCTTTGCATTGCCTACTGTCTTACGTGACTTTGTGAAGGCAGGGGGGTCAAGAATGATGAGATCAGCCGATCTGTCATGTGCCTCGATCCTGTTTCGGAGAAAATCAAAAACATCGCTTACAACAAAATCCATGTTCCCTTCAAGTCCGTTCAGCTGAGCATTAGCTCTCGCCATATCTATTGCCGACTGCGACACATCAACAGCGGTAACATGTGCTGCTCCGCCCTTTGCACAATTGAGAGCAAATGAACCTGTATGAGTACAGCAGTCTACAACATTTTTCCCCCTTGCGATGCTGGCGGCTGCACGTCTGTTGAATTTCTGGTCAAGGAAAAAGCCTGTTTTCTGTCCGTTCTCAACATCTACCTTGTAGTAGATGCCGTTTTCGCAAATGGTCGTAACCGGAGATGGTGCCTGTTCACCCTTATAGGAGTACCAGCACTTTTCCTCCTCCATGCCTTCAAGCTTTCGGATAGCAACATCATTCCTGAGATAGATACCGTCGATTTTCTGACCGTCAGCTTCAAGTATTTCCAGCAGTGCAGGAAGGAGCATATCCCTTCGTTTCTCGATTCCAAGTGAAAGAATCTGGACCGACAGCAGATTGTCAAATCTGTCAACAGTCAGTCCGGGAAAATGATCTGCTTCACCGAAGATCAGTCTGCAGCAGCGAAGCTCGTCCTCGGAAAGTACGGTTTTTCTGTATTCGTATGCATATGACAGTCTGCGTCTGAAAAAGTCTGCATCAAATTTGTCGTTGGCATTCCGTGATATTATCCTTACACGTATCTTTGATGCTGAATTGTAAAAGCCGGTCCCTATGAAACGTTTCTTCTCTGTCATAACATCGCAGAGCTCGCCGTCAGCGGGAACAGGGGAGGTGTCTGTTATCTCATTATCATATATCCAGGGATGTCCCGCTGCCGTTCTTTTGCGGCATTTCTCCGTTACTGTGACCACGGGATAAATTCTTTCTATGTTCATTTTGATGTGACTCCTTTCGGGGGATTCTGTTTATGCAGATGAATATGCTTCCTGCTGAAGCCTGTGAATATTCTTACGAAGGATGATACTGCAAAAATTCCCATAGCGATGGAGCCTGCTATGGCAAATACATTTATAAGCTTGTCAAAGAACAGATCTCTGTTCCCTGCCACCAGTGCAAGCATTGCATCATAGCTTAATCCCCCGGGTACAAGGGGGATTATCCCCAGTATCAGGTACATATTTACAGGTGCTTTCAGCCGCCGAGCCATTATTTCGGAATAGACTGTAACTGCAGAAGCAGCAACGAAATAGCAAACAGGCTCCGAGGTGTCGTACAGGGTCAGCAGTGAATAAAGCAGCTGGCTGACTACCGAGCCGACAGATGCGGCAATAAGATGCTTTAGACGTATATTGAACTGGACTCCGAAGGCACAGCAGGCGATAAAGCTGCATATCAGCGGAATAACTATCTGTTCGGTGATATTCATACAGGCACGCTCCTTCTGTGTCAGAATCGTATTACGGCTGCCGCCGCCGAGCCTGCTCCCACAGCCATTCCAACAGCGGTGAGCAATGCTTCGGTAATGGTGTAAATGCCAGACATGAAGTCACCTGCGATAAAGTCTCTCATACAGTTTGTAATGGCAACTCCCGGGACAAGGGTCATTGATGCACCGATGACCATCTTGTCAAAGCTCTCTGTTATGCCTGTTGCTGCTATGAGCATTGCAAGGAGGGACACTGCCATTGAGCATATTAGGCTGGTCATAAAGGAGCTTGCTTCTATCTTTTCAAGCTGTAATGATATGAGCTTGACAACTGCTCCCAATAACGCACCTCCGATCGCTTCCACAGCACCCCCTCCGAAAAAAACGGTGAATGCCGCACCTACAATAGCGTAGCTGATATAGATAACGGGGAGACTGTAGGTTTTCCGCTTCCTGATAGCCTCAAGCCGTCCGAGAATGGTCTCATATCCGGGGCGGGCGGAGCAGATGAAGCGGGAAAGATCGTTTATTTCGCCTACACGGTCAAGGTTAGTTTCACGTCCGCTGATGGATTTTGTATCGGTGTAGGCGTAGCCTGTATTATCCTTGACAGTAATTATTAAGCTTGCAGGTGTGGCATATATCTGTGCGTCAGGCTTGCCGTAGGCTGTGCATATTCTCCGTGCAGTGTCCTCCACACGGTATATCTCCGCACCGTAAATGATAAGCATGCTGCAAAGCTCTGCAGTTACTCCCGCAAGCTCTATCTCATTCATTTTGTTTTCATTTTTCATCAGACTATAAATCCTCCGTCAACGCTGAGTACCTGTCCCGTAATGAACGATGCTTTTTCAGATGCAAGGAACAATACGGCAGATGCCACATCATAGGGTGTTCCCAGCCTGTTCAGAGGAGTTTCCTCCGCAAGTGCGTTCATCGTATCCTCGTCAAGATGAGCGTTCATCTCCGTGCTGATGACTCCCGGAGCAATGCAGTTCACCGTTATCCCCGACAGTCCGACTTCCTTTGCCAGAGCCTTGGTCAGCCCGATAACAGCAGCCTTTGATGCGGAGTAATGCACCTCACAGGACGCTCCCGATATGCCCCACATAGAGGAAACTGTGATTATCCTGCCGCTTTTGTTGTGTATCATATGGGGGAGTGCTTCTCGGCAGCAGAGATATGTGCCCTTAACGTTCACTCCGAACATTCTGTCCCACATATCCTCGGTAATGTCGGTAAAAAGTGCCTGCTCTGCAATGCCCGCATTACATATGAGTATATCGGTGCCGCCGAAGATGCTTCCGATTTCGGCAAACATTCTGCTGACCTGTCCGCTGTGTGAAATATCCGCCCTGAATATTTCACAGATGCCTCCTTTGCCGCAGATCTCATTTTTCAGGCTCAGTGCGGCTTCTTCGGAGCGGCTGTAGTTGGCAGCGACCCTATATCCCTCAGCAGCAAAGAGCTTAGCTGTTTCACGTCCGATTCCTCTCGATGCACCGGTTATCAGTACAGTTTTATTCATGCTTTTCTCCCGTATCACTGCTGCTTGCCTGAGCCAGCAAGCATATTGTCAAACATCTGCTTTTCGGTCTTGCTTTCGGCAATGGCAATGATTATAACTGTGATGATAGCTGCCAGAGCCAGGATGATTCCCTCGGTAAGTCCCTCAGGGAAGAATTTCATTTCGATATGGTGTTCTCCTGCTGTGAGAGGCACGCCTATAAGTGCATCGCAGAGCTTGACAGGTTCTGTTTTAACGCCGTCAACATATACTGTCCAGCCGGGCTCCCAGCTGATAGAGGTGAACATTACTCCGTCCTTTTCGGCGGTGATATCGCCTATGATATGATCCTCCTTGAAGGATGTTATGTTAAGGGGATGCTGACGCAGGGTCTCAACAGCTTCAGCGAACTTTTCCTCATCAAGATAATAGAAAAGCTTGTCCTTGAAAAGAACCTCATTCTTTTCCTCGGTAACTGTCACGATAAAGGATATCTCCTCATCAGGCTGGAATCTGCCAAGAGTCTGGATGCACATGTTTCCGCCCTCGAAATAGTAGTCAAGGAATTCCTTGTTCAGCCAAAGATTTACCTTTCTTTCGTAATTTGAAGGCATATAGAAATAGATTATATCCGATGTGGGAGCATCAAAGATGAATTCAATGTGGCAGTTCTTTCCCTTGACCTCGGGAGTGTATTTAGTATGGTTTCCGTAGCTTCCCAGAACGGCATTCTCGGGGTCAGTCCTGCGGACGTTGATCTGGTTGAAGAAATTCTGGTATTCATCGGAGATCAGGCTTGAAAGAAGCTTGTTCTGGTTCTTGAATGGGTTGTCGGATGTAATATCGCAGTCGAGGATCGCATTATCTGCCATGAATGCAACGGGAAGTGCATTGGGATTTTCATAAACGTAGAAGGTATCCTTTTCATCTGCATTTTTCAGCACCAGGTCATCATAATGCTTGTTCACGGGGATAGTTATCTCCCCGTTGTCATCAGCCTCGGAGGAACCCTTGTCCATAACGTATTTGATTCCGAGGATGGCATCGGACACATAGGTAGCACCCTTGTATTTGATGTAGTGACCGCCGTAGGAGAAGCCAAGGTGACGGAGGAACTGGATCGGTGCAGAATTGAGAGTGGAGCTGGAATGGGATATGCCGAAGCTGCCCATTGCAAGTGCGTCATTTACCGTTCTGTGATGGTTTTTCTCTATTCTGTAGACCGGTGAGGTATCCTGCTCGTAGATCTTCTGAACGGTGTCACGTCCAAGTGTGATGTATCTGTTGTAGGAGGAGTATTTTGAGTAAACTACATCCTTGTTGATAGCTTCCATAGTAGCAAGTGACGAACCGAACAGCTCACCGATAATGAACAGGGACATAACAAAGCATGCCACGGATTTTGCGGCAGAGGAGCCTATCCTGATGATGCGGAGGATAACAATGTAAGCGAAGGTGAACAGCACTGAGTACCATATGGAAAGCAGCAGGCTGACGCCCTTGAAATCCTGCTTGCTGATATAGAATGCATAAATGCAGAGTGCTGCACCTGTGATGCCAATCTCCTTGACGGATATCCCGTCCAGACGCTCAAAGGTCTGAGCTGCCATAACAAGGAGGATAAAGCTGAATGTAAAGCTGTATCTGTAGGGGAGCCAGTTAGGCACCTGGAAGCCATGCCATGCAAGGTCTGCGGTGGAAAGGTACATGGAAAGGAGCACGGTCATCAGAGCGGCAAGATTGCCCATTTTGCTTCTGAAGCTGATCTTGTTGTTAAGGAAATACAGGGGGATAAGAAGTACAGTCAGAATCCCGCAGTATACAACGGGGGAGCCTTCGGGACGGCATGTGTCGTACACATTCGGGAGCAGATTCTTGAAGAAATCAAGGAAATCGAACTGTGTTTTCCATTCGTAGCTGGGTGTGGAGAAATCAAACTTGCCCAGCTTCAATGAATAATACAGAGGGATAAGCAGCCATGAAGCACCTGCGGCGGCAATGATTCCTCCGAAGGCAAATTTAACGCCGGAACGCATGAAGCATCCGAAGCTGAATCTCAGGTCCTTTTTGCCTGTGAAATAGTAGCATAGGAAATAAACTATGGAGAAGAATGTTAGCATCCAGCCGATGTAGAAATGAGCCATGTACATGAGCATCAGCGGGATAATGAAATACAGCCATCTGTTTTCGTCGATCAGCTTTTCGATGCCGTAAACGATAAGGGGCAGGTAGATGAGTCCGTCAAGCCACATAGGGTTCATAAGCTGAACGACCATATATCCCATCAGAGCGTACATCATTGAGAAGATAATGCATGTTGAGGGACGGCATTTCTTCGAGCGTTTCAGATAATAGAAGAAGGTCACTCCTGCAGTACCCACCTTGCACAGCTGCATTATCAGCAGAGACTCGGTCATGATGGAACGGGGCAGCAGCATGGGTATTATAACAAAGGGGCTGGCAAGATAATAGGCGAACATACCCATAAGCTCACCGGAAAGATTACGGCTCCATGAGATGAACAGGCTTCCGTCACCATGAAGAGCATCACGGAGATTCTCATAATAATAAACATACTGACCGTTCAGATCAAGCACAAGAACGGACATATCCCCGAAGGGATGAACGCCGAATGCGGCATATGCACCGAATAGTATCAGTGCAGGCAGGATGAACGCAAGTATATACAGTCTGCGTTTCTTTATGAAATTCAGCATTCTGCCGCCGAAGCTGTCAGGGTCAATCCCCTTTTTGGGGGCGGGAGGATTTGCTGCCGAACCGTCACGTCCGCCGTCGATGATATCAACAGTTATCTTTTCCGATACCATCCCGCCGCTTGTGTTTTCATCAGTTCCGTCTGCTTCTGCTGCTTCGTCAGCTGCGGCAGAGCTTTCCTCAGAAGGAGCAGTGCTTTCCTGTTCAGCTGCAGTCTCGGCAGCATTTGCTGCATCGGTGTTTACTGTTTGCAGATTCTTGTTGTTTTCCATGGATACAGTTTCCTTTCATGGTTTTAGTCATTGCTCCGCAAATTATAGCGATCCACAAAAATATCCTGCCAAGCTTGGCGGTGCAATATCTATCGGGCGTAATATAACCGTTCATGAGCAGGTATATAATACGAAAATTGTCATACATTTTTATTATACTACTTAAAAGCATAAAAAACAAGGAGCAAAGGCAGATTTTATAAAAAAATATTTCGGGAAATTGCTTGTTAATTTAGTAAGATTGTGATATAATATAATTTATACTAATAATCGGTTAATATATGGGCTGTTTATACCCGTAGCGATCGGTTTTTATCATCTGTTCCCGTCCGTCGGGGAGGGGACAGTCAGTATAAGGAGCGAAAAATCATGCATCTTTCGGAAAAAACTGTGGAAAAGAATACTGTTTTCGAGGGTAAGATCATCACTGTCCGCAGTGATAAGGCTGAGCTTGAGGACGGAAAAATAGTTGGGCGTGAGCTTGTCATTCATCCCGGGGGAGTGTGTGTGGTAGCTCTTACTCCCGAGAATGAGGTCATCATGGTAAGGCAGTTCAGATATGCCTTTCAGGAACCGTTGCTGGAGATACCTGCAGGCAAGCTGGAGTTCGGTGAAGATCACCGTGCTGCAGGTCTGAGGGAGCTTTCCGAGGAAACGGGAGCAGTCTGCGAAAGCTTTGATTATCTCGGTGTGTGCTACCCATCGGTAGCATATCTTACCGAAAAGATACATATGTACCTTGCAAGAGGACTGACCTTCGGCGAGACAAATCCCGATGACGGTGAATTCCTTGATATTACCCGTGTGCCCTTCGGCAAGGCTCTGGAGATGGTGCTTAACAATGAGATACCCGATGCCAAGACTCAGCTTGCACTTCTTAAGGCTGACGCACTGATCAAAGCAGGAAAATGATCCTTTCGGCGTGTTATTGTGTTTCCCATGACCATCTTCGGTGAACAAGCATATTATGTTCAGGACAAAAAAATGCCTTTGCTCCCGGACGGGGCAAAGGCTGAATAATGTACATTACTTTTGTCGATAGTATATCAAAGGAGACCTGCCTCTTCGGCTTCGGCCTCAGCCTGCATCATTTCGATGTGGCGTGTGTATGCGTCAAGTATCTGACTTTCGATAGACTGTCTTGCTTCGGGGGAAATCGGATGAACGATGTCTCTGAAAACTCCGTTCTCATCCTTTCGGCTGGGCATAGCAACGAAAAGCCTTGCATCACCCTGGACCACCTTTATGTCATGAATGGCGATCTGATCGTCAATGGTGATCGATATTACGGCTCTGAGCCGTCCGTCAGGGATGATCTTGCGAATTTTGATGTCGGTGATAGTCATTTACAGTTCCTCCTTAATAATCAGACAGGGTAGTTTTGATATAGTGTGCGTCTGTATTATTCTGCGGTCAAAATGAATTATTTTTTTGTCCGTGATTCAATTATACAACAAATAGCTTAAAATATTCTTAACTGAGGTGAAACTTTTGAAAAAAAATATTAGACTATTTGATGATAATATTTTAACAAACAAGAATCATATCCATTTTATTGGCATCGGAGGCAGCGGAATGTACCCTCTGGCACAGATTCTCCACAATGAGGGCTTCTTTATCACAGGCTCCGACAACAACGAAACAGACACCCTGAAGGCTGTCCGTGACATGGGCATAACTGTGTATCTCGGACAGCGTGCAGAGAACATCAGCGGGGCTGATCTGATAGTTCACACTGCGGCAATTATGCAAGATAATCCCGAACTAATTGCAGCAAAGGCAAGCGGAGTGCCGGTTCTGGAACGCTCCGATATGCTTGGAATGATAACCGGAAGATACTCGGATGCGGTATGCGTAAGCGGTACCCACGGCAAAACAACAGTAACCTCCATGATAACTCAGATACTGAAAGAGGGAGGCATGGACATTACCGCATATATCGGCGGCAAGCTTCCGATAATCGGCGGCAGCGGATGTGTCGGCTCCTCCGATACCATGGTCTGTGAAGCCTGTGAGTTTGAGGATCATTTCCTTAAGCTGGCTCCCGATACTGCTGTCATACTTAATATTGACGCAGACCACCTTGATTATTTCAAGACACTTGACAATATCATAGCATCATTCAGCAAATTTGCGGAGTCCGCTTCCCGGCGTGTTATTTATAACGGAGACGATGCCAATACAATAAAGGCTCTTGAAGGCATTGACGGCAAGGAGCTTATCAGCTGCGGCTATTCCGATCCCTGTGAGTGGAGACCCGCAAATATTGTCCGTGAAAACGGAATGCATGTGGAATTCGATATCATGCATAAGGGGGAGCTGTTCACCCATGTTTTACTCAGCGTTCCCGGTGAGCATAATATCCTCAATGCCTGCATTGCCGCAGCGGCTGCATATTCATCGGGAGCAGACGCCGAAAGCATCGCAAAGGGGCTCGCAGATTTCAGGGGTGCAAAACGCCGCTTTGAGAAATACGGAGAAGCAGGGGGGATAACCGTATGCGATGACTACGGACACCATCCTGCGGAGCTGACCGTTACCCTTAATGCAGCAATGTCAATGGGCTACAATCACGTCTGGGGCGTTTTCCAGCCCTTCACATTCTCACGTACAGCTATCCTGCTGGATGATTTTGCAAAGGCTCTTTCTATTCCCGACAGATGCGTTATCACTGCAATAATGGGTTCCCGTGAGAAGAATACCTATGATATTTACGATAAGGACCTTGGTGTAAAGGTGCCCGGAGCTGTCTGGTTCGAGGATGAGCAGGATCACGATAAGAACTTTGAGCTTTGTGCCGAATATGTCTGTCAGCATGCCGAGAAGGGTGATCTTGTACTGACAATGGGCTGCGGAGATGTAAACAAGTGCTCTAAGCTGATACTTGAAAAGCTTCGTGCAAAATACGAGTAAGCTCTGATTCTTTCAGAATCTGTCCGCATATGAAAGGATGCATAAGATGAAGGATATCCATAAAAAAGTCCTTGAATATATAACTGAGCGTATTGAGGATGGTTACACTCCCACAGTCCGTGAGATATGCCGTGACCTTGATATTGCGTCTACATCCACAGCAGCAAGATATATCAACTATCTTGTAGATCAGGGGTTCCTTGAAAAAATGGACGGACGCAACAGAGCTATCAGACTTGCCGGCAGGGGAGCTTCACGCATTCCTCTGGTGGGAACCATAACTGCAGGTCAGCCGATAACTGCCATAGAGGATGTTTCCGAGTATATCAGCGTTACCCTGAACAAAAGCTACAGCGGAGAGCTGTTCGCACTGAAAATACGGGGTGAGAGCATGATAAATGCGGGGATCCTCAACGGAGATATCGTCATAATTGAGAAAACGGATTATGTTGATAACGGTGAGATAGCAGCTGTCATGGTGGATGGCTGCGACGCTACAGTCAAGCGTTTTTACAAGGAGGACGGACATTACCGTCTCCAGCCCGAGAATGACGAAATGGAGCCAATATATGCCGACGAATGCTTTATTATCGGCAGAGTTGCGGCAGTAGTGAGGTATCTGTAAATGTATTATCCATACGGCTGTTACGGTCAGGGTCAGTACGGGGGATACTATCCGCCGAATTATCCGGTCATGTACCCTTCTGACCCCGATGCACAGTGGAAAAAAGAAAAAAGAAAGATCAAAAGTCATCTGTTTGCAGTTTTTGCCGAGCTGGGAATATATCTGATCATGACACCGGTTCTTGCAATGATATTCTTTGCTGTCGCTCATGCATTCGGATATCATCAGATGTACGATCAGAACGGGAGCTGCTATATTGACCCTGTTTACGATCTGATAATCAGCATGCCATCGGTACTAATGTGTACGGGGATATTTTTATTTGAAAAAGGTATCCGTAAAAACAGGATAAAGGAATTCTTTCCTTCTGAAAAAGTGACATTCGGCTACCTTATGGGGACTGTGGGCGTTGGACTTCTCGCCTATGCGGTGTATTATATCGGGGCTGTGGGACTGACCGTGCTTCTGGAGCAGTGCGGTATACAGGCGGTCTCCGACCAATACAGCTGTGAGCTTGAGCCTACGATGGCAGCACTTGTGACAGATACCATACTATCTGTCATATGTGCACCTGTGGCGGAGGAGCTTTTCTTCCGGGGAGTTGTTCTCCGCAGACTGTCAGATGTCAGCAGAAGGTTCGGAATATTTATGTCGGCAATCATTTTTGGCTTGATACACGGAAATATTATCCAGGCTATGCTTGGCTTTATAGTGGGGATCATTCTTGCATACACAGTAGTGGAAACAGGTTCTCTGGCAGTTTCCATTCTTCTGCACATGGTAATAAACATGCTGCCCACATCATATCAGTGGGTGGATTTCTGTTTCGGTGAAGAAACAGCGGATACTTACTGGATGATACTCATGATAATGTGCGGAGCAGCGGGAGTCATAACCTTGTCTGTGCTTCTGCTGAAAAACAGGATAAGGCTCCCTCGTCCCACTGAGATACAGAAAAAACGCTCAAGAGTTGTATACACATGCGTGTCATTCTATATTCTTTTTATCTATATGGCAGCGAAGGTAATATCTGCCGTGGGATTTTCTGGTGTATAGATATCTACGCAGCAGATCACAGCAAGACACATTTTTATACTGTGTCTTGCTGTTTTTATATAAAAATTGATAAAATCCAGCATAATTTGTAATATAGTATTGATTTTTTTACAGAAATAGGATATAATAATCATATTGTTTGATCAGATAAGAACATAGAAAAAACAGAAAGGCAGATCAATTTATGAAAATCACAGCAGTTATTATGGCAGGCGGACGCGGAGAACGTTTCTGGCCAAGAAGCAGAAATGACAGGCCCAAGCAGTTTCTCGCACTTACCAGCGACGGGGAAACTATGATACAGAAAACGGTTGCCCGTCTCAAAAATCTTGTTGCTCCCGAGGATGTATTCATTGTAACAAACAAGAGGTACGAAGGTCTTGTAAAGGAGCAGCTCAGCAATGTTCCCGAGGAGAATATCCTCCTTGAACCTGCCGCAAGAAATACAGCTCCCTGTATTGGTTTTGCAGCAGCAGTTATCAGAAAGAAGTATGAGGACGCTATTATGCTGGTGCTGCCCTCAGATCATCTTATCAAGTTCAATCAGATGTACCTTGATACGCTTAAAACAGCGATCTCTGTTGCAGAAAAGGGCAGCAACCTTGTTACTATCGGTATCACTCCCACCTATCCCGAGACAGGCTACGGATATATCCATTTTGACAGCAGTGCAGATAATACACCGGGCGTTTACAACGTAAAGAGATTCGTTGAAAAGCCTAATATCGAGCTTGCAAAGGAATATTTCAATTCGGGCGAATACCTTTGGAACAGCGGTATGTTCGTGTGGAAGGCTTCATCCATTGATGAGAACCTCAGAAAGTTCCTTCCCGAAATGAACGAGGGTATGGACAGACTCTATGAGAGTGCGGGAACCGAAAGCTTCGCTTCCGTTCTTGAAGAAGTATTCCCTGCTTTCAGGTCGGAATCCATCGACTTCGGTGTTATGGAGAAGGCTACGGATGTATATACTATCCCCGGCAACTTCGGCTGGGATGATGTAGGAAGCTGGCTTGCTCTTGAAAGGATCAACCGTACAAACGAGTACGGCAACATGATACAGGGTGATGTTATCAGTATTGATACATCCAATTCCATAGTATGCGGCGGAAAGAAGCTTATTGCAACAGTGGGTGTGGAGAATCTGGTCATCGTTGATACGGACGACGCACTGCTTATCTGCTCCAAGGACAGCACACAGCATGTCAAGAAGGTCATTGAAAACCTCAAGATATGCAACAGAGACGAGCTTGTATGATCACGAATAATCGCACAAAGGGTCATTGCGGCGAAAATCTATGCCGCAATGACCCTTTTCCCGTGCTTGACAGTGATTGATGTTTGTGGTATAATTCTGATTAATATATGGTCACATATATGCAGGCAAAATTTCAGAGGTTCCTTTATTATTTATGAGAAAGGAAAATACTATGATACCTTTCAATATACCGCCCTTTACAGGCAGGGAAACCGAATATATAAATGAGGCTGTTATGAGCCATAAGATCTGCGGAGACGGCAGATTTACAAAGGAATGCAGCGGGATGATCAAAGACATTACAGGTACAGATTCCGTTCTGCTTACTACCTCATGCACCCATGCCCTTGAGATGGCCGCTATTCTTGCGGATATCGGACCCGGTGATGAGGTCATCATGCCGGCGTTTACCTTTGTGTCCACTGCCGATGCCTTTGTTATGCGTGGAGCAAAGGTTGTATTTACGGATATCCGACCCGATACTATGAACATTGACGAGAAGCTTATAGAAGCTGCTGTCACGCCAAAGACAAAGGCTATTGTTCCTGTGCATTATGCAGGAGTGGGCTGCGAGATGGATGAGATCTGCCGCATTGCCGAAAAGTATGGTCTGGACATTATCGAGGATGACGCTCAGGGGATGATGTCAAGGTATAAGGGCAAGGCTCTCGGTACCTTCGGACGGTTCGGCTGCCTGAGTTTTCATGAGACGAAGAACTATTCAATGGGCGAGGGCGGTGCTCTGCTTATTAACAGCGGCCGAGACCTTGAACGTGCTGAGATCATCCGTGAAAAAGGTACTGACAGAAGCAAGTTCAGGAGAGGTCAGATAGACAAATATACATGGGTGGACTGCGGTTCATCCTATCTTCCCAGCGAGCTGAATGCGGCTTATCTGTACCCACAGCTGCTGCAGGCGGATGATATCAACAATTGGAGAATGACAAGATGGCAGCAGTATTATGATACCCTTATGCCATTGAAGGAACAGGGATTCATTGATCTCCCCGTTATCCCCGAGGAATGTGTACATAATGCTCATATGTTCTACATAAAAGCGGCAGATATCAATGAACGCACAAGGCTTATCGGATTTCTTTCCGAAAAAGGTGTCAATGCGGTGTTCCATTATATCCCTCTGCATACGGCACCTGCAGGACTTAAGTACGGACGTTTTCACGGCGAGGATAAATATACTACAAAGGAAAGCGAGAGACTTCTTCGTCTTCCTATGTACTATGGACTTACGGAAGCAGATACAGCATACATCTGCAGCTGCATAAAGGATTTTTACGGCAGGAGCTGAGAAAATGGAAACCGAGAAAAAAACACCCCTTACCGTCTATGTGCTGCTTCATCTGCTGCTGATGTTCTATTCCTTGGGAGGGATATGCTCTAAGACGGCGGCAGGATATGAATTCCTGTCATGGGGATTTATTGTGTTTTACGGGCTGCTGCTCCTTGATATGGCAGTTTATGCGGTGCTTTGGCAGCAGATACTGAAACGTATGCCCCTTACAAAAGCATTCTCCGCTAAGGCAGTTACTGTCATATGGGGCATGCTCTGGGGAGTTCTGTTTTTTCATGAGACACTGACAGTGACCAACATTATCGGAGGCGTGCTGGTCCTGGCAGGGGTATATCTGGCGGTGAGCAGTGATGAGTGAGCTTGTAAAGTATTCCCTTATCATGCTTACCAGCGTGTTCATATCCTCCGTTTCACAGATCATGCTGAAAAAAAGTGCGGGAAAGCATTACGAAAGCAGGATAAAGGAATACATGAACCCCGTTGTAATTACAGCTTACGGACTGTTTTTCGGCTGCACACTTATTTCCATGTATGCACTGAAGGTCGTTCCTTTATCCATGTCGCCTGTACTTGAATCGGCAGGATATATTTTTGTAGCAGTGCTGAGCAGGATATTCCTGGGAGAAAAGCCGAAAAAAAAGCAGATCATGGGTATGGTGCTTATTATTGCGGGCATCATTATTTTTGCACTGTGATGTTTCTGAAAGACAGTATCTTATTAAACGCAAACATTATCAAGGAATGATTTTATGAAAAAACTGCGTATACTGCAGGTCAACAAGCTATATTCACCGTGGATAGGGGGTATCGAATCCGTTGTAAAGGATACGGCGGCTTCACTTAACTCCCGAACAGACATGAAGGTTCTGGTCTGTCAGCCCAAGGGACGTGGGGTAACGGAAAATGTGGAGGGGATCTCTGTAATCAGAGCGTCAAGCCTGGGAATGAAATTTTCCATGCCCATATCGGTCACATTTCCATTTCTTGTAAGGAAGTGTTCACGCAATGCGGATGTAATAATACTCCACGACCCGTTTCCTCTGGGAGATCTGGCGGTGCTGCTTTCAGGTACAAAGGCTAAGGTGGTAGTCTGGTGGCACAGTGATATTGTCAAGCAGAAAAAGCTGAGAAAGCTTATTGACCCTATGATACACGGACTGCTTAAACGGGCGGATGCTATCTTTACTACTACCGAGGGGTATATCGGCGGGTCTGCCTATATATCAAAGTACAGGGATAAATGCAGGCTGGTGCCTTATGGTATTGACACGGGAAAATATCTGAATGCGGAGCGGAAGCCGCTGCTTACCGATCTGCTCACGGACAGGGAAGCTGTAAAGGTCCTGTTTACGGGACGGCTTGTATATTACAAGGGTGTAGGCGTGCTTATGGACGCATTCAGAGATGTCAAGGGTGCGGAGCTGTTTATTATAGGTACGGGTGCGGACGAAGATGAACTGAGAAAGGCTGCCGGGCCTATGGGCGACAGGGTGCATTTCATGGGAAACCTGTCCGACGATGATCTTAAGGCGGCTTTTGCGGACTGCGACATTTTCGTGCTTCCTTCCATCGAGAAAAGTGAGGCATTCGGAATAGTCCAGCTGGAAGCAATGGTTTACGGCAAGCCTGTGATAAATACAGATCTTGACACAAGCGTACCCTATGTGAGCCTTGACGGTATCACGGGACTGACTGTTCACTGCGGTGATGCAAAGGATCTGGCTGATGCGATCAATAAGCTTGTAAATGACAGTGCTCTGAGGGAGGAATACGGCAGAAATGCACGTAAACGAGTTGAGGAGCAGTTTGAAATACACAAGACGGCTGATAATATCATGAAGCAGCTGACCGAGCTGACGGGTATTGACGGCGAGTGATGAAAGGAAAATTTATGGCAAAGAAAATTCTCGACTGGGAAAAATACATTGAGAAATCTGCTGAGGCTGTTTCGGAGGGTATTGTTATGCTCCGTAACGAAAACAACGCCCTCCCTATTGACCCCGCAAGGGAAGTGGCTGTTTTCGGAAGGATCCAGCTTCATTATTACAAAAGCGGAACAGGTTCAGGGGGACTTGTTAATGTTTCGGAGGTCATCGGTATCACTGAGGGACTTATCCGCAGAGGGGCTAAGGTCAATCGTGAGCTGTTTGAGGTTTATAAGGCATGGGAGGAGGAAAATCCCTTCGATATCGGCAGCGGCTGGGGCAATGAGCCATGGTCTCAGAAAGAGATGCCTCTGGATGACAGCCTTGTAAGCAGGATAGCGGAGAAGTGCAGCACAGCAATATGTATTATCGGCAGAACAGCAGGCGAGGAGCAGGACAGCAGTGCCGTAAAGGGGGCATATCTGCTCAGCGATGGTGAGAGTGAGATGCTCAGGGCTGCACGGAGACATTTTGAAAAGGTTATTGTGCTGCTTAATGTTGGCGGCATAATCGATATGAATTTTGTGGAGGAGATAAAACCTGACGCTGTTCTGTATGTATGGCAGGGCGGCATGGTGGGCGGTCTTGGCACAGCTGACGTGCTTATAGGAAAGGTCAGTCCCTCGGGTAAGATGCCTGATACATGTGCACTTTCCGTTGAGGATTATCCTTCCCACAAGTATTTCGGAGATACAGAGCGGAATTTCTATTCAGAGGATATTTTCGTTGGTTATCGTTACTTCGAGACCTTTGCTCCGGAAAAGGTCATATATCCTTTCGGCTTTGGCCTTTCCTACACCACTTTTGATGTTAAGACAGTAAGCACCGATATCGGCAGTGAAAAAGCTGTTATCACCGTATCTGTAAAAAACACGGGCAGTGCTTCGGGCAAGGAGGTCGTACAGGTTTACGTGGGTGCTCCTCAGGGCAGACTGGGAAAGCCTGTCAAGGTTCTATGCGGATATGCAAAGACTAAGCTTCTTGACAGGAGAGAGGAGCAGCTCCTTACAATAACCGTTGATATGTACAATGCGGCATCCTATGATGATTCGGGAGTTACGGGTCATAAGAGCTGCTATGTGCTCGAAAAGGGCGAATACATATTCTATGTTGGTACGGATGTACGCAGTGCGGAAAAGGCAGCTGTGTACAGCATTGATGATGATATCATAGTAAAGCAGCTTTCACAGGCCTGTGCTCCTGTTGAGCTGTTTGACAGAATGAAGCCTGTTCCTTCGGATAAGGGATTTGAGGTAACATTTGAGCCTGTTCCCATGAATCAGGTGGACGAGGCAGCAAGACGCACTGAAAGACTTCCTGCAGAGATACCTTACACAGGTGACAGGGGATTTAAGCTTGCAGATGTCAAGAATGGAAAATGCAGCATGGAGGAGTTTATCGCACAGCTTTCCGACTACGATCTTTCCTGCATTATCCGAGGCGAGGGCATGGGAAGTCCCAAGGTCACGGCGGGTACTGCATCTGCATTCGGCGGAGTTGCTGAGGGGCTTGCAGGCTTCGGTATCCCATGCGGATGCTGCTCTGACGGACCTTCGGGAATGAGACTTGACTGCGGAACAACAGCATTCAGCATTCCAAACGGTACACTGCTTGCAGCTACATTCAACGTTCAGCTTATGGAAGAGCTGTTTGCATTTATGGGACGTGAGATGAGTGCAAACAAGGTTGACTGTCTCCTTGGTCCCGGAATGAATATCCACAGACATCCTCTTAACGGACGCAACTTTGAGTATTTCTCCGAGGATCCGTATCTCACGGGAACTATAGCTTCCGGTGAGCTGAAAGGAATGATATCCCAGGGTGTAACGGGTACTATCAAGCATTTCTGCGGAAATAATCAGGAGACTAACAGACATTTCATTGATTCTGTTGTTTCCGAGAGGGCACTGAGGGAGATATATCTTAAAGGCTTTGAGATCGCTGTATGCATGGGCGGTGCAAAAACCGTAATGACTACTTACGGTTCAGTGAACGGACTCTGGACATCAGGCAATTTTGATCTGGATACGATCATTCTCCGTGATGAATGGGGATTTGACGGATTTGTTATGACTGACTGGTGGGCAAATATCAATCAGCGTGGACAGGCTCCCGACAAGTCGGATTTTGCACAGATGGCAAGGGCACAGAATGATGTTTACATGGTATGTGCTGACGGCGGAAGCAATGATGACAACACCCTTCGGGCACTTGAAGCAGGGACTCTCACACGTGCTGAGCTGCAGAGAAATGCTGCTAACGTATGCAGATTCCTCATGGAAACTCATGCAATGGAGCGTTTGTGCGGAGAGGCGTGCGAGATCGAGATCATCAATCGTCCTGGTGATGATGACGGAACAGATGCGGACAATGTGGTATTCTATAACATAGAAAACGGCACATCAATTCCTTTTGGAATAGTTTCAAAGAAGGGAATATACCATGTATTTGCACTGGATGTTGCTGAGACGGGACAGTATAAGGTCACTATGACAGCAAGTGCAGATCAGGGTGAGCTGGCACAGCTTCCTGTTACCATTTTCAGCATGGGAACGCCTTTCGGTGTGTACACATTCAACGGAAATGCAGATCATGCGGAGGTATCAAGAGGTGTCACTATCTTTTCACGCTTCACTACTATGAAAATGTATTTTGCACAGTCCGGACTTACTGTTGAGAGCATCAGATTTGAAAAAATGGATTAGTATAATACGAAAAAAGAAGAAGCATCGTGGGTATCAAACTCCGATGCTTCTTCTTTGTATATAGATGCTGTTACTTATTCAGTATATTTTTTATCTCTTCGGCAAGCTTTGCAGCTGCTTTATCGTGGGTAGCGGCGGTGGGATGCCAGTCGGCTGCGTATCCGTCATCCGGGGACTGAACATCAAAATGCATTGCCGATACCTTTGTATCGCCCGACTTCTCGGTGTACTCACTGACTGCAGTTTCAACTGCGGGATAAAGCTGATCGCCCATTACGCCAAGGGTACAGATGATATGGGAATCGGGATTGTAGGAACGCACCTCGCCGAGAAAAGCCACATATCCGTCCACATACTCACGTATTCTTTCCTCGTCTCCGCCTGTATAGGAATTATCGTTGGTACCGAGGTTTATTACGATAACATCGGGGGTGAACTTGCTGAAATCCCAGTCGATGTCGCTTACGGAGAAATCCCCGCTCTTAGCATAGGACTTGCCAAGCTTAGGGTAAAGACCCGGTAAAACTCCATCGGGATGCTTGGTCTTATCGTCTGTATAGCCTGAGATAATTCCGTGTCCGCTGTAGGAAACAAGGCTGTAATCGGCGTCAAGAAGCTCTGCTGTTTTTACGGCATACGCCTTGGTAGCATCCTCTGTCTCGGTGGAGAAATGATGCTCCTTTACCTCGTCATCAACACCATAGCCGCAGGTAATGGAATCACCTATGAACTCGATCTTCAGATCCTTTTCGGCAGTGGGGTGGATATCACCTCTGCTTGTTACGTCGATGCTGCTTATACCGAATGTGCTGTTTGCGGATTCGGAAAGCTTCACGATCTTTATTGTAGTCTCAGCTTCGGTATCGGAGGAATATATCTCAAATACCTGCATAAAGTCTTTCACAAGAGCATCCATGGTGAGTTCGCCGTTTACATAGACTGCAAAGCGGGCATGGTTTCCTTTTCCCCAGGTGGTGCCTGAGTTGGTGTCACCCCGGACTGTGATTGATGCTTTGGTTCCTGTAAATGTGAATTCGATACCGCTGGCTGACTGAACAAGCCACTTGGTCCCATCCGAATTAAGGTAGGTTCTTCCTATCTCCTTAACGTGATCGGCCGAAGCCTGAAAGCTCTTATCGGACAGCTCCATTTCAGCTTCCTCCTTTGCAGTGGAATCAGAACATCCTGCTGCTGCCATCATGGCAACAGACAATAATACTGCAGCGATCTTACTGTCTGTCATATTGGTTTACTGCCTTTCCTGAATTACTGCTCTGCCATAGCAGCAAGCTGATCGTTTACATCCTGGAGGAGTGTCTCGGCTGTTTCGTTTACTTCTTCTCTGAGCTGTGAATATACTCCGCCTCTGAATGGCTCATATGTAGCGTAGGATGTTACAATAGTATTGAAGTCTGTGGAAACGCCTGAACCAAGTTCAAAAATAGGATATTCCTTTGCAAGACGAACGCATTCGTCATAGTGTTCAAGCATTTCATCTGTCCAGCCGAAGTCGTTCTTTCTCTTTTCTCTGCCGATAGCGTTTGTTTCCTCGTCCATACCTGCTACCAGACAGCATTCAACGTATCTTGCAACTCCCTCAGGGTTAGCTGCACCCTTGCAGAGGAGGAAGCCTTCAGCTGCAATTGAGTATGAAGGAGTACCCTCGGGATCGCAGGGAACTGGAACGATACCCATGTTCTCAGGCTCGATCTTTGAGGACCAGAGAGTGGGGTCAGATTCTGCATGCCATGAGCCGCAGAGATAGAAAAGCTCCTTGCCTTCACCCATGAACTGGGGCTGTTCTGACCAGTCGAAGAGGGAGAGATCAAGTGTAAGACCGTTCTTGTAGAGGTCCTCTGCGAAAAGCATTGTTCTTTCAAGAGCAGGCTCATTAAGGTTGAGCTTGAGCTTGCCGTCAACGCTGGATACTGCCGCCATACCGCCGGAAAGGGAGAGGGGATTCTGGAAGAACCAGCCGTCAAGACCGTACTGCTCAGCGTCGGGATCAACGAAGGTCATGAGCATGTCCTTAAATGTATTCCAGTTCCAGTTTCCTGCCTCATAAAGCTCCCAGGGATCGTCCAGACCGTTTGCTTCAATAGTCTGCTTGTTATAGAATACAACTGCCATAGGTGATACACCTGTGCAGAAGTTATAGTGCTTGCCTGCGAAGTTGAAGATCTCCATGGAGTTTCTGGTTGCGTCCCAAAGCTCGCTGTCCAGATCAATGTATTCGTCAACAGGCTGGAACATTCCGCTTACTACGCCTCGGGGCAGAGCTTCCGTATCAACGGGGAAAAAGTCGATACCTTCGCCGCCGAGAACATATGTAGAGAGATCGCTGTAGCGTGATGCCCATGTTGTGGGATAGTACTGAACATTTCCGCCGTACTTGCTGTCGAAAAGCTCAAGCTGTACGGACTTTGAGTTGCCCGATGTGGTGGGGTTGATGTCGTAATGAGCGAGCCACTTGATAGTCTTGTTTTCAAGCTCAACGTCCTTCAGATACTTGTCCGCAACATTGTCAACAGTAGCCTGATCCTCTTCGTTAAGGACCTCTGTGTTTACCGCAACAGTAGCAGAAGGTGTAGTGGTCGCTTCGCTTTCGGAGCCTGCTGCATTTCCATCCTCGGAGCCGCATGCTGTGAAGCATGTGGAAACACAGAGAAGTGCTGTTGCTGCCGTTAATACTTTTTTACCGATATTCATAAATATTTCCTCCCATAATTGATTGCTTATTGATAATAGATAATAAACTTATAATGTAACCTATTGACATTTTACCATAATATGATATAATAATCAAATAGTTATATTTTTATAAAGATTATAAGCAGGTGATTATATGAATTCGCTGCAGGTGAAATATTTTCTGACCTTATGCTCGGAAAGAAGCTTTTCTAAGGCGGCTCAGAAGCTGTATGTCACTCAGCCGTCATTCAGTCAGATGATAAAAAAGATGGAGTCCGATGCAGGAACTGAACTGATAGACCGCAGCTGCACGCCTGTAAGGCTGACTGAGGCAGGGGAGGCATATTTCAATGCGTGCCGTCAGTTTGCAGCAGTGGAGGAGGATATGCGGAGTGCGTTATCAAACCTTTCCGAGCTGAAAAACGGCAGGCTGGCTGTGGGGACAACATCCTTCCGTGCGTCTACCATGCTGTCAAAAAGCGTAGCTGCATTCAAAAACGAATATGGGGGAGTTGATATTTCCATCACGGAGGGCAGCGTTAAGTATCTGGGAAGTGCTGTTGCATCGGGAGAGATAGACCTTGCTATCTGTTCGGGTGAATTTGACGATAAGATATTTCATATGGAGCATCTTTCCGATGAAAGGCTGTATATTGCATTTTCCCCGGAAAGCAAGGCAAATGAGCGGCTGGAAAAGTACAGGCTTCTTGCCGGTGAGATATGCGGCAATTCCCTTAAGCTGCTGAAAACACCTTCCTGTCCCCTTAAGCTGATCGAGGACGAGCCTTACATCAGGCTGCGTCACGGCGAAAGCATTGCCGATACCTGTGAGAAGATATTTTCGGAGGAAGGGATAACTCCCAATACGACCATCTATGCTCAGAGCCTTAATACCGCTATGTCCCTTGTAATGGAGGGCATAGGCTACGCCATCGTTCCCGATACAATGATAAAATACGGCAATATGAAGGAGCATCCCTATTATTATGCAGTGGACAGCAGGATGGGAACCAACAAGATATGCCTGATAACAAGAAAAAACAGGTATCTGTCACGGGCTGCAGAGGAATACAGCAAGATACTCAAGCAGCTCATTCAGAGCGGAACATGGAGGATATGATATGCTTACAGAGGAGATAATGAAAAAAGCAGCCGCTTTTCCGCCATGCGGCAGTCTTTATAAAAAAATACATAGCAGCGAGCCGCTTACCGTAATGTTTCTGGGCGGTTCCATAACAGCGGGTTCCGTGGAATGCGGTGGGGCCTATCCGGAAAGAGTCTGTGAAATGCTGAGAAAGGATTTCCCTCAAAGGGAGATACGCTGTGTCAATCTGGGAGAAGCTACTTTTTCCTCGTCTCTTGGACTGCTTACATTTGTGAGATTTTCCGAGGAAATAAAGCCGGATATCGTATTTGCGGAATTTGCAGTGAACGATGGCTTCGACAGGTACAATGCGGACAATTTCGAGAGCCTTATCCGCAGGATAGTTTCCGAGGATTATCATCCTGCTGCGGCTGTAATATGCTGCTGCAGGAAGGACGGCTACACCTGCGAGGAATTCATGCGGGAGATAGCTGACAGCTGCGGAGTTCCCTCCGTGAGCCTCAGAACTGCACTTGAAGGGATAGATTTCGATGAATACTCGGATGACGGACTTCACCCTAATGACAAGGGTCAGGAGATGCTGGCTGAGCTTGCACATTATCTGCTTATGAATGCACCGGACGGAGAGGATGTAATGCCGCCCGAGCCCCTTTGCTACGGAAACAGCACACAGTACATACAGTTTTTCAACAGAAATAATCTGGAGGTCTCTCCGGGGGGATTCAAGGCATTTGACAACGAGCGTTACAGATCAGCGGGCTGGCGGTATGAGGGTGACGGCGAAGGAATGAGATTTCTTGTCCCGAAGGAAACATGCAAGGGGATAATGTGTGTAATGCACATAATCGGACGGGATCAGAGGCTTTGCGGAAGAATAGATATTGTGGTGAACGGGACAGTACACGCAGTGCTGGATTCGTACAGTATCTATGCATGGGATAATCCTGTGTGCTTTGGTGTGTATCTGCATAAGGGGATAGATAATCATGTTGAGATACGTATGCACGAGGGAGACGAAAAAAAGCATTTTGAACTGCTGGGATTAGGAATGTAGATTTTGTATTGACGAAATTATATTAATGCGGCAAAATAAAAGTGGTTGATTTTAGAAAGCATTTCTGCTATAATGATATACAGTGCTAATGTGTATCAGGTCTATAAATCGGAATTTACTATATTTGTCCACAATGGAGATGAAGTAATGAATTTTTTATGTTCCTGCTGCAAATATCGTGTTGCGAAAAATGATCGGAGCAGAAAGCCGAAGATGATCGAGTGTGCAGGTATACATGATATTGGATATAGACTGGCTTGGATGGAATGCAAACAGGAGGAATTATCTCTGCCTGTCAAAGACAGGAAATGGCTTTACACGGATCAGATACCGCAAATTGGAGAAAAGCGGATACTCAAGGTTACAGCCCCCTTTGACGAGGAATTAGGCGATACATTCACTACGGTTTTTGAACCGTGGCAAATGTTCTTAAACGGATGGGACTGTGCTGAAAGTCCTGATGATATCGGAAAAGCCTGTGCTGTGCTTTGCCGCTTCGATGAGGTTATCGGCTCAGACGATTTTTCGGCTTTTATATCTGTAAAGGTATTGAATACCATACCTCTTGATTTACTTTATTCCGCAATACCCGTAACTGTGACAGAAGATCGCTTCTTTGAAAATTTTGGCGGGCACGAAAAAGTCTTTACACAATATGAGGACAAGCATAGACTTTACCGCACATGGAGTGCACAGGGTGACTGGGGGCAAATGCAGTTGATATACACCGATGACAGGGGTATTCGTCATGAAGTGCTGACCGGTTGGTATGCAAATCATGAGGACTTTTACTATTTTGGGAATGCAATAAACAAGTAACCTTATATCTTTGTAATTCAAATTCCCATTTATCGCACAAAGCATAGTATCGTCACCGAGCCCCTATTTATGACATCAATTAAAAGTAAGGAACGTCCGGGTGCAGGGACACCCTGCTTGGGAGGAATTAAAATGAAGATAAATACACTTTTTTCTATTATGGCTGTTATTGCTTCGGCGGTCATGGCTGCCTGCGGAAGCGGAGACGCAGATGCGGACAAGCAGGACACTTCCGCAACGGAAAATACATCCGTTCAGTCTGAGACGGAGCCTGCGGTACAGAGGATAGATTATGATATTGACCCGTCCAAACCGGTCATAGCACTTACATTCGACGATGGTCCCAACAATACTACTACTGTTCAGGTCCTTGATCTGCTGGACAAATATCAGGTCAGAGCGTCGTTTTTCCTTGTGGGAAACAACATTACTGAAAGTACAGCCGATACCGTGAAGCGTGCATATGACATGGGCTGCGAGATCAATAATCACTCAAAGACCCACGGCTACATGAACAAGATGGATGCCGAGACTATTACTGAGGAAGTGAACTTTGTATCGGATAAGGTCATGGAGATAACAGGGGAGCCGACAAGGTTTTTCCGTCCGCCGTTTATTGCGGTAAGCGGGGAAATGTACGATAATATCGATATGCCCTTTATCTGCGGCGTTGGCTGCAACGACTGGGATAATAAGGTAACTGTACGGGAGCGTATCGACAAGACCATTGAGCAGGTCAAGGATGGAACTATAATCCTTCTCCATGACAGTGCGGGCAATAATCAGACGGTTGAGGCACTTGATACTATCATTCCTCAGCTGCTTGCTGAGGGATATCAGTTTGCTACAGTAAGTGAGCTTTTCGAGGCAAAGGGCATTGAGATAAGCGGCGATGATACAAATATGTACACCGTTCTTGCCTGAGTGGAAAGGATATTGTTTATGAGCATAGAGATCAATGCCGATCAGCTTGCCGGGCTTGATACAGACAGCTATATTTTTGCGGATATACGAGATGAATACGCATACTTGTACGGACATGTGAAGAACGCAGTGAACATTCCCGGGAACAGCGGTGAAAGCAGATTTACCGAGCTTCCTAAGGATAAAAGGATAATTCTCTGCTGCAAGGACGGCAGCGTCAGCAGAGAAAAAGCGGAATGGATGAAAAGTCTGGGATATGATGCCTGCAGTCTTGCAGGGGGATATCTGGGCTGGCTGAATACACGTCCCGTAAGCGAAACAAAGGCGGAGGACGCCGAGCAAAGCCTGCGAAAAAAGTTTCACAGGAGCATACTCAGCAAATTTACAAAAGCAATAGTGGAATATGACCTTATCCACCCCGATGACAGGATAGCTGTATGCATTTCGGGCGGTAAGGATTCTATGCTTATGGCAAAGCTTTTCCAGGAGCTGAAACGTCATAACAAATTCCACTTTGAGCTGATTTTCCTTGTTATGGACCCAGGGTACAGCCCTGCCAACAGACAGCTTATTGAACGTAATGCAGAGATGCTTGGAATACCCATTCAGATCTTTGAGACAAATATTTTCAGCTCGGTTTTCAACGTGAAGAATAATCCCTGTTACCTTTGTGCGAGAATGAGAAGAGGGCATCTTTACAACCGTGCAAAGGAGCTTGGCTGCAACAAGATCGCTCTGGGACATCATTACGATGATGTTATCGAGACCATACTTATGGGTATGCTTTACGGCGGTCAGGCACAGACAATGATGCCCAAGCTGCACAGCTCCAATTTCGAGGGAATGGAGCTTATCAGACCGCTGTACCTTGTTCGTGAGGAGGATATCAAGCACTGGCGTGATTACAATGATCTGCACTTCATACAGTGTGCCTGCAAATTTACGGAGTCCTGTGCCGGCGGTGCATCTTCTGAGACCGATTCAAAGCGTCTGGAGATCAAGCATATGATCGCAGGGATGAAAAAGATAAATCCACAGGTGGAGATGAATATTTTCCGAAGTGTGGAGAATGTTAATCTAAAGACCCTCATTTCCTACAAGGATCATGACGGCAATGTCCATCATTTCCTTGACGGGTATGATGGACGGGCATGATGGAGAGATATGATGAAAGATAAAAGGAGGCTGCTGCATGGTTAGTGCATCAGCCTCCATATAGTTTTCATATTCAACAGCTTTTTATCCCTGCGATATCCTTGATTACCTCGCCTGCGATTATCAGCCCTGCAGCTGAAGGCACAAATGCATTTGATGCAGGGATGCTGCGGCGGGGTGATGAACCCTTTTCCTCACTTTCCTCAGCCTGAACAGCAGGCTGTTCTTCGGAGTACAGCGTTTTAACGCCGGTTATGCCCAGCTTTTTCAGTTCATACCGCATTACCCTTGCAAGAGGACAGACCCTTGTTTGGCTGATATCCGCAACACGGAATTTGGTGGGGTCAAGCTTGTTTCCCGCTCCCATACAGGATATAACCGGAACATCTGCTGCCTTGGCACAGCGGATTATCTCGATCTTGCCCTTGACCGTATCTATCGCATCTATTACGTAATCATACTGAGTAAAATCAAAATCTGCAGAGGTATCCGGCATGAAGAAGCATTTATAGGTGTTTACTCTTGTGTCCGGGCAGATGTCATGGATACGTTCTGCAGCGGCATCTACCTTATACATATCCACAGTGGAATGGAGAGCGATTATCTGTCGGTTTATATTGGTTTCGCATACCTTGTCGTTGTCGATGAGGTCAAGAGTGCCGATGCCGCTGCGTGCAAGGGCTTCAACTGCATATCCTCCCACGCCTCCTACACCGAAAACAGCAACACGGCTGCTGCGGAGCCTGTTCATCGCTTCACGTCCGAACATCAGCTCTGTTCTTGAAAACTGGTCAAGCATAGTTTTATCCTTTCATAGGTCATTCCTCGGATATATCTTCATCATCATTATCATCGCTGTCATCATCATTTTCTCCGGTGTCGCTGCTGTCATCATCCGAACTGCCCTCATCCTCGGCAGCATCTGCGGAAACCGCTTCGGCAATTGCACGGGTATTTGATGCAAGACGAGCGGTGGGACGCTCTAAAAGTGATGTGTCTATAACATAAACCCGGTTATTTTCATACGCCGAGAGACTGTCGGAGACATCTTCGGGAATATCATCCATTTCAAGGGGATAGGCAAGGAATATGACCTGAGGGTCGGCATTCATAAGCTCTTCATCGGTCATGAAAAAGGATGTGTTGTCCTCGGCGATATTCCTGCCGAAGCAGGATACATAATCACCCATGAAGCTGTCCCCCGTGCCCACGGAAAATCCTCCGTCAAGAGTCTGCATTATGAGTACCAGGCTTTCGCTTGAATCTGCCGCATCCTTTACTGCGGAGCGGTAGTCGGCAAGGGCGTTTTCTGCTGCGGCTTCACATTCAAGACTGCCTATGAAGATCTTTGCAATAGTCAGATATTCTTCAAAAAGTGAGTCGTTCGAGACGGGAGCGGGGAGTATCATTACGGAGATACCCGCTTCTTCAAGGCGGGTAACATCCTTGTTTGCTATGGGAGACTGTGATATCACAAGCTGAGGTGACAGGCTTATGATCTTTTCCAGGTCGGGATTGGCTCCCGAGCCTGCGTCCGGGACGGACAATATGCTCTCGGGGTAGCTGCAGTAGGAGCTTCTTCCGATTATCCTGTCCTCAAAACCCAGCTCGCATATCATTTCCGTCACTGCGGGAGAAAGAGAGCACACACGCATGGGTGATGCGGAAAAGGTAAGCTTACCCACTGTCACGGGATAAGGCTCAGGCTCCGCTTCGGTAACAGAAGTTGTGGTTTCTGCCACGGGTTCTTCGATCTCCGAGCATCCGCATAGAGATGCAAGCATCAGCAGGACGGTCACAAAAAGTATATATGTGAATTTCATAATCATCCTCAATTCGTTGTTATGTGCTGTATCAAAATATACAGGCATCACCGCAGTGAGTCGGAGGGCTTCTGTGCATAAGCTACTTGCGGAATTGCCTATGGTCTATTATAACACATTTTCGTATAATAATGTTAATTTTATGTGAATTTGGCGGTTTGTGAAATTTTATTTAAAGAAATCCTTGACGAAAAGGCAAAATTATAATATAATGATATATGTGCCGTGAAAAGATGGGCGAAATATACCCTCTCAGCAGGCAAACATATTTTTGAATTGGAGTGAAAAGGAATGATACGAGCTGCAAGGGCTATGGTAAAATGTCTTGAAAACGAGGGAATCAAGGTCGTCTTCGGTTACCCGGGTGCGGCTATTTGTCCTTTTTATGATGAGCTTTATGCTTCTGAGATAAAACACGTTCTTGTACGTCATGAGGCAAATGCGGGACATTCCGCAAGCGGATATGCACGTATTACAAATAAACCCGCTGTATGTATTGCAACTTCGGGCCCCGGTGCCACAAACCTCCTGACTGCCATTGCAACCGCATACGCTGACAGCATACCCTTGGTTTGCATTACAGGACAGGTCTCCACAGATCAGATCGGCTGCGATGTTTTCCAGGAAGTGGATATTACAGGCTCTGCACAGCCTTTTGTAAAGCACAGCTATCTTGTAAAGGATGCCGCACAGCTTCCAAGAATATTCAAGGAAGCCTTCTATCTTGCAGGAACAGGAAGAAAGGGCCCCGTACTCATTGATGTGCCCTTCGATGTTCAGAATGCCATGATAGATTTCGAGTACCCCGAAACTGTACATATGCGTACATATAAGCCCACAGTTAAGGGCAACCCTATCCAGATCAGGAAGATATGTGAAGCTCTCAAGGCTTCCGAAAAGCCTCTTATCTGTGCAGGCGGAGGCGTTTTCCTTGCAGGTGCCGAGAAGGAACTGCTTGCATTTGCAGAAAAGGCTGGTATTCCCGCTGTTTCCACAATGATGGGTCTCAGCCTGTTCCCCACGGAGCATCCTCTGTACCTGGGAATGCTGGGTATGCACGGTGTTAATTCAGCAAACAAAGCTGTAAGCATGTGCGACACTATGATACTTGTAGGTGCAAGAGTAGGCGACAGGGCTGTCAAGTCCCCCACCTTCCTTGCTGAGAACAAGAAGATCATTCACATTGATATAGATCCTGCCGAGATAGGCAAGAATATCCCCGTTGACATTCCTCTGGTAGGGGACTGCAAGCTGATACTCAGCGAGCTGACAGAAGCTGTTGAGAAGATCGAATGCGGCAAGTGGCTCAGCGAGCTTGCCGAGATTAAGAATATTACTCCCGAAACTGAGGATAACGAGGGATTTGTTAATCCCAAGATGTTCATGAAGAAGCTTTCGGCTGCACTTCCCGCCGACACTATATGCGTTGCGGATGTGGGTCAGAACCAGATCTGGTGTACCGACAACTACGAATTCCGCAGCGGCGGACGCTTCCTCACAACAGGCGGTATGGGTACAATGGGTTATTCCGTTCCCTGCGGCGTGGGTGCAAAGATGGCCGCTCCCAACAGAGAGGTGGTCGTTATCTGCGGTGACGGTTCCTTCCAGATGCAGATGATGGAGCTTGCCACAATGATGCAGGAGGGTATCTCCGTTAAGATAATCATCATGAAAAATAACCGTCTCGGAATGGTAAGAGAGCTTCAGACAAGAGCATACGGTGATAGACAGATAGGTGTTCATCTTGACGGAAGCCCCGATTTCATTGCTCTTGCAAAGGCTTACGGCATCGAATCCGAGAGAGTTACAACAATGGCTGAGGCCGAAAAGGCTATCGGCAGACTGGCTGATTCCACTAAGCCCTATCTCCTTGAAGTCAACGTTTATAAATTTGAATCCACACTTTAATGAAAGGATGCATTTGATTATGAAGCATACTATTTCGATCCTCGTAGAGAACCATGCAGGTGTTCTTTCAAGAGTTTCCGGTCTTTTCTCCCGCAGAGGCTTCAACATTGACAGTCTTGCTGTAGGTGTAACAGACGATCCCGGTATTTCCCGAATCACTATCGTTGCCGACGGCGATGAACACACAGCTCAGCAGCTGGAAAAGCAGCTCAATAAGCTTGTGGATACTATGAAGGTACGCACACTTGAACCCGATGAGCTTATCGCAAGAGAGCTTCAGCTTATCAAGGTAAATGCAAACGCACAGCAGAGAGCTGAGATACTCACTATCTGCAACATCATGGGAGCTAAGATCATTGATATCACAGGAAACTCCGTTACAATCGAGGCTTCCGACTCCACAACCCATCTAAACAGACTTCACAGTCTGCTTGAAGGCTACGGCATCAAGGAGATCGTTCGTACAGGCGTTATAGCTATCCAGAAGGGTTCTGTTACAATCAAGTGATATTACATCTGTAATGCACGTAAACATGCTTTAAAGCGGATTCGTCTGCTTTGAAAATATTATAAGATCTTTTCCACACAGGAGGAATTTATTATGTCAAACGCAAGAATTTTTTATCAGTCCGACTGTGACCTTGGCAGACTTGACGGCAAGACTGTTGCTATCATCGGTTACGGTTCACAGGGCCACGCTCATGCACTTAACCTTAAGGACAGCGGCGTAAACGTTGTTGTTGGTCTTTATGAAGGCTCCAAGAGTGCTGCTAAGGCAGAGGCTCAGGGTCTTAAGGTTGTATCTGTAAGCGAAGCTGCTAAGATCGCTGATGTTATCATGATCCTTATTCCCGACGAGAAGCAGGCTGATGTTTACGCTAAGGATATCGCTCCTAACCTTACAGCTGGCAAGACAATTGCTTTCGCTCACGGTTTCAATATTCATTTCGGCTGCATCAAGGTTCCCGCTGACTGCAACGTTATCATGATCGCTCCCAAGGGCCCCGGTCATACAGTAAGAAGCGAATATCAGGTTGGCAAGGGTGTTCCTTGTCTTATCGCAGTTGAGCAGGATGCTACAGGCGACGCATGGGATATCGGTCTTGCATATGCTCTCGGTATCGGCGGAGCAAGAGCAGGCGTTCTTGAGACAACATTCAGAACTGAGACAGAAACTGACCTCTTCGGTGAGCAGGCTGTTCTCTGCGGCGGTGTTTGTGCACTTATGCAGGCAGGCTTTGAGACACTTGTTGAAGCAGGATACGATCCCAGAAACGCTTACTTTGAGTGCATCCACGAGATGAAGCTCATCGTTGACCTCATCTATCAGTCCGGTTTCGCAGGTATGAGATACTCCATCTCCAACACAGCTGAGTACGGCGACTACATCACAGGTCCTAAGATCAT
>JBJERX010000051.1:0-15610 GCA_051882495.1 Huintestinicola sp. | reverse complement strand
GTGTCGGACAGCTTTTTTATATTATCATATTTTTTGAGGATTGTCAAGGGGTTTCCCCGGGATTTGTCAGTTTTTACATTATCCTATCGGTTTATGCGGAACGTGATGTCAGATATTCACAATTACTCATTTTTACTGCATTTTCACCGCATTACTCCTCCGGAGCTTCTTCCATCGGCTCTTCTCCCAGTATCTCCGTTCTGATAAACTCCGTCAGTTCTTCAGCCGCATGCTCATGTGCCTTCACCGAGGGATGATAATCCGCTCCGTAACCGTCAGCTTCATCCATATAGCTGAATTGGAATGTATGCACCCTTTTATCGGAGGTATTCTCACTAAAACGCTGAGCTGCACTCTCTATTTCCTCATACAGCTCTGAACCGACTATTCCAAGTGTGCAGATTATCTCCGCATCCGGATTTCTGGATCTCACCTGTTCTATGAAATTATAGTATTCACCCGCAAATTCATCACGGAGCTCATTGCTCTTGCCCGTGTAGCTTACATCATTCGTTCCCAGGTTTATCACCACAATGTCCGCTCCGTCACCGAAATTCCATTCCTCAAGCTCGCTTATTCCACGTCTTGACTGGAAATTATAATCTGTATAATCATAGTTCTCTCCCATGAGAAGATAATCTTCCTTAACGCCCACCTCATCCGAATAATCCGACACTATTCCAATACCGCTGATGCATACCATGCTGTAATCCATGTTCAGTGCCTTGGCTGTCAGATAGGGATATGCAAGCATACCATTTTCCTGAGCAGTATCAAAATCATCATATTCCGTTCCCTCATTGCCGTAGCCGCAGGTCAGGGAATCACCGATAAATTCAATGAGCTTATCCTTTTTATACTCGGGAGCTATCTTCCGTGCATTTATCCTCAGAGCCTTTATGCCTGCATTGGCGGACTGATTCTCACTCAGCTTGATAATGGAGACCTTTGCGTTATACAGCATATCTCCCTCATACAATATATATGTGTTTTCGCCGCCGTCGACCCTGAACCGCTTCACTGTCTCCCCGTCTATGACAACAGCTATCCACGCCTGCTGATTATCATTATAAACGTGACCGTTTGATACCATATCCGCTTCTATCCTGTCACCCGTCATAATAAAGTCTACAGAGGAGCATGTGTAGCTCAGATACTGTACACCATTATATAATATGTGTCTCCCGCTGAACTTCACAGAATTTTCGGAAGGATAGAATTCCTTTTCAACGGCTGTAGGCGACTGAAAGAATATTCTCTGTGCTTCATCCGAATGCTGTTCTGCTGCAGGGTCGATATCCTGTCTGTATCCGTCGTCCGCTGTAGTAATGACAGAGGTCTCCTCCGATGCCTCAGCTGTAACCTGTTCAGTTTCATTTTCACTGCATCCGCAAAGCATCCCAGCTGCTATCACAGCTGCAGCGGGTATCATCAAATATCTGTGCATAAAACTTCTCCTGACTTTTTCATGTCATATATATTTATTTTAACTCATTTCATCGGATATGTCAACATTTGCAAGATTATATTGCCTGCAGGCTCTCTTTTCGGATAATACGTGCATTGACATTATCTGCGTAAAGTATTATAATAATCCGGAAATCTAAAAATGAACGGAGAATAATTATGCCCCTGATGCTGCTTGTTGTAGCACTGTTTACTATTACCTCACTGAACGATAAATACGCTGTAAGCAAATGTCACCTGAACGGCAGCGAGCTTACCTTTCTTATGGCAGCGGGAACATCGGTTTTTCTGACATTTCTTCTGCCTTTCATGGACACAAAGTTCACCCTTTGCCCCCAGGCATTCCTCTGCATCGGTCTTATCGCACTGAGTAAATATCTTGAATTCGCAATGTCCGCAAAAATACTGATAGATATGTCCGCTTTTGAGCTGAAAGCATGGATGGGTGTGGTTATTTTCCTTTCCTACATAACCGATGTAATAATGGGTTCGGAACTGAAGCTGCTCAAGCTCCTTATGATCGCAGTGACAGGTGCGGGTCTTGTTTTTATTGCTCTTTCGGGACGCAGCTCCGTGAACTATAAAAAGATACTGATACCTCTTATCCTTTATCTTGCAGCCAGCTTCGGATACGGCTTCGTCATGAAAGCGGCAGAACCCTACATATCCTCTACTATGACTATTTACTTTGCACTTATTATCCTCGCTCTGGTGCTCATCCCCTCTGCAAAGCCTGCTAAGATCATCTCAAACTGTGCCGAGGGTAAGAAGGGCGTGGGATTTGTAGTCCTTGCAAAGCTTCCCAATGCATTCGGTCTTCTGGGATACAATGCCGTTGCTGCTCAGAGCCTGACAAATTACTCATTTATTTCACCCATGGTACTGATAGTCCTTTTCATAATAGGTCTTATCCGCAAGGACGGCGAAAAACCCGACAAGCTTAATCTCACAGGCAGTCTGCTCTGCATTGCGGGTATTGTAGGCTTTCAGTTTGTATAACTATACTATGATATTTTCAACATTTCCGTCAGTTGACATATATTATGCAGTGTGATATAATAAAATAAATATACTGTAAAGTGAAAGGACAGCTGCATTTAATGGAACTCTGGGATATTTATGATAAAAACAAACAGCGTACAGGCCGTACAATGAAGAAAAATGACTGGGTGCTCAAGGATGATGAATATCATCTTACGGTGCTTGGCGTAGTTATGCGTCCCGACGGTAAATTCCTCATTACTCAGCGGGTAATGACCAAGGCATGGGCTCCCGGATGGTGGGAGGTCTCAGGCGGTGCCGTAATGGCAGGAGAGGACTCCTTCGATGCGGTAGTACGTGAGGTCAGGGAGGAAACCGGTCTTGACGTTTCCAATGCCGACGGCGGATATGTGTTTACATATCACCGTGAGAATCCCGGCGAGGGCGATAATTATTTCGTTGATATTTACCGCTTCGTACTGGATTTTGATGAGAAGGATCTGTCCATACAGACTGAGGAGGCTCTGGGATTCAGACTTGCATCCCCCGAGGAGATAAAGGCTCTTGCCGACCGGGGCATATTCCTGCATTATGACAGCATAAAGCAGGTATTTGAGGTATAAGCGAAAGACTGTCCGTGCCGGAAATAACGGCAAGGGACGGTCTGTTATACGCCGGTACTGTACGAAATATACTTATAGTATCGGCACACACTATCCAATAAAAAAATGACGGAGGTAAATGTATGAAGAAAAGCAAAGCTGCGGCTTTACTGACAGCTCTTGTACTATGCTCATCTATGGCTCTTACAGCCTGCGGAGACAAGACGGGAGACAGCGAAGCCACTGCCGCAGGATCTGATGCTTCTGTGGCTGAAAACGATTCCACAACCGAAGAAAGTGAAGCTTCTCCCGAGGAGAGCAGCACCGACGCCGCTGACACAAAAAAGTACGGTGACGAGACTGAAAACACTCTCACAGCCAATGAAGCTATCGTCCTGATGGGAAACGGCATCAACCTTGGCAATACAATGGAGGCCTACGGTCACAAGCAGTATCTGAACGGCACAGACCCTACAGCATTTGAAACCAACTGGGGGCAGCCCGTCACTACAAAGGAAATGATCGAGGGTATGAAGGCTGCCGGCTTCGATACACTCCGTATTCCCGTAGCATGGACAAACGGCATGAACTTTGAATCAGGCGATTACACCATAGACGAAAGACTTATGGATCGTGTTGACCAGATCGTTACATGGGCACTGGACGCTGATATGTACGTTATCGTAAACGATCACTGGGACGGCGGCTGGTGGGGAATGTTCGGCTCCGAAAACCAGGAAACACGTGACAAGGCTATGGAGATGTACAAGGCAATGTGGGATCAGATCACTGACCGCTTCGGTGATTATTCCTACAAGCTCATTTTCGAATCTGCAAACGAGGAGCTGGGCGACCGTCTCAATGACAAGGACATCGCTGAGGATTCAGGTGCTCTGTCAAAGGCTGAATGCTATGAAACTACATATCAGATAAACAGTGAATTCGTTAAGCTGGTCCGTTCAAAGGGCGGCAAGAATGCTGACAGATTCCTGCTTATCGCAGGCTACAACACAGATATCGAAAACACCTGCAAGGACAGCTACAAGATGCCCGAGGACACAGCTGACAGCAAGCTGATGATCTCCGTTCACTACTACACACCCTGGGATTACTGCGGTACGGAAAGCGTTAATCAGTGGGGTTCACCTACAGATTACAAGGAGCAGAACGGTCTCCTTGAGAAGATGAGCAAGTTCACCGAGCAGGGCTACGGTGTTGTTATCGGCGAGTATGCGGTAATGTCCAAGTCAGGCAAGCAGAAGCCCGACAGCGATCTTTTCTATAACAATTTCCTTGACAACTGCGATTACTACAACTTCTGCCCCGTTCTCTGGGACTGCAATAACCTGTACAAGCGTCTCAACTGCAAAATAGAGAATGAGGAAATGGCTGACCTCTACTCAGGCAGAAGCCTCTCCGCTCAGTCCTCAATGGATCAGGATACCATCAAGGCAAACGCAAAGACAAACATGGAAGCAGCTGCCGCAGCCGCTGAGGAACGTCTCATGGAGGGCATCTCCCTTCCCGCTTCCGATGACATGGCTATCGCATGGATCATGTACAACAGTGCAGATTACGGCATAGCATACAGCGTAGGAGATACCTACGATCCCACAAACATGACAACAGGCGTAAAGGCTGAGAATGTTCAGATCACAGGAGAAGGCACATACACAGTTTCCCTTGATTTCACCGAGATCGGTGCAGGAAAGGGCGTAGCATTCTCCGCTCTGGGAATCTCCAACGGCGAGACCTTCTTCCCCGGATGCATCATCAACATCGACAAGATCGAGATCAATGGTGAAGAGCGTGAGCTTACAGGCACACCATACACTACATCCGACAACAGCATCTGCACAAGAGTAAACCTCTTCAATCAGTGGGTATCAAAGGTACCCGAGAGTGCAAGAACTGCCGAAGGCTCAGCAGATGACCTTTCCGCAACTGTTATGCAGATCGGTGAAAAGGAAAGAGTAAAGACTATTTCCGTTACATTCACAGTAATACTCCCCTAAAATCACATAGCAGAAGCTTTGAGCCGCAGGTTAGCAAACCGACTAACCTGCGGCTTTTTCCTGCCATATTCATCCTTTCCGAAAAATATATAAAACCCCCTTGAAAAATAAAAAATATTGTTGTATAATATCTATATCAAAAAAGAAACATTTGTTTGACCCGAAGGGAGTGACAGTGTGCTGAAAGGTACCGACAATAATATTTCCCCAGCCGAAGATTTTATCGACAGCAAAGCGGACAAAATAACAGAAGACGAGACCTCCCGCATGATATCTGAAAAGCTGAATGAATATCTTTCCTCCCCTCAGGACGACGAACATATCTCATCGGAGCAGCCTTTATCGGATGCAAAGGAAAAAAAGCCTGCCGGAAAAACTGCTAAGAATCTTAATGCAGGGCATCGGGGACGTATGCGTGAAAAATTTCTTGCATCAGGCTTTGATGGCTTTGCTCCCCATGAGATAATCGAGATGCTGCTCTATTACACCGTACCCCGGAAGGATACCAACAAGACCGCTCATGAGCTGATAAATAGGTTCGGCAGCGTTGCGGGTGTATTCAATGCGGACATTGAACAGCTCACATCCGTCACGGATGTTTCGGAGAATGCTGCAGTGCTTTTCAAAATGATACCGAAAATACTTCCCGTGTACTATTCGGATATGAGCAAAGGCATCTCCTATAATGACACAACCAAGCTGAAGGAGCTTTTCAGACCTTATTTCGTGGGCGTATCAAAAGAGATATTCTATATAGCCTGCTTTGACAACAACCTTAAGCTTATCAGCGTTGACAGGATAAGCGAGGGGGCACCGGGCACTGTGGATATCCGCCTGAGACGTGTGGTGGAATGCGTTATCCGTAGCGGATGCACAATGGCTGCTCTCGCTCACAATCACCCATGCGGAAGTCCGAAGCCCTCCAATGAGGATATCTCCGTCACCCGGAGAATAGGCACATGCCTTTCCGATGTTGACGTAAAGCTTATGGATCACATAATCGCAGGCGAGGGAAGTGCCTATTCCATGAGGGACAACGGCGATCTGGGTGTGTTTGATTAATTGAAAGGAAGTTTATATATGGCTGTAGATAAAATCATTATCAGAGGTGCAAGAGAGCACAATCTGAAAAATATCGACGTGGATATCCCCCGTGACAAGCTTATTGTCATGACCGGACTTTCAGGCTCAGGCAAATCCTCCCTTGCCTTCGACACAATATACGCCGATGGTCAGCGAAGATACGTAGAAAGCCTTTCATCCTATGCCAGAATGTTCCTGGGTCAGATGGAAAAGCCTGATGTAGACCTTATCGAGGGCCTTTCCCCCGCTATTTCCATCGACCAGAAGACCACATCCAAGAACCCCCGCTCAACAGTTGGAACGGTTACGGAGATATACGACTATCTCCGTCTGCTGTATGCACGTATCGGTATACCCCACTGCCCCGTATGCGGACGTGAGATAAAGCAGCAGACTGTAGATCAGATAGTAGATCAGATATCCGCTCTCCCCGAAGGCACAAAAATACAGCTCCTCGCCCCCATTATCCGGGGCAAAAAGGGTGAGCATATAAAGGAGCTTGACAGAATACGCCGTTCGGGATATGTAAGAGTACGCTGTGACGGGATCATGTATGATCTCTCCGAGGAGATCAAGCTTGAAAAAAACAAAAAGCATACCATTGAGATAATAGTTGACCGTCTCAGCGTGAAGCATGACATGGGTACACGCCTTGCGGACAGCATTGAGACATGCTCTTCTCTTTCAGGAGGACTGGTAGTATGCGATGTTATCGGCGGTGAAGAACTGATGTTCTCCCAGAATTATGCCTGTCCGGAGCATGGCGTATCTGTGGAGGAGCTGAGTCCCCGTATGTTCTCCTTCAACAATCCCTACGGTGCCTGCTCAAAATGTACAGGTCTGGGCGTGTTCCGCAAGGTTGACCCCGATCTGATAATCCCCAATCCCGAGCTTTCCATCCGCCAAGGTGCCATCAAGGCAAGCGGCTGGGGAAGCACCGACGATCACTCTATTGCCATGATGTATTTCAAGGGCATCGGTCAGTATTACGGCATGAGCCTTGATACTCCGCTGAAGGATTGGAGCGAGGAGGCTGTTCATGCCATCCTTTACGGAACGGGAGATATGAAGCTTCGTCTTCACCGTTCCACCGAATACGGCGGCGGTGTTTATAATCAGCCCTTTGAGGGTGTTATCAATAACCTTGAAAGACGCTACGAGGAAAGCAATTCCGAGTGGAGCAAGGCAGATATCGAACAGGTCATGTCCGAGGAAAACTGTCCCGACTGCCATGGACGCAGACTGAAAAAAGAGGTACTGGGCGTAACGGTAGGCGGACTTAACATAGCCGAGCTTTCGGATATGTCCGTAGCTGCCGCAATAGAATTCTTCAGGAAGCTTGAACTCACCGAAAGAGAGAAATTTATTGCGGAGCGTGTTGTAAAGGAGATCAACGAGCGTCTGGGCTTCTTAAAAAGCGTGGGACTTGAATACCTTACTCTGTCCCGTGCTGCGGGAACTCTTTCCGGCGGCGAGGCACAGCGTATCCGTCTCGCAACACAGATAGGCTCCTGCCTGACAGGGGTGCTGTACATTCTGGACGAGCCCTCTATCGGTCTGCATCAGCGTGATAACGACAAGCTTATTGCGACCCTTAAGCGTCTCCGTGATCTGGGCAACACCCTGATAGTTGTTGAACATGACGAGGACACTATGCGTGCGGCAGATCATATCGTTGATATCGGTCCCTATGCAGGTGTGCACGGGGGAGAGATAATCGCAGAAGGCACCGTTGAGGATATCATGAACAGTGAACGCTCCATAACCGGTGCATATCTCAGCGGACGAAGGAAGGTCCCCGTTCCCGAAACAAGGCGTGAAGGGAACGGAAAATTCCTTACCGTAAAGGGAGCCCGGGAAAACAACCTGAAAAATGTGGATGTGACCATTCCCCTGGGGACCTTCACCTGTGTTACAGGCGTATCAGGCTCAGGAAAATCATCCCTTGTAAATCAGATAATCCACAAGCATCTTGCCGCAAAGCTCAACAGAGCTAAAACAAGGGCGGGAAAATTTGATTCCATGGAGGGTCTTGAAAACCTTGACAAGGTAATTGATATCGACCAGTCCCCTATTGGCAGAACCCCCAGGTCAAATCCTGCCACTTATACCGGAGTATTCAACGATATCCGTGAGCTGTTTGCAGGCACAAATGACGCAAAAATGCGGGGCTACACCTCAGGAAGATTCTCCTTCAACACAAAGGGCGGCCGCTGCGAAGCCTGTGAGGGTGACGGCATAATAAAGATAGAGATGCATTTTCTGCCCGATATTTACGTTCCCTGCGAGGTCTGCAAGGGAAAGCGATACAACCGTGAGACTCTTGAAATAAAGTTCAAGGGCAAATCCATCCATGACGTGCTTGAAATGACCGTAGACGAAGGCGTTGAGTTCTTTACAAATCAGCAGAAGATAGCAAGAAAGCTTAAGACTCTGCAGGATGTTGGTCTGGGATATATTAAGATAGGTCAGCCTGCAACAACACTCTCGGGCGGTGAAGCACAGCGTGTGAAGCTTGCCACTGAGCTTGCAAAGCGTTCAACAGGAAAGACCATATACATCCTTGATGAGCCTACAACAGGTCTGCACACGGCAGATGTCCACAAGCTCATCGAGGTGCTTGATAAGCTTGTAAATGCTGGAAATACCGTGCTTGTTATCGAGCATAATCTTGACGTTATCAAGACGGCAGATCATATTATCGATCTTGGTCCCGAAGGCGGAGACAAGGGCGGTACAATCGTTGTCTGCGGAACTCCCGAGGAGGTAGCAAAGTGTCCCGACAGCTATACGGGTCAGTATCTGAAAAAGCTGCTTAATAGATAAGAATATAAAAAACAGCTGCGGTCAGTTCATATTGAACTGACCGCAGCTGTTTAAGCTTGCAGAAAAAGCTGACAGACAGAATAAGTCCGGTCCGGAAAAGCGACCGCAGCAGGGCTTTTGCCTTACAAGGGAATGGACTTATTCTATCCGTGGATTTGTCTATAGGTTGATTGAGAATCAGTATAAATATTATCAGTCAACAAGCTCCGGATCGAAGGATTCCTTCCAGGGAAGTCCCCACTTGTTCAGTGCATCCATAAATGGATCAGGATCGAACTCCTCAATGTTGTAAACACCGGGCTTTTTCCACTTGCCTGTCATGACCATCATCGCACCTATCATTGCAGGTACGCCTGTTGTATAGGAAATAGCCTGTGAGCCGACCTCAGCATAGCATTCCTCATGTACGCAAACATTATAAACATAATAATTAACAGGCTTGCCGTCCTTTTTGCCCTGCATGATGCAGCCGATATTAGTCTTGCCCTTTGTCCTGGGACCCAGGGAAGCAGGATCGGGAAGAACCGCCTTAAGGAACTGCAGAGGAACGATCTCCATGCCGTTGTAATTGATAGGCTCAATAGATGTCATACCAACATTTTCAAGGCACTTCAGATGTGTCAGATAGGACTGTCCGAAGGTCATGAAGAAACGTATCCTCTTGATACCCTTAATGTTCAGAGCAAGAGACTCCAGCTCCTCATGATGAAGAAGATACATATCCTTTTCACCGATCTCAGGGAAGTTGTACACACGCTTGATCTCCATAGGCTCGGTTTCCACCCACTTGCCGTCCTCAATATATGAACCCTTTGCAGATACCTCACGGATATTGATCTCAGGGTTGAAATTGGTAGCGAAGGGATATCCGTGATCTCCCGCGTTGCAGTCCAGGATATCAATGTAATTTATCTCGTCAAAATAATGCTTCTGAGCGTATGCACAGAAAACACCCGTTACACCGGGGTCAAAGCCGCTGCCCAGCAGAGCGGTGATCCCTGCCTTTTCAAATCTCTCACGGTAAGCCCACTGCCAGCTGTATTCAAACTTTGCAGTATCCTCAGGCTCGTAGTTTGCCGTATCAACATAATCCACCTTACACTCAAGGCATGCATCCATGATAGTAAGATCCTGATAAGGCAATGCAACGTTTATGCAGATATCAGGCTTGAATTCTTTCATAAGAGCAACAAGCTCTTCCACCTTATCAGCGTCCACATGAGCAGTGGATATCTTAGTCTTTGTCTTTCCCTCAAGCTTTTCCTTGAGAGCATCGCACTTGGATTTTGTTCTTGAAGCGATCATGATCTCCTCAAAAACCTCGGAATTCTGACAGCACTTATGGATAACAACGCTTGCAACACCGCCGCATCCGATTATCAAAGCCTTTCCCATTGCATAAACCTCCTGAATATTGCATATTAATATCTCCTCGGAGATATACCACTGCTATTATATCACAAATACTAAGGATATGCAATTGTTTTTTATTAATTTTACTCAGATTGAACTTGCTTTTCTCCCATCTGAGCTCCCCATGGGACCCCGTTTTTACCCCTTTGATTAACAAAAACTGAATTTTTACGATTGTTTGTTTGATAGGCTTGAAATTCATGCAGAATTATGTTATAATATTTTACAAATATTCTGGATTAACGCAATCAAAAACTGTTAATAATACTGCAAAAGATCGTTGGGGGGCTTTGAGCTATGAAGGCTGAAAGTATTATTTTTGATATGGACGGCACATTGTGGGACAGTGCCGATAATGTGGCAGAATCCTGGAATGAAGCCATCAGACTCAGCGGCAATCCCATGCTGAGAAATACCTCCCTGACAGGAGCGGATATCAAGCGTGTTATGGGACTGCCTATGGATGTTCTTACCGAGCAGCTGTTTCCCACCTTGTCAACACTCCAGAGAGCCCACATTTCAGAAAAATGTGCGGAAAGGGAAAACGAGTACCTTGCATCCCACGGCGGCACACTGTTTGAGGGAGTGGAGGAAACTCTGGCTCAGCTTTCCAAAAATCACAGGCTGTTCATTGTGAGCAACTGTCAGACAGGATATATCGAAGCGTTTTTTGAGTATTTCGGATTTGCACATTTATTTACCGATTATCTCTGCTGGGGCGATACAGGCAAGGAAAAGAATGTTACTATCAGCAGACTCATGAAAAAAAACAGCATCACGTCCGCAGTTTATATAGGAGATACAGCCGGTGATATGGCTGCCTCCGAAAAGGCGGGGATCCCCTTTGTTTTCGCCGGATACGGCTTCGGCCGGCTTCCTGCCGACAAGAAGCCGACCGCTTCTATATCAAGCTTTTCCGACCTTATCACATTATTTGAATAACATAGAATCACCTCCCTCCGAATATATATTGAATGACAGTATATATTCGGAGGTATTGTTATGGAAAAAAACCAAGAGCTTGTCCACAGTGTTTCCCTGGAAAACAGGCATAAGCTTGTGATCACAGGTGTTACCGATACAGATAAATTCAACGAAAGATCAGTTCTCCTGTATACCTGCATGGGAGAGCTTATGATAAAGGGTAAGGACCTGCACGTCAGCGGTCTTTCGGTGGAAGACGGAGAAATGATAATAGAGGGCGAGATATTCTCAATTATCTACGGTGACTCCGACATTAAGGGTCCTGTCTCACTGTTTAAGCGTGCGGTAAGATGATACGGAGCGAAGCTATGATCGTGGCAGCTGCCGAGCTGGAGTCCTTTTTCACCATCAACGAGCAGACAGAGCTGTTCCTGCTGTCGGTGGTCATGGGGGGACTGTTCGGGATAGTCTATGATGTCTTCCGTGCCGCAAGAGTAGTGTTCCCGCCGATGGCTGCAAGAGTCCCAACTATTATCTGCGATGTGCTGTTCATGCTCATATGCGGATTCGGAGTATATCTGTTTTCCATGCTGTTTGCAAGAGGAGAGGTGCGTGCATATTACGGAGGAGGAGCACTTCTTGGGATGATCATCTACCTGATGACGGTAGGAACGGTAATAATCGGCGTCATAAGAACTGTTTTCGGATTGATTTATGGCGGTATACGAAAGGTATATATTACAATTAGATTACTAATCGTAAAAATTTGCAATAAAATTGTAACCAAAACGGAATAGTAAATTTGTGGGAATCGTAGAAAAATATGAAAAAAAAGAAAAGTCGTGGAAAATCTATTGAAATACCTGCTGTTTTTGATGTATAATAAGTAAGTCTAAGATGAGAAAGAATACGGACACGAACAAAAGCAGGAAAGGATGGTGGCTTCTATGGCTATGTCTGCAGAGGAAAAGGCTCACAAAGCAAGCAAACGCCGGCTTAGACGTGAGTATAACCGTAAGGTAAGAAGCCGCAAACCCAGATCCCACTATCTGATTACATTTCTTGCAATATTTATGGGCGTGGGCTGTATCGCTTCCATTATCAGCGACAAGATCGAATACAGCGAAAAGGAACGTGAGCTTGAAGCTCTGAAGCTTCAGGCAGCAGCACTGGAGGCGGAAAACGCATCCTATCAGAGCATTCTGGATGAGGATGATGAGCGGACTTATATGGAGCGTATTGCATCCGAAAAGCTGGGATATGCTTATCCTGATGAACGGAGATTCTACGATACCACAAGAAACTGATTCCCATGGGGACTCCCCCCTGAGATATATAAATTACAGGAAGGATACAAATTTTTTTATGCAGCCGGATATAGGAAAAATTTACGAGGGTAAGGTTACAGGCATTACAAAATTCGGAGCTTTTGTTGAGCTGGAACCGGGAACTACAGGTATGGTACATATCTCTGAGGTAGCGAATACCTTTGTTAACGAGATCAAGGATCATCTCACAGAGGGTCAGCAGGTCAAGGTCAAGGTACTTGCTGTTTCCGAGGACGGAAAGATCTCTCTTTCCATCAAGAAAGCAATGGATCCCCCTCCAAAGCGTGATTTCAAGCGTGATGGTCAGAGCGGCGGAAGGCGTTATGACTCAAACCGTGAAAACCGAAGTGACCGCAGCGAGGGAAGAAATGACCGTAAAGGCGGATATCCCCAGCAGGAGAAAGCACCTCTTACTCCCGAAGCTGCATTTGAAGATATGCTGAACAGATTCAAGCAAAGTTCGGATGAACGTCTTGTGGATATCAAGAAGAATATGGACAATAAACGCAGAAATACTGCAAGACGCAGAGGCAATTGATAAATACAGGACTGACCTGATACGGTCAGTCCTTTTTCTGTCAGTAACTGTATTATAGCAGAAAAACGGGATACCCCATCGCGGAGTATCCCGTTTTTTTTGATTATCAGTCAAATTGTTTCATACTAATCCCCCTTTGTTCTGCAGATAAAGTTAGCAGGTAAAATTGCACCAGTCAAGGAAGCTTGACGACGATTGGTACAATTATAGCTGTCAAATTTATCTACAGGTTAAAGGGAGATTAGTATCAAGTATAATTACTTGAGAACGATGAGGTAAGGACCGCCCTCTTCAGCTGTGAATGTGCAGGAACCATCGGAAAGAACCTTGGACTTGCAAACACCTTTGAGTGAGTTAGCAACATTGTCATATACATAAACGTGAGCTGTAAGACCTGCACGCTTCTTGTTGAACTTAACAGTTACGAGAGATTCAGCATTAAGATCTCCGTACTTGTTGGAGATAGCTACCTGAGTATATGAAACGCTGTCCTTTACGCCCTTCTTAAGGAGCTTGGAAGGAATGTAGTTAGCATTGTACTCAACATAGATGTTCATATCAGCAGCTGTAACAACATCCTTGCCGTTGATAGTCCACTTAGCACCATTGTCAAGAACACATGTGAGGTTGACGTTCTTGCCCTTGATAGCAGCGAGAGCGTCACCGCTTACAATTGCAGAACCGTTCATGTCGATCGTAACAGTGCTGCCCTTGGAAGAGTTCTTGAGATACTTGATAATTGTATTCCAGCCATGCTTTGTGCTCTTGCCATAGATGTAAGGTGTGCCGTCGGAAGCAGTTGTTGTGCTTGTTGTTGTTGTACCTGTAACGTATCCGTATGGGTGGAAGAATACGTTGTTTGTGCTTCCGTAGTATCCCTCGGGAACGTAGAAGATATCAACGCCAACCTTTGTTCCGCCTGCAGCCTGAGCAGCAGCGAGAGAACCATAGTAGTGACCGTCATAGTAATAAACGTATGTTACATCACCGCTAAAGCCGTAGGGAGTATAGAAAATATCCACACCGAGAGCTGTACCGCCGGCATTGATCGCTTCCTGTAAGGAACCATAGAATACTCCGTTGAAATAATATCTGTAGATAGAGGAGTAAGAACCGTTGTAGAAGCTGTTGTTAAGAGATACAACGTACTTAGGATTATTGTTGGATGCAGCAAGTGCAGCAGCATATGTTGAATAATATCTGTGTGTTAATGTAGAATAGTATCCATAGCCGTAAGTACCATAGTAGTAGTTATTGCCGTCAATTGTAACGACCTTTGTGCTGTCGTTATTGGAAGCACTGAGAGCTGCGGAATATGATGTGTAGTATCTTCCTGTTACTGTGCTGTAGTAGTATGTTCCAGTGTAGCCATAGTAAGAACCCTGAGAAACATATTCGGAGTGACCGTTTGATGCAGCAACAGCATCTGCATATGTATTATAGTACTGACCTGTAAGGCTGCTGTACCAGAGACCATATCCGTAGTATGCACTGTTTGTAGGAACGATTACCTCGCTGTAGTGATCGCCGGCTGCCTGAGCTTCAGCAAGAGTATTGTAGATCTTGTGTGTATCCTGAGAATACCATCTTGTAACACCTGTTACTCTGCTTGCAGGAACTGATTCATATGTGCCGCCATGTGCCTCATATAAAGCATCCTCAAATGTGGAATAGTAAACGCCATTTACATAGTAATAATAATCAACTGCTAATGCACTGATAGCCATTGTCTGAGAAGCAATAACGCCTGCAGCAGCAACAGCAGCAATAGACTTAGAAAGCTTGCTTATTTTCATAATAAAATCTTCCTTTCTGATTCATTGTCAAAATGTGAATCTCATGCAGACATAAATTGTCAGTATGAAATTTCATTACTTGTTATTATATCATATATTTTCCCAAATGCCAATAACAAACTTATCAAAAATAATTACAATTTGGTTACATTTTTTCAAAAAAATATCAAATTTGCCGGGTACCCCTGCACCCATTCGTTCCGTTGCTTTTGATTGGTGCTAAAAATAGTGGCTCGGTAATGATGCAATACAGTAACCATTCCGATTCGGAGTCAAACAAAAAACACCGCATGCTTTGCATACGGTGTAATTGGAGGCGCCACCCGGATTTGAACCGGGGATCAAGGTGTTGCAGACCTACGCCTTACCACTTGGCTATAGCGCCTTATAATGCACCAGGAAAATCTGATGCTTTTAAAAAATGGAGCGGATTACGAGGCTCGAACTCGCTACCTCCACCTTGGCAAGGTGGCGCTCTACCAGATGAGCTAAATCCGCATAATGGCGACCTGGATGGGACTCGAACCCACGACCTCCGCCGTGACAGGGCGGCGTTCTAACCAGCTGAACTACCAGGCCATGTGGTGGGAACAATAGGGCTCGAACCTATGACCCTCTGCTTGTAAGGCAGATGCTC
>JBJERX010000050.1:0-3714 GCA_051882495.1 Huintestinicola sp. | reverse complement strand
GGCGTATTATAGCCGCCGTATTTTATCCATAGGTTAAATGGTTATTAGTATTATTGGTTTTTTGCGGATTTTTGCCTAAGCTTTGATTAGGAAACCACTGAATAAATCACGCCTAAAGGCTTGGCACGCATCTTGCTTGCATACCTGATTTATTCAGTGATTCCTTAGAAATCAGTATTCTGTTCGCCCCAAAACCGAAGCAGTATCATCAACCCTTCGGAACATCATCGAAACTGCTGCCGAGATAGGTCAGAACATTGTCGCCATCTTTCAGGTATCCGCTATCATCAAAAGAAACCTTGCCGCCGCCGGAGGAGCCATCTTCGTTCATCAGGTAGGCAGCTTCCTCATCATATTCCACAGGTCCCCCTGCAAACGGGGTTGATTCACCGGACTCATAAGTGTTCCATATTTTACCATCAATCTCAAGAATTGTTCCATCGTCGTACTCCCAGAAGCCCAGATAAGCTGCCTGCATAGCCGACTGTGTGTCCAATATGTAGACCGTTCCCTCGTCGTTTCCTACATGGATCTGTGTATCCGAATCAAAGTAGAAGCTTACTAAACACTCACCATCGGCATTATAACAATCATACCTATAGTTGCCGTCTTCATATTCATCAACATATTCAAGATAGCCGGTAGCTTCCACTGATCCGCTGGCATAATACATGGTAAATACACCAAATCCATCCATTTCAATGCTGGCTGTATCTGTTGCCCCGTCCAATCTCCACATACCCGCGGTGCAGGCATAAGGGTTTTCCTCATCACCCTGCACATCGGAATGAGCAGCGTAAAAATCCGATCCCATATAGGGGACATCAGAGGGGATTTCATGGACAGGATACAGTTCCTCAGAGAACAGTTCCTTGCCGCCATCCATGGTGTAATAGATATTCTCGGCGTTAAGATTCTCGGTCAGGGTGTACCAAAGACTGTCCATCATGAACCAGCTCAGCGTATCATGGTCGAAGAAAAAGAACTCATCCTTTTGCACACGGTCATCAAGTCCTGCTCTCAGAGTAGAATCTGCAGCCCAGTCAACGATCAAGCCGTCATCTGTCTTGCTGGCAGTGATGTTAAAATCCAGTCCTGTCAGTCCGCTCAGCTCATTTGCCAGCTCCTCGGCGGTTTTCTTGTCGCCGGTATATTCAAGGGGGTATTCTCTGACATCTTCAGCACCGAAAACGGCATAGAGGACATCGGTCTGCGTACTCTCTGCCGCACCCTGCGACGGTTCTTCCGACTCCGTTGAGTCTGCTGCGTCGGAAGGCTGTACACTCTGCGACGGCTCCGATGAATCTGCCACTTCGGAAGGCTGTGCACTCTGCGATGGCTTCGATGAGTCTGTCACTTCGGAAGACGGTGTGCTGCCGCAGGCTGCAAGCAGGCACATAGCCATAGACAATGCTAAAATAATTCTTGCTTTTTTCATAAAATACTTCTCCTTTAATCTTTCTGTTTATGACTGACATGAGATACATATCAGCCTGTTGTATTTTATACTAATCTTCAATCAACCTATAGACAAATCCTCGGATGAAATAATCACATTCGTCGTCAAGCTTCGCTTGACATATTGCTGCAGCCGCTTCCTTAGGCTCTGATTATTTCATCGGTCGGCCTTGTCTATAGAACGATTAAAGATTAGTATTGATCAATAAAATCGCCGCCGCTCTGCTGACGGAAATAGATGTAGACGGTATTGCCCCCGTCATTATCCTCCACCGCAAAGGTGTTCTCGGGTCAGTGTAGTCAAACAGGTCACCGGCATCATCGGCTGACGGACCGACCATATCGGAAATTCCGTCCGAACAGCCTGCAAGCAACATTACAGCTGCAGTGCAGAAAATAAACTTCTGCACATTCATATAAGATTCCCCTTTTAGAATACATCATTATTGCTTCCCCAATTAACTGATGAAGTTTTATGCGAAGAACCGCTGTCGAAAGCATATAGTAATCATGTTGTTTACTATGGAAGAAAACCGCAGGAATATGCGGATATTGCAAGGTTTTCTGATGACGGATTTCGACAGCGGGGCAATCAGAAAATTCAATAGTTAATTGGGGGAGCAATATTATTATATAGTTTAATTATAAATCATTGTGACTTCGGATTCAATGTCCCTCGGGGACACTCCTGCAGCTGCACCGTTGCAAAGTAAAGATCTGTGTGATATAATAAACACAAAACACAAAGCGTTTATTATAATTTAAATGCCCTGCACATACGCATATCAGCAAATTGCCCTTTAAAATGCTTAAATTCCTTGATAGGTGATATAATGTTAAAATTTATACAGAACAAATTGTTTGCAAAGAATATAGATTTCCGGGTAAGGATATTTAACCTGCTCGCGGCAACAGGCTTCATTATGAGCCTCGTGATATTTGCCGCTTCGCTGATAAACGGTGTGTCTGCACTCAACAGTGCTGTGCTGTTGTCATCGTCTCTTCTTTCGGCGGCATTGTTCGTATATTCGGCTAAAACGGGGAATTACCGTCCATGCTACATAATTACGATCACATTCCTTTTCATGCTGCTGTTTCCGATAATGTTCTTTTCAGCAGGCGGATATAACAGCGGGATGCCTTGTTTTTTTGTGTTTGCAGTGGTGTTCACTCTTTTTATGCTTGAGGGAAAAGCAGGCATTATCTGTGCCGCAGCCGAGATATTCATTTATGTATCGTGCTGTGTTGCAGCTTATTGTTTCCCGCAGCTTGTAACGCCGTTCCCCGATGAAAAGGGCGTTGTCGGTGACGTTGTGACCGGAATTTGCGTTGCTTCTTCCGCTCTGGGCGCCACTATGTTTTTCCAGATAAAAATGTATAACGAAGCAATGGAGGAGGCACACCGAAGCAGCAAGGCAAAGGGTATTTTCCTTGCAAATATGAGCCACGAGATACGCACGCCTATAAACGTTATTCTTGGAATGAACGAACTGATAACACGCTCCTCCGACCATCGTGAAGTACTTGAATACACCTCAAAAATTCAGAGTGCAGGCGATCTGCTGCTTTCTATCATAAACAATATTCTCGATGTCACACAGATAGAATCGGGCAGGATCATGACCTCGGTCAAGCCATACCGCACCGATTCCCTTGTGTCGGAGCTTGCGTCCATCGGAAATGAGCTTTGCGGCAAAAAGGGTCTGGTCTTTGCGGCTGATATTTCTCCCGATATGATGTCCATGCTTGAGGGTGACAAAAATCATATTAAACAGATAGTTACAAACTTTCTCTCAAATGCCGTAAAATATACCCGTTACGGAAGTGTGACTCTTTCGGCGGAGACCTCCGTCCAAAATGATAATAACGAGACCGCCGTTCTGAGAATAACCGTTTCCGACACAGGCATAGGCATACCCGATAAGGAGCTTGAACATATTTTTGAAGTGTTCGGAAGAGGAAAAAATGCTGTTGAATATGCTGTTGAGGGTACAGGTCTCGGACTTGCAATAGCAAAGGATCTTGCAGACAGTATGGGCGGACGGCTTATTGCGGAAAGCCGTGAAGGCAAGGGCAGCACTTTCGGGATAGAAATACCGCAGATGATCTGCAACAGCTCTCCAATCGGCGAAATATCCCTTACCGTAAGTGAAAAAAACTGTTCGGACAGCTTTATTGCTCCCGAGTGCCGCATTCTTGCTGTAGATGACAATGCCGATAATCTGCGTGTGATAAGCCTGCTGCTTGAACGCACTA
>JBJERX010000049.1:0-3760 GCA_051882495.1 Huintestinicola sp. | reverse complement strand
ATGATTATTATAGCACATCTTTTTGATTTATACAAGATTTAGTTTTAACAAAGTAGTAGTTGTAATCTTTCAATGAGTGAGCAAACTACGAACACCCCAGACGCCAAGGGACAGTTACTATACAATAGTATAGCAGTAACCATCCAAAAAGTCAAGAACATTCACATTATAAACACGGGAATCATTTCCCTTATATCCCACTTTGCACATAAAACATAAACTCCTCCGAATGTCCTGTTTTACGTACATTTGAGCGTGTAAAACACCATTGTTGTTCGGGAGTCATCATATTGACCATCATACCGCCAATAGAACCGGCTTCTCTTGCAGTAAGGTCACCGTTGTAACCACTTCTGAGATTTACGCCCACTTCATTGGCTGCTTCCATCTTAAATCTTTCAAGAGCTTCACGGCCCTGCATTGTAAGATTATCGTTTTTCATAATAATTCTCCTTTGAATTCAAATAATGATATTGATTTGACATCATGATTTTTCATGTGTCTTTCGGGTTTGCATTAGTATTATATGACCCTCAATTACGTTTATTAGCGGTAATGTTTTGCTATTTAGGGAGATATTATTGAAAATCATTTTTTACATGGAATCATTTTTACGATGAAACTCTATCTTCCGGTATGATCATTAATATTGAAATAGTATCAAGTCATATATTAGACTTTGTCATATCCAGCTTTTCTCTGATAGTTGGTGCAAAAAGTATTACAATAATCATTTTCATCAGGTCTCCGGGGATAAACGGGAATACGCAGATTGAAAGTGCGGCAGTAAGGGCAGTACCCGACTGGTAACAAAACCATGCTGTCCCTACTGCGTAGCAAATAACGGTGCCAATGATCATTCCTGCGAGATGAATCCATCTCTTATGGAACTTATCAATTGCTAATCCCGCAATTATTGCCATCGGAATAAATCCGATTATGTAGCCTCCCGTCGGTCCTGCAAGCTTTCCTACCCCGCCCGTGAATCCGGAAAATACGGGAAGTCCCACAAATCCTATTAAAATATATATCAAATAGCTTATAGTCCCCTTTTTCCAATCCAGAATATACAGAGACAGAAATATAACAAGATTAGTGAGCGAAATCGGAACAGGTCCGATGGGAATGGACAATGGTGCTAAAACACAGGTCACTGCTGACATCAGAGCTATTACTGTCAATGAATACGTCTTTTTGTTTCGGATGCTTTGGGTATTTTTTCTATCCATTCTGATTGTTCTTTCCTTTCATCGTATCTATTTCAAAAATAATAGATCAAGCCTCTTCAAAAACATTTTAAACTGAGTATATCACATTAAGATAAGTTTGTCAACACATTTAATTGAATAAGTTTACAATTATAATAAAAGTTCAGAAAATTATATATACACCCAGTAACGTAACTGTTCTAAATAACAAGCATCACAATATATTATTGCCATTCTCCCCTGCTGCCTTATATTTCATTATGACTCTTAAAAAACACATATATCCTATTAAATGAGGACGATCTCCTGTTCTAAATCCATATACGATATTTAGCCGTTTTCCCGCTTTTCAACATTTCTGTGATATATATTTATTCCGGTATACAAAAAAAATTGCAAAACGGTCTTGATTTTTGATGAAAAATACTGTATAATGTAGATGTATGCGAATGACAGGCCGCACAGATCCATTGTGGCCTTTCCGACCGCAGCAAAAATCGAAAGGAGTTTGTAACTAATATGATCTATTCTCATGAGGTTGAATCAATGTGCCCCGTGGCACAGGGCGTTGCACACGGTGCTGCTCCAATTCCCGAAGAAGCAAAGTGGGTTAAAGCCAAGGAGATCAAGGATATCTCCGGTTTTACACACGGTATCGGCTGGTGTGCTCCTCAGCAGGGTACTTGTAAGCTCACACTCAACGTCAAGGAGGGCGTTATCCAGGAAGCACTCGTTGAGACAATCGGATGTTCCGGTATGACTCATTCCGCAGCTATGGCAGCTGAGATCCTCCCCGGCAGAACAATCCTTGAGGCACTTAACACTGACCTCGTATGTGATGCTATCAACACAGCTATGAGAGAACTTTTCCTCCAGATCGTTTACGGTCGTTCACAGTCTGCTTTCTCCGAGGATGGTCTTGTAGTTGGTGCAGGTCTTGAAGACCTTGGTAAAGGTCTCCGTTCTCAGGTTGGTACAATGTATGGTACTCTTAAGAAGGGTCCTCGTTACCTCGAAATGACCGATGGTTACGTAACAGGCATCGCACTTAACGCAGATGACGAGATCATCGGCTACCAGTTTGTTAACTTCGGTAAGATGATGGACTTCATCAAGGGCGGCGATGACGCTAACACTGCTTTTGAAAAGGCTAAGGGTCAGTATGGACGAGTTGCTGACGCTGTTAAGATCATTGACCCCAGAAAGCAGTAATCTGAGAATTAAATAAGGAGGTAAATCTACAATGGCTTTATTTGAATCATATGAAAGAAGAGAAAAGCAGATCATGGCTGTTCTCGCTCAGTACGGCATCAACTCTATTGAGGAGTGTGCAGAGATCTGCAAGGCTAAGGGCTTCGATCCTTACAAGATCACAGAAGGCATTCAGCCTATCTGCTTTGAAAACGCTAAGTGGGCTTACACTGTAGGCTGTGCGATCGCTGTTAAGAAGGGCTGCACAAAGGCTGCTGACGCTGCTGCTGCTATCGGTGAAGGTCTTCAGGCATTCTGCATCCCCGGTTCTGTTGCTGATCAGCGTAAAGTTGGTCTTGGTCACGGCAACCTTGGCAAGATGCTCCTTGAAGAAGAAACAAAGTGCTTCGCTTTTCTCGCAGGTCACGAGTCTTTCGCTGCTGCTGAGGGTGCTATCGGTATCGCCGAGAAGGCTAACAAGGTTCGTAAAGAACCCCTCCGTGTAATTCTCAACGGTCTCGGCAAGGATGCTGCTCAGATCATCGCTCGTATCAACGGCTTTACATATGTTGAGACGGAGATGGATTATTACACAGGTGAGGTTAAGGAAGTATTCCGCAAGCCTTACTCTGAGGGTCTTCGTGCAAAGGTTAACTGCTACGGTGCAAACGACGTAACAGAAGGTGTAGCAATCATGTGGAAGGAAGGCGTTGACGTTTCCATCACAGGTAACTCCACAAATCCCACTCGTTTCCAGCACCCTGTTGCAGGAACATACAAGAAGGAATGCGTTGAGAAGGGCAAGAAGTACTTCTCTGTAGCGTCCGGCGGCGGAACAGGCCGTACACTTCACCCCGATAACATGGCTGCAGGTCCTGCTTCCTATGGTATGACTGATACTATGGGAAGAATGCACTCAGATGCACAGTTCGCAGGTTCCTCTTCCGTTCCTGCTCACGTTGAGATGATGGGTCTTATCGGTATGGGCAACAACCCTATGGTTGGTGCTACTGTTGCTTGCGCTGTTGCGGTTGAAGAGGCTATGAAGTAAGCTTTAAACGGCTTAACTACGATATTTAACAAAAAAACGCTTGGATTCAGTAAAATCTGAATTCAAGCGTTTTTTGTACATTTATTTTTATAATGGACATTGTAACTAAGAAAAAAAGTCAAGGTATAAAAACCTTGACTTTTTCTAGCATAGGAATTATTTTATTTTACTGAATTGTGAAAGTAAGATTTACTGTACCAGTATAAGCTCCCTTACCGGAAATCTTAATTGTACCTGTTCCACGATCTGTATTTGTACCATACTGAATAGCATAATCAGTATTCAATGTAAGAGTCTGGGAACCATTCTT
>JBJERX010000048.1:0-3775 GCA_051882495.1 Huintestinicola sp. | reverse complement strand
TATATCGCTTATGATTATTATAGCACATCTTTTTGATTTATACAAGATTTAGTTTAACAAAGTACTATTTATAAATAGAATGCTATAATGTGTATTCATATTTTTACAGGCTGTTCTTTTAGGAAACCCTGATTTGCATGGACATATTGTTCATATTGACACAAATCCCTCCGCCGATAGTTGGAAGAGGGATTTATATGTTTTGAATGTAAAAAGGTTTAACATTTACAAACAAGTGGTTGTATCGTGTCGTAATGTGGAATATATTCTAAAATCCGGAAAAGAATAAGAAGTGATATTTTGACCGTTTATCTTACCTTAATATATTCCTTCTTCAAATCATTAGAAAACTCCCTCAGCTGGTCTTTTTCCTTATCACAATACAGTTTGAAATTCTCGATAATTTCCGAATTAGCTTTCTTTGGCAGAACATTTTTCTTTGCGAGAACAGCTTCACGGATCTCGTCATATTTCTTGTCATATATAGAAATAGCGGTTTCCGAACGGAGCAGCTTCTTTCGGTATGTTCTGCAGGCTCCCGTGAAAGCAAGATAAACTAACTTTTATTTGTTTTAGATGTACGAGTAATAATGGATAATGAAATAATTGAAGCAATAATTAGTGTTATTGCATTTAAGAAGTCAACTATTATAACTATTTGTTGAAAAAAAGGATCATTTTGATATACAAAATACAAACCAACATCAAAATATTTTCGGAATATATAAACTACTATAGGTATACAACCAACCAATAATTCAAATTGAACAGCCCTATATACTTTCCTTGTTAAACATAATGGTAGCTCTTTGGATGTTAATAAACCGATTGATACAGTCTGCCCAAATATAATTAATAAAAAAGCCAAATAGACACACGATAAATCAGAAATAATATCTGTCACATTATAGAAACCTTTATTATATTTTATTCTAACGTATACAGTTTCACAAAACATAATTCCGACTCCAATAGAAAGAAATACAAGAGATATTTTTCGCAAAAAATTCATATATTGTCCTTTCTAAGCAATATTACGCGTAAGTATATAATAAGTGTCAATGTAGTGGGGATATTTAAGCCTTTTCAATTGGATTTTTATATGTGGCACGGCGGCAGGCGGAGTTTACCCTGTTATGATACTTTTTCCTGCAATCGGCACGTGTGCAGGTGAGAGAAGGCTTGCTGACCTTTGTGACCATAAGGCTGCCGCATATTTCACAGTTTGTAATTTCAAGACCATATGTACCCAGGACATCTGCATACATTTCCAGAAAAGTCATAATCCCCTCTTGACTGTTATATGAGTTATACTTATGCATACGAACACGGCAAAAGATGCCCATTTTACGCATTAATCTCTGCACGGTCTTATGATTGATAACAAATTTATTCTTCAATTCTTTTGTTATTCTCCGATAGCCGTAGGGAAACCCGTATTATTTTGTCCGAAAGCATTGATGTTGTCAGAGCCTATAAGGAACTGGTTGAAGAGATCATTGACGAATACGGGCTTGATATAGACGATGAATGAGCAAAAAAGCACCGCAGGCGTGATGCTTGCTGCATCTGCTTGCGGTGCAATGATATTTTGTTCGTCACAATATGAATGGTTCTCCGGGTCTGAGGATAATGATTCGGTCAGGATTTATTATATGTTCCTTGAGCTCGGTGGGATCGCCGTTAAACGGATCAAAATCAGGGGCATCAATAGTTCCCCAATGAATACATATCAGTTTTGAATCGGGATAGGTATTTGCCAGCTTTACTGCTCCATTAAAGGAGATATGCCATGAATTATCTGAAAAGTCAAACAGGATAACATCAGGAATAACGGACATATTCAAATGTTCTTCCATAAGCCGTGAATCACCGGGCATCCAGATACAGCCGTCAGGTGTATCAAGACGGAATCCGCAATAGTCTTTGTTTTCCCATTTTCGGAAGTTATATGACGGATATTCGTTTTGCCAGGTATGATCTGCGGGTGTCAAGGTGACTTTCACATCATTTATGGTAAAGGACGAATAAATATCATGTCCGAATCCAGCAAGACCTTCCTCGGTCATAATTTCAGCAACATATTTCGGAGCATGATATGATCTGCATACATTTTTCAGACTGTTACAGGTATCCCGACTGAAATGGTCGCTGTCAATGTGGGTAACTAATACAGCATCAAGGGCAGGCACATCTTTTGTGGAAATGGGCGAATCAAATAACTGTGGCATATCAAAGCCCTCGATAAGCGGGTCGATCATGATCGTTGTCCCTCTTGAGTTGATGAATATTCCGGCATTACCCAGCCAGCGAATAACGGTATTGTACGTTTTTTCAAAGGCTTCTGCTCCAAAGCTGACTATGGAATCGGGCATAGCCTGACCCTTTGAACTTCTTATTACGCTCATGTGTTTTTCTCTCTTTCTTCCAGTTCCTTGTACCAATCTTCAAGAGCAGCTTCAATAAGCCGCTTGACCTCTGCGGTGCAGGAAGTGCCCTTTTCTTCGCAGTATTGCTTGAAATCATCTGCAATATTGGAACGAACGCGAGTGGCGATCGTTCGCATATTATCCTTATCCCATTTGCGGGCATAGCCTTTTTGTTTTTCTGATACGGGCATACAAGCACCTCCGGACAGATATTTCTATAATCAATCATTATATCATACTTATATAAGTATGTCAATGAGCAGACAGGACAAATTTTTTCAAAAGATTTGTCGTAAATAACTATTGAAAACTACTTATATAAGTAGTATAATCAGAAATGTAGAGAGAAACACAATACATCGAAAGGGTGGTAAAAATGGACAAGGGTACCGAAAAGCTGCAAACGGACCTCAGATTTGCGGCGGCATTTCTGAAAGCCCATGAGGAGGTCAAGGCAAACGAAGCCGAGCGTCAGAAAAGAATGTATGAAAAGGCGGTGATCGCAGCCGAGAACAGGCGGAGGAAAAAGGAGGAAGAAGCAGCCTACTTTGAAAATCTCAGGAAAAACCCGATTGAACCCAGCGAAGAAATAAAGGCAATTCTCAGAAAAAACTGCGGAATTGACCTTGATGCTGAGCAGCTTGAAATGACTGTTGCTGCCTTTGAGGAATACATCATTGATACCGCCGACAGCGATGTGAATATGGCAATGGGCGTAAAGACCGCACTTGCAAGATACATGAGGGAAAGGCTTGAATACCTTGATACTTATGTTGTTCACGATGTGAAGCTCAGCCTTGATGAAAGGCTTGAGGTCGGTATGACGGCAGCGCTTACCGCAACAATGGTTGATGATGTTATTGTGGAGGATAAGGTGAGCTATTCACGCAGGGGATAAGAGCTAAATTGAAAATTTATGGAAATCACGGGCGTTTGTATAGATGTCCGTGACTTTTTTTATTGACTTTTGAATCTATTACCATTAAAATATATGTATGAACTGTATTGCCGGATATGCAACTAAACATAACCAAATTCATATAAATGCGTAAAGATTAGTTGGTGGACAATAGCTGCATTTCATTGTATAATATTAAAAAAATGAAAGGGATCAGGGTTATGGTGAGAAAAACAATGAAAATAATTGTAATCGTCTTATTGGTCGTATTAGCTGCTGCTGTGATCGCATTTGGCTGCTTCTGTTATCAGAATCTCCATTGGTGGGAAAAGGATATGAAGAAGATAACGGAACTGGGTACAGTCGAAAAACAGGTCACTCTGCCAACCGGTAATATTATCAATTACGGTGAGCTGCCGGGTGATGGCCCTGCGCTTTTGCTTATTCA
>JBJERX010000047.1:0-3796 GCA_051882495.1 Huintestinicola sp. | reverse complement strand
CTGTTCCAAGCGTTAATACAATCCGCAACAGTATCTGTACTTCCGTAGTATCCGTCAATGATATATTGGCGTGTAGCACAGCCGCAATCATTACATTTGATACAAGCAGTATGAGCTGATATATTACCGTCAGGGATTTCTTCCTTGGATAAAATAGCTTCACCTCCGCAAAATGGGCAGGGCAGTAACTTTATTTCATTCATTGCAATTCTTTCACCGGAACTACAAAAATCATTGGCGCTTACGTTTGTATGTTCAATATTGTCAGTGTAGCTTCTTCTCAATGCACAAATTCCGTCAGCGTGTTCATCAATAATTTTTGCGGCATAAAGCATTTTTTCATTGTGAAAGTACTTGCAATCCTTACAGCGCACAACAGGCGCAACATCTTCTGCAGGCATTTCATCAATAGCGTTCATAGCGCCTATCATGTTATTATCATCTAAATGCTCATAGAAATATTTCTCACACTCAGAAGCTTTTACATATTTCTCAGGCATTGCAATTTTCCGCCCTTTCTCCATAGCTGCAGAAATCGTCAGGTTTAACAATGTCCGTAAGTCCCTTTTTGTTCCTGCAATAGCATAAGTCATGATTAACATAGTATTTGCAGTCCTTACAGCGCACAACCTCAACTGCATCTGCTGCAGGAGCATTCTCGACAATGCTTATTGCTTCATCAATAGCCTTGTCCCAACCTTGTGACCAAGGCTCGGTAGCGTCACAGCCTCCGATAGCATCAAGCTTCTCATATATTGTGCCACGCTTTATGAATTCAGACATCTCCGACATTTTCAGCATCTCCTTTATCGTAGCTTACTACCTCATATTGCTTACGAACTATCATATCTTCAAATTTGACCCCGACATCCTCAAGGATATCATCTTCGTGCTTTACTCTGGAAACGCCAACACAGCTTCCGCCGGTACCGTCCATTATGATCTTATGCGTTTTTATTACCCCATCGTGGTACTTAACCTTAAACTTTACCTCAGCATCAATGATAGTGACAGGCAGAATCTGACGATTATGCTCGCAAATCTCATTTGCAAGGCTCAAGGCGGTGTTGGGCCCGCTAAATTTACTTATTAATTCGCTCATGTCATTCACTTCCTCCCATTTGGGCTCCGCAGTTGGGACAATAATTTGTTTCATCAGTAAATACACGCTTACATTCACTGCAAACCGCCGTATCTGTGTGCTTATTGTTAGTCCAATGCCCGTAACGAACAGGAGCAACATCAACTGCAGGAACCATATCAAGCAAAAATTCAATTTCGCTTGCGACACTCAAAGGGCAAGTAGCGTCATTAGTAATAATTGATAATGTGCTTCGTGCTTCTTCTCGGCTTATGTAGTCTTGTTTATCCATTCTCATCTCTCCCATTCCATATCCGCACCACATCATCATGATTTGACATAGGCTTGCGGGTAAATTCGTTGAATTTTTGCTTGACTGTAAATTCCATTCCGCAGACGGAGCATTCGATAATCCATTGTGTTTTGTCATACACAACATCTCGGAATAAAAGCTTTTTGTTTCCGCAGAAGGGGCACGGCTTTTTTAACGATGTGCTATCAATAGCCATAGTCGACCCTCCGATCTCTGTTCGCAGAGCGGAACATCATAAGCAACATTTCTATCGTGGGGCGGCTTCTGTCAGCTCGCTTTCCTTTTTTGATAGATTTCAGATATTCACCGTGCGTCATATCAAAGCTGGGCACATATACGCCTATGCGAAACGGGATTTCATTCTTAACCTTTTCGTACACATCAAGAGGCATAACGTAATAGTTGAAATCACCGATAAAGTTGTGTCCGTTTTTGGAGTGGAAATCCTCTACTGAAGACTTGATCTCATAGCAGTAAAAATCTCCTTTTTCAATGCCCGAAATGGTGTTGTTTACCGGGAGAAAACGCATATAATCAACTCTTACGCTATGCTCTGTTGCATAATCGAATGTGACCTCTTTTGCCCAATACACACGAGGATCCTTGTAGGGATTGATATGTTCCTCAAGCAGACGTGATAAAGACCTTGTAATTTCTTTCCTATCCATTGTCTGCCCTTCTTTCGCCACGACTGCAAAAATCATCAGCAAACACATCTGGATAAGATTTTTCATATTCGATATAATGACAAAGATATTTGGTATTGCCTAAAGTATCATTACCATACCAGTAATGTGCATATTTACAATCCTTACACCTCACAACCTCAACCACATCAGCTGCAGGCATTTCTTCAATAGCGTTCATAGCACTTATTATGTTATAATCATCTAAATGATTATAGAAATATTTCTCGCAATCAGATGCTTTAACGTATTTTTCAGCCATTGTCTGCCTCCTGTACCCCGAGCTTTTTTAGCATTTCTGCTTCGGTAGGAAATGATAGCGGGTTCGCAATTTCCCAATTCTCCCACCCATCAGCGCAATCTTCGTCTTCATCATAAACGAAGCGAGTAAATGCGTGAGGATTTTCATCCTCGGGATCCGGAATAAGAGCACTCAAGCTGTTGTATGCGGGTACACCCTTGAAGGCATAGGTCCTTGGAAGGCCATTGTATTCAATTCGCATAATCTTGCTGGCGTTGATTTCTATTATCGGACCTCTTTGCAATACTTGCTCTTTTGTTATATGGCAGTCAGGATTGTCACAGAAAGGACAGGACTTTAATTCAATCCTTGACATAGTAAATCTCACTTCCTTAAAAATTTATACTGGAAACTGGAACAATATCCGTTTTTATACAGCCGTTCCAGATTGATTTGCTTTCGGAAAAATTTGGTCTGTATCAAATACCACGGAATAAATGTCAGCCGTTCAAGGAGCTTACTTATCATTTGTCCGTCCTCTCCATTCCTTAAGCAGTCTATCAATAATAAAACTTTTGATAGATATATTAAGAGTATCATCTTCATTGCCTGTAAGCTGATACTCGACAGGACCTTTGCACTCTGAAAATTTTACATCACTCGTTTCGATAATTTCTCTAAGAGACGCTGCAGCAGTAGCCGTAGCTCCGTAGCTCATACGATAGTTACCTATATCAATAGATATTTCACAAGGTATGCAGTCGACACCTGTGCTCGTTTCTTGCTCATCGGGGCTGTTTGTCTTGATATGCTCTCTTAACTCGGCAGCTTGTACAGCTGATATGTACAGCAAATAATTTAAGCAATCGTTCCCGCTGCAGTCAAAGCACATTTTGTCCATCATAGATCCATCATCTTTTTCAGGAAAATCGACATTACATTTTTCTTTGCACTTTTTTCGGCAGAAATCGTAAATATCGGTATTTTTCCCTGAAGACGTTTCAAGGAATTTTGCCCTGCCGTCAACATAGCGACAGAAATTACACAGTGTATCGTAATTGCTGTCAGGGGTTTCAGTTATCATCATAATAAAAACACTTCTCCTTTTTGTAAAATACCCATACGGGCTTGCATCCCTCGGGGCAATCTACGCTTTGAGTAAGCTGAACACACTCACGATTATTATCATCATAACCACACTTAGCATAACCGCTAAATCCGTCCAGCTCATTTGCATCAACACCAAGTTCACGCTTGGCAGTTTCAAGAGCGTTTTCAAAAGTGCTCTGATCTTTATATATGGCTACAACTTTATCAAAATGCTGTATAGCTCTAGCCATCTGTACAGCTTTATCCATCGGCTTTAACTCCTTTGTTTCAAACTCCTTCATCCGTTACACTCCTCAACATAGGTTCCTTTGATTTTGATGGTAGATGTGTTTGGCGCTATGTAAGAAATTTTCTTCATTTTCATC
>JBJERX010000046.1:0-16053 GCA_051882495.1 Huintestinicola sp. | reverse complement strand
GGTATAACAACAAGCGTATCAAGCTTAAGCTTGATGGACTTTCTCCTGTCGAATATAGACACAGAGCAGCATAGCAAAAGCGACCAAAATCGCTTTTGGTCGCTTTGTATAATTTTTCCTTAATAACATTGTCTAACTTTTTGGGGTCAATGCATTATGGTGCTGTTTTTGTGTATTTATTCAGGGTCAATGATTATTTTTTTATTCACCTTAAGTATTCCTCTCCACGCTTGACTTCTTCGGGAGTAAATGCATAACGATCGGACATTGCTCCCAGCTTCTTATAAATAGGACTGCGAAATGCCAGCCAATAGTTAAAACCTATCCATGCAATAGCTAAGACAATATCAACACCGCGGAAAAGCTGCTGTCCCCAGATCGTGCTGAAATACCACATCGAAATAGGCATTAATCCGAATAATGCCGTGAACAGACCGGGATTATAAATTTTTTTGCAAGCAATGTTAAACATGATCAAATGTCCAAAGACCTCAATAAAACCAAATATAGCGGCAGCCAGTGTCATAAAGCGAACATTAGGGAAAAAAAGCGGCAAAATGTAAATTATCACGGCACAGTACCAGTTTCCTATAAGAGAATTAAGCTGATTCAGTGACCAATGTGCAGGGTCAGGGTCCGTATTATGCATCTCGACCTTAAGCCCCATAGGTGCAAAACCTCCAGGGAATCCGAATTCTTCAAAGAAATGCAGGAAAATAAATGCTGCCGCACCCAACAGCATTTTCTCTCTTGTATCCCAGTTTCCGATAGCCAGGCACACTATCAGAATACCTGCAATATATACCGAAATATTATACCAGTTATACAGAAATTTTCGTTTCCATCCCTGTTCCATAAAACTTCCTCCTTAATTCAATTATTACTTATCACAAAACGATGAACATACAGGTGGCAGGATCTATTTCAATCGTTCCTGCGGGGTGTTTTTCCGGAACGATCTCTGAAGAGTCTCCCTCAGCGGATATTCCGAGTGCTTTTCCGTTCAGATATATTACGGAAGAACGGATATTACCGTTTCCTGAAAGTGAATAGATCTCTGCGTCTGAAGGCAGTTCTGCCATTATAGTCTCTGTCAGTGAATTGTTGATGACAAGGTATACGTAGCCTTTTCTGCCGTCTTTTCGTGAGTGACAGTAGATATGTGCTTCCTCAATATCGTAAGCACTGCAGTCATACACAGCCGTTCCCATTAGAGTGTTCCAGAGCAGCACTGCAAAATAATTAGGGCGCGGCTCAAATGTACCATGCTCTAAAAATCCGTAATCGGAGGAAGCAAGGGTGTTATGGAAGATAATTCCGTCGGTAATTTCAGAGAAGCTGCCAAGCTCATTTAATGTACGGAAGACGTCAAGGTAGGTTGATGCCCAGGTGCTACCTCCGCCGCCCGAATCGCCCGATTCTGTTACCCACATCTGACCTCCGGGAACATACTTGTCACGCAAAGGAGCGTAATTCTGCACATTAAATGGAGCGACCGATAAATATTCGTCAGTGTGTGCCTCGCTGCCGTCCCAATGCGCACTTGGCATCATTGCGGAGCCACGCTCCGATATTCCATTGTAATAATGATAGCTGAATACATCAAGCGGAATCCTTGTGTCTTTCATCAGATCGTGAGTAGTACATACCTTCATTAGTGCACCGATGCCTGCGCCTGCTTTTTTGCTGTCCAATTTTCCAAGTGCTCCGTCACCGAGTGTACAGGGTCCGACAATCAGACATTCGGAATAGTTTTCCTTTACCCAACCGTTAAAGATATCCTGATCCCTTGCATAATCAGCTGCGGTATAGCCTTTAGGCGCTCCGGAACCCTCCAGCATATTCGGCTCGTTCATAAATTCTGCAGCATCAATATCAACGCCATATTCATGGCTGAGATCAAAGATCTTTTTTGTCTGCGTCAAATCAAGCTCTCCTCCGTTTGGATGATCGCCTGCACAGTTACTTACAGAAATGAGCAGCTTACCGTTTACGTCCTTAACAAAATCAAGAACGCCTATCCATTGTTCCTTTGTGAGAACACTTGCATATCCGTCGGGAGCTTTGCCGCCCGTTGTGCCGTCAAAATCATAGTATGTCTTTGTAGCCCAGGAGCCGGACACACGTATCCATGCAGGACCAAGCTTTTTGGTCAGCCTGCGCAGGCGTTCATTGTACAGGTCGATAGGCGGATAATACTGCATAAGGTCTGATGTTGAAGTAAAATCGGAAAGCTCGCCGGCAAAACGGAATTCCTCTGTTCCGGCGATCTGTTCGGGGGTATACGCTTTCCAAAACATACCTCCTGTGACCTCAGTCATTTCGATATTATAGGACATAAGCCTTTCGTCAACTAAACGGATTGTCTTTAATTTCCAAGGGACTAATTGAATATTTTTCGCCATAATTTCCGCTCCTTTCTTTATTTTTGATCATCTTCTGCTATCCCGTCTGCCGAACAGTGTAAGTACACGAACCAAAAAGCGAAGAAAATATACAAGTGAAGTCAGGAGAGAGGCAAGATAGGTAAGCGCCGCAGCTGATAAGACCTCTTTTGCGGGATTGATCTCGTCCTCTGTCAGTATCCCCTCAGCCAACAGCATTTCTCGTGCTCTCTTGCTTGCGTTCAGTTCAACGGGAAGTGTTACCAGTGCAAACACCAAGGAACCTCCGTACATGATGACGCCGACCATTGCAATATAAAATCCGATCTCCGGATCAGCCAACTCCACAAACATATCTAACAATAAACCGATCAGTACGAGCGGCATAGCCAGACGAGAACCAAAATTTACTACCGGAACAAGGGCTGTACGAAAACGATATAATAGATATCCGTTCTGCTTCTGCATAACATGTCCCATTTCATGAGCTGCCACTGCAACAGCCGCTACCGAGTCGTTATCGTATGTGCTTTCGGAAAGGTTGACGATCTTCTTGCCCGGATGATAATGGTCGGTCAATTCTCCTTTTACACATCCTATGGAAATATCGCTGATGCCGTTTGCCCGCATCAATCGCATTACTGTATCACGTCCCGTCATTCCCGAACGGCATCTGACCTTGTTGTACTTTGAAAATGCAGAGCGTACTCTCCCGTTTGCGATCGCGGAGAAGATCATACACACAAGGATCGCACCCATGAACCATATATAATCATTCCAATACATAATTAAGCTCCTTTTACGATGCTGATGTATTTCAGCAATTTTTTGCAGTTATCGGTACCGATTTTATATGTTATGCATTTTTAACAAATAAAAAATGAAGATCAAAATACCTTGCGTTTATATTATGTAAAGAAGTTTTATTCCTTTGTTTTTCCGCTGATGCTTACGATCAAAGTGATAATATCAATAATTGATTCAACAATCATAATAATTCCGGTAAACATCCAAAGAACTGTCGTGGAAGTAAATGGATTGCTCAATATCACCACAGCGCAAATAATGGAAAGTAATGCGCTGATAGCACCAAGAAACCATTTTTTGTTTTTGACACGGATCAGGTCACAAGTAAGCTGAATCTTGCCAAGTCCCGAAACAAGAACAACGAGACCATATATAATGGTTACTGCAGGAAATGTAACAATAAGCCAATGGGACTTAAAGCAGCAGAAAACACCGACAAGCAGAGCAACAAGTCCTTTTGTAAGATATTGTCCCACCGCAGCTTCATCCGCTTCTGTACGGAAATATTTTATGACGCTGATCAGTCCTGCAATCAGCATTACAACTCCAGCTATTGTAATAATTCCGGTGTTGAAGGCAATCGGGTTGATCAACAGCAGGATACCCACTATGATTTCAAATATACAAAAAATAATCCCGTTAATGTTGTTTTTAATATTATTCATATCAAAATCCTCGCAATTCTCATTATTTCTTCTCACAAACGCACCTTGACAAATATGCTTGATGATGATATAATTATAGCACAACATCTGTCGCATATTCAACATTCATATGCACCTCAAAAGATGCAAAAGCAACAGGTTGATGTGTTTTGTATCGAAGTTCACAAAAAATTTTCTTTTATGGGTGAGGTTATGAAAGGTAATCAGCGTATTGCACTTACTAAGCGGCTTTTACAGGAGTCGCTTATTCGTCTTATGGATCAGAAGCCATTGGAAAAAATCTCGGTCACCGAGCTTTGTGATGAAGCAGGCATCAACCGCACAACATTTTATCGTCATTATTATACCCCGCATGATGTATTGATGGATATGGAAATTGATTTTAACAACCGTTTTATCGATTCATTCAACCCTGCAAATGCAAAGGATATTTCCACTTATACAGAGGAACTTCTGACATATCTGTACGATAATGCCGACCTTCTGAAAATTTTTATCAAAAACAATTCGGCTGATGATCTGATACATCTGCTAAATGATATGTTTGAAAAATTCCTTGAAGCCAAAAGCAGGTTTTCTGTAATATCCGATGTTGATGATGAAAATCTGCGGCTCATATCATCTTATGTTACAGGCGGCGGATACTTTATGCTCCAACGCTGGCTGGTGGAGGATATTCATAAATCGCCAAAAGAAATAGCTGAATTGATACTTACATTTATGAATTATACGGCGGTTTTCTTTGACCCGAATAAAAATACAAATATATGATTTAAGGCAGGGACAATTTCAAAATTGCCCTGCAGCTGTTTTTAAGTCGAACTTGAAAAATTGATTTTTACTGAGGCTGTTGAACCTCGGTTAATTTTTCGGGCTTTGAAACGTCGGAGTTATGATCATCTTTATGCATATCGCTTTGTATCAAACGATAAACCGCCGCAGCGATCGGAATTCCCAGCAGTATTCCAAAGATACCGAAAACGCTGCCGCCAACCGTGACTACCGCCAACACCCATATCGCAGGAAGCCCGATTGACGTGCCTACTACACGGGGATATATCAGATTTCCTTCAAGCTGCTGCAGTATGATAAGGAATATCACAAAAATAAGTGCCTTTACCGGGGATTCCATAAGTATGATAAAAGCTCCTACTGCTCCGCCGATAAATGCTCCTATAACAGGGATAAGCGCAGTAAATGCCACCAGCGTTCCTATCATGGCAGAATAAGGCAGCTGCAGCATCACCATTCCAAACATACACAGCACTCCGAGAATGACCGCTTCCGTACACTGTCCCACTATAAATTTGTGAAAGCTGTCATTGAGCACAGACAGAACACTCATTATTTTATTATACCATTCTTCACGGAGATAGTGCTGCAGAAAATGACTAAACTGCTTTCCAAGACGCTCCTTGCCCAATAACAGATATACTGCAAAAATAATGGCAAGAACAATTGTCGTAACTGCGGAAGCTAAAGACGCAGCCGCAGAAAAAACTACATTTACTATGCTCCCAACTCCGGATACAAGAGTTTCCACGATCGCTCCTGCCTTTTCACGCCAGTCTATTGAAGAAAGTGACGCTAATATATCCTCGGGAAGAAGCTGCTTCTCTGTCAGGAAACCGACTGCCTTTTCAAGAAAACCGGGCAGCTCTGCAGCAATAAGTGAAACACAGGACGAAAGCTGTGGTATCAAAAGAGCTGCTACAAGTACGATGATCGCAATAAGAGTAAGGATAGCACCGATCAGACATACCGGTCTGCGGCTTCGTTCCGCCCATTTCTTTTTTGTTCTAGGAAAATAATGCTGTTCGTAAAAGTCCATGAGGATATTCAACACATAAGCAACTGCACAAGCCAAAATTATCGGAGATGCTGCGGAAAACAGCTCCGAGAGAAACTTCTCCGCATGCTGCCAATAATGAACGGCTAAATACAGCAGAAAGATACCTGAAAGTATACACAAAATATTTTTTTGTTTTGTTTTCATAGGCAATTACTTTCCTTTCCGATTTTTTCGCACAAAACGCAATGATTTCATAATAATTATAATCTGAAAACGCATTTCTTGCAACAATCAAATATATTTGCAATGCCGTAAAAGCGACGATATATAATGATTTGTCGATTTATGTTTTTTCTTTTTTTAATTTGAAAAATAATCGTCTGATGATATGTAGATACACCAAAACAGATTATTTCACGAAAGTCTACAAGTTTTACTTTTATGTCGTTTTTGCGACATATAGACAACATCTGATTGTTGCAAATCTCCATATGTTGATTTATAATTAAATATGGAAGAGGCTTTACCATGTTCCACAACTAAATCAGGATTGCCGGCAGATACTTCGTACTGATATAATTTTTTTTTCATTTTTCCGACTTTTTTGCCGGCATTGTTAGCGCAGGTAAAGCCCTTCCCTATGTTATGTACATGGAAGCGGGCTATATATGAAAGATAAGGTAAAAAATGCGTTTTCACTCCACCATGATACTGCAGACTATGATGAGATAAGAGAACGTATCACAAGCGGAGGACAGGTCACAGGAACCAATCTGTGTATCCTTATGCTGGCGATACTGATAGCTTCTATCGGTCTGAATATGAATTCAACAGCTGTCATAATCGGCGCAATGCTGATCTCTCCGCTTATGGGGAGCATTCAGGCAATGGGCTACGGCGTGGCAGTGGGAGATACTGCGCAGTTCAAAAGATCGGGTATCGGCTTTCTGTTTCAGATGATCATCTGTCTGGTCACATCAACCCTATATTTTCTGATATCGCCGATCTCCACACAGACCTCCGAGCTGCTGGCAAGGACCCAGCCTAACATCTGGGACGTGCTTATCGCAATATGCGGCGGACTTGCGGGAATGATCGGCATGACAAGAAAGGAAAGATCCAACGTTATCCCCGGAGTTGCCATAGCTACAGCACTTATGCCGCCGCTGTGCACCTGCGGCTACGGAATAGCTCACGGAAGTCTGCACATTACACTCGGAGCAGGTCTGCTGTTTCTTGTCAATGCTTATTTTATACTTCTCACCTCGGTGTTGGTGCTGATAGCGCTCAAGGTGCCGCAGAAAGGCGAGTACACCCCTCAGCAGCTAAAACGAATAAAGTGGCGCATGATACTTACCACTGTGATAATACTTATCCCCTGTCTGGCGGTAGCCGGACTGATGGTAAAGAGTGCCAACGAGGACAGCACCTCCGTCACAGGCTTTGAAACGGTGATCCCGGTTGAAAATGTCACCAATGAAATAAAGATACTTTTCCCCGAAGTGGTAGATATAAAGGTCGGTACTCTGGAATCGGTCGGCAATGACGGCGATGTTATTTCGGAAACAAGCGTACTTGTATACCTTCATGAAGAAATGGACGGGGCATCTTCCGGACGTATGGAAAGGTGGCTGAACGAACTTTACGGCGGCTCCTGCAAGGTAATATTTATATACGAATAAACAAAACGGTCTGCAAACAGCCTATCTATGAGCTTTTCGCAGACCGTTTTTCTGTATCAGAATAATCCCTTCAGAGCGGCAGTGCAGCCGTCGATCCCGAGAACTCCGCTGTCAAGTATCATATCATAATTTGTGACAGCCTCCCACTTTCTTCCCGTATTGGAATAAAAATAGTTTGAACGTTTCTTATCATAGGGCAGTATATATAAAAACAAGAGCTATTTAAAAGAATGTCCTCCCGTATTCACGGGAGGACATTTCATTTCGGTTTGATATGGAAACACATATTGGCTCATTAATGCTTTTTTCAGCTGTTAAGTATCTCCATAAATTCCTCTCCTGTAATAGTTTCCTTTTCATACAGATACTGTGCCAGTTCATCAAGCTTTTCTCTGTTTTCAGTCAGTATCCGCTTTGCCTTTTCATGCTGCGCTTTAACAAGCTCAATGACCTTATGATCCACCTTAGCCTGAAGCTCCGCCGAACAAGCAAGAGAAGCGTCACCGCCCAGATATTGGTTTGAAACGGTCTCCAAAGCCACCATATCAAAATCCTCACTCATACCGTACTGTGTTATCATGGCACGGGCAATTTTGGTAGCCTGTTCAATATCGTTGGAAGCGCCTGTGCTGACGGAACTGAACTTGACTTCCTCCGCAGCACGTCCGCCCGTGTATGTGGCGATCTTGGTTTCAAGCTCTTCCTTAGTCATCAGATAGTGATTTCCGTCCTCCACCTGCATGGTGTAGCCCAGAGCGCCCGAAGTACGGGGAACAATTGTTATCTTCTGCACGGGAGCAGAGCCTGTCTGCTTTGCAGCTACAAGAGCGTGACCTATCTCATGATAAGCAACAGCCAGTTTTTCCTTGTCGGTAAGGATAGCGTTCTTTTTCTGATAACCTGCGATAACTACTTCAATAGATTCCTCCAGATCCTCCTGTGAAGCAGCTTTTCTGCCGTCCCTGACAGCACGGAGCGCCGCCTCGTTTACGATATTGGCAAGCTCTGCGCCGGATGCTCCCGATGCCATTCGAGCCACCTTCGTAAAATCCACATCTCCCGAGAGCTTTATCTTCTTTGCATGGACCTTGAGGATCTCCTCACGTCCCTTTAAATCGGGCAGTTCAACGGGAACACGTCGGTCAAAGCGTCCCGGACGGGTCAGTGCTGCGTCCAGCGATTCGGGACGGTTAGTGGCAGCAAGTATCATAACACCTGTATTTCCCTCGAAGCCGTCCATTTCGGTAAGCAGCTGATTGAGCGTTTGTTCACGTTCGTCATTGCCGCCCATTTTGCCGCTGCTGCGCTTCTGTCCGATAGCGTCTATCTCGTCGATGAATACGATACAGGGAGCCTTTTCCTTTGCCTGCCTGAACAGGTCACGGACCTTTGACGCACCCATTCCCACGAACATCTCCACAAATTCCGAGCCTGACATTGAGAAAAAGGGAACGTCTGCTTCACCTGCAACTGCTTTTGCAAGCATTGTCTTACCTGTGCCCGGAGGTCCTACAAGCAATATTCCCTTGGGCATTGAAGCGCCTATTGCTCTGTATTTTTCGGGGTCATGCAGATAATCGACTATCTCCGCAAGATTTTCCTTTGCCTCGTCCTCTCCTGCCACATCGGTGAATTTGATCCCTCCCGAGGACTGTACATATACCTTGGCATTGCTCTTTCCCATATTGAACATCATGGAATTTGAGCCGCCTGCCTTTTCCATCATCTTTTTGGAAAGGAGCTGTCCCAGTCCAATAAAGACCACCAGAGGAAGTATCCAGGTCAGCAGGAATGAAAGCAGCGGCGAAGCTTCTTCAATGATCTCACTTGAGAAGACTGCTCCCGAAGCTTTCAGACGGTCTATAAGTCCCGGATCATTCATCAGACCTGTTTTATAGACTGTCGTTTCTTCCTTATCGGTGAAAAGTATCTGATTATCCTGTATCTGTACATGACCGATGTTCTGCTCTTCCGTCATAGTCATAAAGGTACCATAATCGGTCTCTATAATCTGCCTCGCCAGAATTTTTGGCATAAGCAGCAGATTAAACAGCATGATCACCAGCAGTACGATAAAATAATAATATATCAGAGGTTTCTTTGGCTTTTGTACTTCGTTCATTTTCTCATATCCTTTCGTTTACAGCCTTGCGTCGGATAAGCCGCAGAAGCTGTCTATCGGGTCTTTCCCGTAAAATGCGGAACGACCTTTCATCAGCTTATCGACAAGAATATCAATAGTGTTTTCATTTGCGTCATAAATATTGATATATGTCCGTGCCTGCGGAATATCCGCAAGCATAGTTGGCGTTTCGCAGCCGATTACTATAACAGGCACCTCGAACACATACCAGGGTATCTCTCCGCCGCCTTTGGACAGTCCGAAACAGGGTCTGCCCGACTGCACATCGCATACAGTGATAACAAGATCCATTTTTGATGTAAAATCCGACACAGCAGTTTTTCCTGCGAAAAATTCATTGAGTTGGGGCTTTTCTCCCGCTTGTGCCTGACGCAGCATTTTGTCAAGAGGATTTTCATAAACAAAGACCTCAAAGCCCTTTTCCTCAAGCTTTTTCTTTAACAGCTCTACAGGACTTCCTCCGCCCATGCCCACCGCCTTCATAAGCGCAGTCATGCCGGTCTCGGCACCCTTTACATGGACAAGCATGATTCGTTTATATCGCTCCGGAGTAACGGGCAGAACATCTTTATCCTTGTATTTAACAAGGGTGATCGCCTTTTCGCTTATTTCCTTCTGCACATTGAGATATTCTTTTTTTCCGAGCAAGGTGGACATTTTTTCCTCCGACGGAACAAGCTGCTCCTTCGGCTTCTTGTTAAGACCCATATGGGCTTTCAGTCCGAGAATACGTTTAAGAGCGTCATTTATGCGGGTCTCCGATATTCTGCCGTCATGGTAAGCCCTGAGCATAATATCAATATCCTCGTCGGCGTCGTTGAAGAAAAGCAGCATATCGCAGCCTGCGTTTATGGCTTTCGGCAGCATCTCACAGCGCTTCATACGGCAGGTCATTCCAACCATGTGAGAAGCATCGGTGATGACAAGTCCGTTAAATCCCAGCTGTTCCCTGAGAAGTCCCGTGATAATTTCATAGCTTAAGGTTGCAGGAAGCATATCCTCGTCCTTTACATCGGGATCCACAGCCTTGATATATTCGGGAAGCATAATATGTCCTGCCATGACCGCTTCAAGCCCGTTATCGAACAATGTCTTATAAACCTTCCCGTAGGCCTCATTCCAATTTGGCACGGATAAGCTGTTGACGTTATTTGATAAATGTGCGTCCCTGAAATCAAGTCCGTTTCCTGGGAAATGCTTTGCAGCGCAGACAAAACCGTCGATGGAATGAGCGCCTTTCTGATATTCTGTGCTCATTTCAGCCACCTTGTCGGGGTCGTTTCCGAAAGCACGGGAAACAATTTCCGTGTTCTGCCAGTTATATGCTATATCGCAGACAGGCGCAAAAGCCATATTGCAGCCTATTGCGGCAGCTTCTTCATTTGATATTTTTTCGAGCTGATATGCATATTCCTTTTCGGCTGTGGCTCCGACCTTTATTCCTGAGCCGATATAGGTGCCGTCAGCGCAGGCACCGTTTCCGCCCGATTCGGTATTGCAGGCGATGAAAAGGGGAATCTTTGAAGAGCGCTGCAAAACCTCATTATGCTTTCTGATGACCGCTCCCGGCGCAGGATTATAGCGGCAGCCGCCGATATGATATTTTGACGTAAGCTCCGTCAGATATTTCTCGTCATAGGAAGCGGATATACCGAAAAAAAGCTGTCCTATCTTTTCTTCGCCGCTCATACCTACAATGGTATCCTCCACCCATTTTATATCCTCATCGGAAAGGCAAAAGGGCGCATCTTTTAAATTTATCATTCTGTTTTATCCTCCGTTTTTACAAAAATCACGGTAATGACATCAATTATAGCCCCGACTATTAAAGCAGCCGCAATGAATATCCACAAAGCGGTCGTACTGCTGAACGGATCGCATATTATGATCACCGCACACAAGACAGTTAATGCCGCACTTATTGCCGCCCAGAACCATTTGGGGACTTTAAGCCGTATCATATCAACTGTAAGCTGAATTTTGTTAATTCCCAGGATCAATATTCCGACACCGTAAATAACGGTAATGATTGGAAATAAAACAATAATTCTGCTGCTCTTGGAGATAAGCAGAAATCCTGCCAATACTCCTATCAGTCCGCGGGTCAGACCCTGTTCAAGTATCGCTCTTTCAGGAGATGTTCTGAAATACTCAACAATATCTGCGATACCCACATCGGCAAGAACGATGCCAATAAACACAATTATTCCCGACGTAAATCCCACAGGATTTATCAGCAGCAAAATACCGATAATTATCTCACAAATAGCTGCAGCTATTCTGCTTATTTTTGACATTGTTTTCATAAAATATCCTCACCATTTTTACTTGACAAATAAGTTCCGTATATATTATAATATACATATGTAGAATTTGCAACAGACAGATGCTTTGTAACTGATGTGAATCATACATTTGCAGTCATTTTGTTTGATAACTCGGGAGGTTTTTTAATGGAGAAAAGCGAAAATCAAAGAATAAAGCTGACAAAACGATTATTAAAGGAAAGTCTGCTGAAGCTGCTTGCGGAAAAAAACATAAAAAAAATATCGGTCAGCGAATTATGCCAGACCGCAGGGATAAATCGTTCCACCTTTTATAAGCATTACGGAAGTCAGTTTGATGTGTTGAAAGAAATGGAACTTGATATGATAGAAGACCTTCAGAATATATATGAAAAAGAACACGGCAATGAATGGACTCTGCAGCAAAGAGCGTCGGAATTCTGCAAATATTTAAAGGACAACGAAAAGTTTTTTAAGCTGATTTTTTCCAACAGTGAGACCGATTCGGAGTTTTCATCCCTGCTTATTGGCGCCACCCACGTCCGGAAGATATATCAGCAGGTTTTTCCAAACGAAAAAAACAAACAAAAGCATGATCTGATGACTACATTTCTGACCGGCGGAACATACGTTATGATCCGCAAGTGGATCCTCGAAGATATTCCCATAACCCCCGAAGAAATGGGAGAACTGATGTATAATCTGTCGGTGTGCGAGTGGGATTTTGACAATCCGGTTTTATAATAAACACAATATTCTTTGTCTGCTGATACAGATTATAATATGAAAGGACAATTTAAGAATGAACTGCGAAATAATTTATCTTGAAGATCATTTTCCCAATTTGCCAGAAGCAAAGGAAAAAACAAAGGTCACACTTTATATTCCCGATGTATGGAAGGAGGTCGATACCGAACAGACCTTCCCTTGTACTGTGATTTGTCCCGGAGGCGGTTATTGGTGGTGCTCGGAGCGTGAAGCGGAGCCTGTTGCATTGAGAATGGCAGGAAACGGAATTGCGGCAGCGGTGGTGGATTACGCCTGTGAATATCAGCATTATCCGCTGCAGATGCTTGAGATACTGGCTGCAATTACATATATCCGCCGAAACAGCGGAAGACTGCATATTGCCCCCGAAAAAATTGCTGTAATGGGTTTCTCGGCAGGAGGTCATGCAGCTTGTACTGCGGGTCTTTTCTGGCAGGATAAAATTGCCGAGGATGCTCTCGGAATTGAACATGGCGAGGATAAACCCAATGGTATGATATTATGCTATCCCGTTATCACATCGGGCAAATATACTCACAGCGACAGTATGAAATGTCTGCTGGGTGATGACCCCGACCCCGAGCTTTTAGAGAAAATGTCCCTTGAAAAGCAGGTCACAGAAAATGCTCCCCATGCTTTTATCTGGCATACAAGTGAGGATGGGCTGGTACCACTTGAAAACTCCTTATATATTGCAGAGGCGCTTCATGAAAAGGGCATTGATGTGGAAATGCACATATATCCAAAGGGTCATCACGGATTATCACTTTGCGATGAAACCGTAAGCAAAAAGGAAGATATTTCAGATGCTGTCAGATATTGCTCCGACTGGGTACCTCACTGTATAAAATGGATAAAAGAAATACTGTAATATCGGGAAGATGAATTATATGTACGAGAAAATTTATAATGCAATGAAAAAAGCCGTTGACAGCGGAGTTGCTTCGGGTGTGAATTTCCTTGCCTTGAAAAACGGCAAAGAGATAACCTGCTGTCAATACGGATACAGAGATTTGGAAAACCAAAAGCCTATGACAAGGGATACTATTCTGCGAATGTATTCATCATCAAAGCCTGTTACCGCAGCAGCTACTATGCTTCTAGTGTCAAGAGGAATAGTCGATATTGGGGAGGATATTTCGGCATATCTTCCGGAATTTAAAAATATGCACGTTAATAAAAACGGAAGGAGAGTTCCTGCCCAAAGAGCCATAATCGTTAAGGATCTGCTGAATATGACTTCCGGACTGCCATATCCCGACGAAAACACTGCTGGTGGAAGACAATGCGGCACGGTTTTTTGGAACTTGGATAATAGGCTATATACAGAAGAGCCTATGAGCACAAAGGAATTTTCCGAGCTAATTGCAGAAAACGATCTGTGTTTTGACCCGAGTGAGCATTTTATGTACGGCGTTTCGGCTGATATTCTCGGTGCATTGATCGAGCGCACAACGGATATGAAGCTAAGCGAATTTATGCGCAAAGAGCTTTTTGAGCCTCTTGAAATGAATGATACGGGCTTTTTTGTTCCTGCCGAAAAAGCAGACAGAACAGCCAAGGTCTATGATCTTATTAACGGCAATTTATCCGAGGTCAGGACAAATCATCTCGGAATAAAATATACACTTGATATTCCCCCTGCATTTGAATCGGGCGGAGCGGGAATATGCTCAACACTTGATGATTATTCAAAATTTGCGGAAATGCTGCTTGGCAACGGCAATTTCCGAGGCAGGCAGATAATCCCCGAGAAAGCCGTAAAATATATGATAAGCGGCGGACTCACCGATATTCAGAAGGCAGATTTACAAGCAGGCTGGGATGACCTTTACGGCTATACCTACGGCAATCTTGTCCGTGTCTGTGAGGATGAAAGCAAGGCTGTTGTACTGTCCGCAAGGGGCGAATACGGCTGGAACGGCTGGCTTGGCACTTATTTTTCAAATGAGCCTGCTTATGGAATAACCGTTCTTATGGGTGTTCAGCGCATTGGCGGTGATACCGGTGTTCTTGCAAGAAAGCTTAAAAATATTGTAATGTGTGAAGCTACATAATGCTTTTTTACAATACCTTAAGGGAGCCGCCCGTATCATTGATAAAGACGGCTCATATCCTATTTGCTTATTAGAGACTCATATTGTCCTTATTTCTGTCCCTGTCATTATTCCTATCATCAGGCTCATATCCCTGCCGTTCTATTTCCTCCAACATAGTGCTGTCCATATAGTCAAGCACATCATTCATTTCCTTTGCCATTTCGTGTGTCATATTATCCGGATCAAACTGCTGATATGCTCCGGCACCGCTGTTTTCAAAGCTCATAGGTATGACCTTCTGATTGTCATAATCAACCTTGAGGTCAATTCTCGGATCGTACATAAGGTCCCCGTTCTGCTCATAGGTCTGACAAATGGTAAGGACATCGCCATTCATTTCAACGTGCAGATCTTCCATGCCTGAGACATTGTACTTTATGTACTCACTGTCCCCTTCCAGTATTTCGGGAAACATATCTGCAAGGCGTTCAAAGACTTCTTTCTGTAACGTATCATCTGTCATTTCAAACTGTGTCAGCTGGAGGTGAACCTCCTCGATCTCGGTTTCTGCTTTAAGAAGCTCCTCTGCCTTTGAGAACGGCTTGTCCACATCTGCTTTCATCTGCTCAAGCTCCGATCTCATAGTGTCATTTGTGGATTTCAGCTCATCAATGCTTTTCTGAATGTTATTGATGCAGTTATCCAGTCGAATAAGGTTTCCTGTGTCCGTTTCGGGATTCAAATCGCAGTAATGGTGCTTCTCACCGTCAAGGCAAGCCTTAACGTGCTTTGAAAGTGTATCGAAGAATATGGACAGCTTAAAACCTCGGTACTCACCCACATCAATCATCTTACCCTCTGCTATCCTTGCCGCATTGGCAGCTATAAGAGATTTCAGCTTTGCTCCAGCTTCCTTTCGGTCATTATACACCGTATCCATAATTGTGACAGGGTATGTTTCCTTGCCGTCCTCGTCAACGATTCTTGTAGCCTTGCTTGCAGCATCCACATCCTTTTGATAATGTGCAATCATAAGCTCATTCATCTGTATCTTTTCGGGTATTTTCACACGAATATTATCCTGAAGCTCATATATGTGTTCGGAGTATCGTGCCTTCTCCATTTTCAAGTCCTTTATGAGTGTCTGAAGCTCCATTTCTTTCTTAATCAAGGGATTGCCCATCAAAACAAGAGGAGCCTTATAAATCCCTTAAAAATCGGGTACTCCGAATACCCGATTTTTTCACTAAAAACTGAAACGTATCTCAACGCCCTTTTCATTTGAAAGGAAAATCTTGTCGATCATCAGCATAGCAAGCTGATTTTTTTCTTCAACAGTAAGCTCGTCCCATCTGTTCAGCGGCTCGATCAAAGGCTTTGTATTCACCTTTTTGATTTTGCGTTGCCCGACACAACAAGAGAGCTTAAATTTCCTCAAAAATAATAGTGTATGATTACACCCTTTTCCACCGATATATAAATCTTCTC
>JBJERX010000045.1:0-54227 GCA_051882495.1 Huintestinicola sp. | reverse complement strand
AGTTCCTTCTCTCATATAGGTTCCCCCCCTCGCACCCTTAGGTGCATGATAATCGTGAATAACAAGCAGAATCATTTGGGAGAAACCATGGTTTTATTTGGGTCAGGTATCTTTAATTGTAACCGGAAGATTATGGGGAACCAGCAAAGGGACAACCTTCAGGAGAAAGGGGGCGGGTTGGACCCGAGCCAATCGCTCCGTAACATATCTTGTAACTATAGCTATGTAACACGGTAACGTTACCGTGCCGCTAACTATGGTGCAAAACATAAGCTGCAATGCGAATGGGTGCAGGGACACCCTGCCCTTGCGTTTTTCCCTCTGCACTCTCTTTCCCTAAACCTCTTTTCCCCCTTTGGCCATGCTATGCGGGGGATTTTTCCTTTAAATGAGTCATACTTTTGTTTTGTATAACTACATTTTTTACATACTTTAGTTGTTTACTCAGCCTTAAATGAAATTACCTTTGATGCAAAATCTCCGCTTATATCTACATTGATCCCGCAGTTCATAAGTGCAGCTCCTGTGTGTGCCTCACCTGTCTCACTGCTGATGTATCTCTTCTCAGGGTCAAGTCCCTTGAGCTTGATACGTCTGCTGCGGTAATTGGGTCTGCCCAGAACCTGTACAAAGGTGAATACAGCCTCGCTCTTGTCCTTTGCAACGAACATCCATGCATCCCACATGTTGTCCTCAAATACATTTCCGATGCGGTACTGATCGCCTGTGCGGATAAGAGGATTGTACTTCTTGAACATTTCTATCTGAGCAGGTATCTCATCTCTGTCCTGCTGAGATATCTTCGTAACATCAAGCTCATATCCGAAGGTTCCCACCATAGCAACATTTCCTCTTGTGGAGAATGGAGTGGAACGTCCTACCGTGTGGTTGGGACAGTCGGATACGTGAGCACCCATTGCGGAGGCAGGATAACAGATGGATGTGCCGTGCTGAATCTTGAGTCTCTCGATAGCGTCCGTGTCGTCGGATGTCCATATCTGAGGTGAGTAGAACAGCATGCCTGCATCAAAGCGAGCACCGCCCCCCGAGCAGTTTTCCAGAAGGATATGAGGATATTCGGAGGTCAGTCTCTCCATTACATCATATACGCCAAGAACATACCTGTGCCAAAGCTCTCTCTGCCTGTCGGAAGGGAGCTTGTTTGAGCCCACCTCTGTAAGCTGACGGTTCATATCCCACTTGATGTATTCTATGTTTGCACTGTCAAGTATCTTCTTCATCTGTCCGTAAATGCAGTCACGAACTTCCTTTCGGCTGTAGTCAAGAACGTACTGCTCACGGCTCTGAGTCATGGGAAGTCCCTCTATCTGTATAGCCCAGTCGGGATGTGCCTTGTAAAGCTCACTGTCGGGAGATATCATCTCAGGCTCAAACCAGATGCCAAACTTCATTCCCAGCTTGTTCACCTCGTCAACGAGATGCTTGAGACCGCCGTTCAGCTTCTTCTCGTAAACGAACCAGTCACCCAGGGAGCTGTTGTCGGAATCTCTGTGACCGAACCAGCCGTCATCCATTACAAGCATCTCAATGCCCAGCTTGGATGCTTCCTTGGCAATATCAATAAGCTTGTCGGTAGTAAAGTTAAAGTAAGTTGCTTCCCAGTTGTTGATAAGTATAGGACGTCTCTTGTCCTTGTACTCGCCCCTGATAAGGTGCTTTCTGTAAAGGTCATGATATGTACGTGACATATTGCCGATACCCTGAGAGGAGTAAACCATTACCACCTCTGGAGCGGTAAATTCCGCACCCGGTTCCAGCTTCCAGGAGAAATCAAAGGGATTGATACCCATGGAAAGACGTGTCTTTTTGTGCTGAGTGACCTCTGCCTGAGCAAAGAAGTTTCCGCTGTAAACAAGACCGAAGCCGTAAGCCTCACCGATGTCCTCATCTGCATAATGTGACACAAGTGCAACAAAGGGATTGTTCTGATGTGAGGACTCGCCCTTGACAGAATCAATACTCTGCTTGCCGTGATGGAGACGGCAGCGTTCCATAATACGTTCTCTTGCCCATGAACCGTTCAGTGTGATAAAATCATACTCGCAGCTGTCAAGATCAATTGATGCGGAAAGCACACGTCTCACATCGAAAGCCTCGCTGCCCTTGTTGATAAGCTTCACGCTTCTTGTGATAACATCCAGCTCGGCAAAAACAGTATAGTAAAGTACAGCCGTAAGACCTGTACGCTTGTCAGCCATTGTAACTGCAAGTGTCTCAGCCTCTCCCGCCTCAGCGAATGTTGCAGGAAGACGCACATCACAGTCCTCCAGCTTCTGAGTGAGAACAGGCTTGCCCTCCATTATCTCATAGGATACGAATCTCATATCAAGAGCGGACATTCCCTTTCCGTCCATAAGCATAATGGCAGGCTCTCTGTAATCGCCTATACCGTGACAGGGATACTCAAAAGGAGTGGAATCCATAAATGTACCCATATCACGAATGTTCACGTCGGCAGTATAGGGATTTTCATTCAGACGGAGAAGATAGGAAAGGTCTTCATCGTCAGTTCTTTTTCCGAAGAAAACGTGAGCAAGATGTCCGCTGTGAAGAGCAGCCAGAGCATATGTGACTCCCTTGCCCGAAAGAGTGAAAAGTGTCATTTCCTCAGTAAAGGGAACGTTGGAATTTGTCTGCCACATATAGCGGGAGTATTCCTTAGTAAGCTTTTTTGCAGTGATAAGTGCCAATTTCATTCATCCTTTCATATTGAAATATCAATATTCATAATCAATGCAGGCTCTTCCGCCGTCGGCTCTGATGCCTGCAATAAATGCACCGAATTTCTTGTGCTCTGGATGATTCTGATATTCATCCAGACCGGCCATATCATCAAAATCACAGATAAGAGCAAGCTCAAAATTGCTCTCGGGAGCCTCCTCCGAATTGATGACTGCCTCCATTTTACGGATGCTGGGAACGAGACCGGGAAGCTTGTCAGCCATCTCCTTGGCAATAACAGCATTTTCACGGGGTGAACGTCCCTCAGTCTCCTTAAGCTTGAACATTACAATGTGCTTTACCATAATTACACTCCTATTCTCTCACGATATTTTCGGATTTTTCTTCAATATAATGCTCGGTGACAGTGCCGAAAGCACGTGCCAGCATACCGGTCACGATAAACATCAGCACTCCCGCAAGGTTTGTAAAAATAAATTCGGGTAAGAATATCCTGCTGTATATCCCGCCCGATTGGTCATACTGCCAGAGCATGTAAAAAAAGAGATAATGCAGTCCCGACTGTACAGCCGTTACCGCAAGATCAAGTATCAGGAAATTCAGAAAATGCTGTCTCAGCAGATAGCCGAATAGAAGGGATACCATAACACAGCACCACATCAGTATGATAGCGTTGAAGCCCACAAGAGTTCCCTGTGCCGAATCCAGCAGCAGTCCGCAAATGCAGCCATACAATCCGCTGTCAAAGGGCTGCTCCCTCATGGAAACGCATACCGCAGCAGGGATAAGTAGCAGGGGCAGCGGCAGTCCCGTGTGGACCGTTGATATGAAAATGTAGCTGAATGCCATGATAAGGTAATAGAAAAGCCACCTGACGACAGCATTCCGGCGTTCCTTTTTCTTTTTCAGCTCAATGTTCATTCGCTGTCCTCCGAAATGCCGTTCTTTATAGCTGTTGCCTCGTCAAGAGTGTAATCCGTGATAACGAAAACCGAGGTCACTGTTTTCGGGTCTGCAACAGGAGTGATAATTGCGTACTTTGAAAGTCCGCTGTCCTCCATAATAACCTCATCAACTGTTCCGATAAGCTGTCCCGACGGGTAATTGGTGCTTCCCGAAGTAACAATAACATCTCCGGGTATAATATCGCTGTCCTTAGAAATATAGCTCATGCGTATCTTACCGCCGGCAGCAAGATCATATCCGCCCTCGCAGATACCCTGGGTCTTTGTTCTTACAGAGTAAACACCCACAGCAGTTTTAGGTGAGAAAAGGGTCCTCACCTTGCAGGTAGTGGGTGAGACCTCGTAGCACACACCGATAATACCGTTTGAAGTAACAACAGGGTCGTTAGGCTCTATGCCGTCATCCGCACCCTTGTCTACAGTGAATGAAAAGTACGGGTCATTGGTAGTACGTGCGATAACTGTACAGGGAGGCGAAAAGCAGTAATCATTATACTGCTCCTTGATCTCAAGCATAACACGAAGGTCACGGTTCTCCTGCACCAGCTTGTCATAGTCGATCAGCTGATTATATATTGCTCCCAGCTGCTCCTTAAGCAGCTTGTTCTCATTGTAGTATTTTTCGGCATTTATTACCATGTCCAGAGACGTAGACGCCTTTTCGGATATCCTGGAGGATAAGCTTCGGACAGGCTCGAATATCATCTCAAAGACATATGAGCTGCCCGATGCATAACCGCCAGTGGTGACGGAATAGATCATTGCACCCAGCAGCACAGCCATGAGGGCAATGATTATTTTGAATTTAACGCTGTGAAAGAAATCCTTCACTGCACTGCCCTCCCGAAGAACTATTTTTGATCGTAACGATCCGGAAAGCTCATGCCGTTTATATATGCGGCAGGAGCGTTATACCATATCCCCGTATCTGAATCTTAAGGTCACCTCTAAAAACCATAGTGCCTCATCTGCTTGCAGATGAGGTGCTAAGGCTTTAGCCGGTGGTTATTAGAGGTGGCCTTAATAATACTTAGCGTCGTCGCTGAGCACATCATGGAGCTTGTCGATATCCTCCAGCACCTTTCCCGCACCTGCAGCAACGCAGTCCAGAGGAGATTCTGCAATAAAAACAGGCATGCCTGTCTCGCTGTTGATAAGCTTATCCAGCCCCTTTATGAGAGCACCGCCCCCTGCAAGAGTGATACCCTGGTCGATAATATCCGCCGCAAGCTCCGGAGGAGTCTTTTCAAGGGTGATCTTTATAGCTTCAAGCACATGTGTAAGGGGTTCAGCCAGAGCTTCACGAATCTCGGCTGAGGTTACGGTGATATTCTCGGGGAGACCGTTGAGCAGATTGCGTCCCTTTATCTCCATATCCGTTTCCTGAGGCAGAGGATATGCAGAACCGATAGCTATCTTTACATTTTCGGCTGTTCTTTCACCTATGAGCAGATTGTATTTTTTCTTGATATAGTTGATGATGGCACTGTCAAAAGCGTCACCCGCAACTCTTACGGAGCGTGATGTAACAATACCTCCGAGAGAAATAACAGCCACCTCCGAGGTACCTCCTCCGATATCAACGATCATTGAACCGGTAGGCTCGGAAACAGGCAGGCCTGCACCGATAGCGGCAGCCATAGGCTCCTCGATGATATTTACACGTCTTGCACCTGCGTTCTCCGCAGCTTCCTTTACAGCACGCTTTTCAACGGCAGTAACACCCGACGGTATGCAGATGATAACATTTGCTCTTGTAAAGAAAAAAGAGCCTTTAAGAGCCTTGCGTATGAATTCATCCAGCATAGCTGTTGTGATCTCAAAATCAGCAATAACGCCATCCTTAAGAGGACGGACAGCAGTAATGGAGCCGGGAGTTCGTCCGATAACTTCCTTTGCCTCCTGACCCACATATCTTGGTTCCTCTGTGCGTGAATCTACAGCAACGACCGATGGCTCACGGATAATAATGCCCTTGCCCTTCATATATACAAGGGTATTAGCCGTGCCCAGGTCGATACCGATTTCCTTAGTAAACATCATGATGACCAGTCCCTCCGTTTTGTTCTTTTTTCTTTTGATCGTTATATTTTTTTAGCCGATTGCCATTGACAAAAAGCAGCATAATGTCAGCCGCCGCATCTGCCAACGGGTCAATTGGTTATCAGCATTAGTATTACTCCTATTATATCATATAAAAATCGTTCCGACAACACTTTTTTATAAAATTATCCGATTTGTTATTATTGACAAAGGCTGTGTCACAACATTTAGTTTATTTCAGAATGTTTTATACTAATAACCATTTGTTCTATGGATAAAGACGGTGGATAGAATGCGTCCTATCAAGGAAAACGACCGCAGGCGGGCTTTAGCCCGGCAAGGGAGTTTGACGCAGAGAGGTCGCATTATAGCCGCCGTATTTTATCCATAGGTTAAATGGTTATTAGTATTATACTAATCTTTAATCATTCTGTAGACAAAGGCGACAGATAGAACGCTGCCACTCGTCGTCAAGCTGAGGCAGGCTCAGCCTGCCTGCCAAAAACAAAGTCAGCCTGAATCCTTTGCCGGAATCAGGCTGACATTGCTAATTATGAAAAATGAAGAATTTGGAAGATTTTGTTATTCATCCGATGGTTCTGAATACTCCGAAGTACTGTCCTCGGGAGCATCCGCCTCGGGAGACGGAGCAGCATTAAGATCAAATGTACCTGTAACTGTCATGTCAGAAAGCTGAACAGTAACCATCCTGCTGCATCCCATAATGTACATGATACCGTCTGTGATAACAGCTCTGTCAAATCTGCAGCTGTCATCAATATCGTTATATTCAACGGTACCCATAAGAACAAATCCGTCAATGTCAGTATACCTGTAAACAAAATACTGATTCTTTACGCCGAATTCGTTCACGCTGTAAACGGGGATCCCGATGATACCCTGAGTCTCGTCAATGAGCATAGCCTTCTTGTCGTAAAATGCAGGTGAATCAACACCGCTGAACTCCGCAAAGGTAACATCATTTACAAGAATACCGGTATCAGCGTCATACATTTCCAGCTTAATGGCTGAGCTTACACCGTTTTCATCGGCAACAGCTGTAATGCCACACATTTTCGTGCTGCTGAATCTGCTTACATAAGCACCGTAGACAACTGCGGAGCAGTCAGCCTGAACAGGGTCATCACGGCTGAGATCAACAGCCAGAGACGGCTCAGACTCACCGTTTACGTAAATGCTTGCGTAATTTTCATCAAATCTTACAGCATCGGGAATATTTCCCACAAGGAGCCTGCCTGCACTCTTAACGACCTTAAGCTTGTCGTCCAGAACGTAGACAGCAGCTGCTGTAAATCCGTTTTCATCTGTTGTACGGCAGCCGATACGGAACAGACCGTCATAAACGTTCATGCTGTATCTGCTTACCAGTGCACCTTCAACAGAACCGCTTGCCTTATAAGCAAGACCGTCTCCCGAGAGAGCGAATGATGTGATTATTGTGTAATCAACACCATCCTTCCGTCCGATGCCTGCTATATATAGTGCATCCTCTCCGCATACAGCGTTTACGCTGCTGCCCAGAACTGCCTTGACAGAGATCACTCCGTCAGCTCCGCAGTCAATAGAGGAAACTACTGTGTAGTCAGTGCTGTTTGCGTTGGCGGGAACTGTGATATCCTCGGGAGCGACATATTTCTTCTCACCGTTGATATAGTATCCCGGAACGTATTTTTCAATATCTGCATTCTCGTCCAGAGGGTCCTTCCTGTAATCGGAATAACCCGTAACGAGATACAGTGTGCCGGAGTCCGACATCCTTGTGGATGTGAATTCTCCGTTCTGTTTATATGTCTTGATGTGCTCGGCTGTGTCTGTTATACTGTAAATATCGACAACAACGTTCTTCTGAACAGAGTCATCTGAGGGGGAAGCATTTTCTTCGCTGACAAGAACCACAGTACCGTTTGTCACAAAGATATCCACAGGCTTTTCGCCCGCAGAGATATCCGCTGTGACGGACATATCCGCCTTGGACACCACATAAAGCCTTCCGCCTGAGATATAGTATATATTTGAATCATCAGACTTGATAATATCGGCTTCGGTGAAGCCCATTGCAGCCGCAGATGTGACCTGATCCTCCCCGCCGTCTGTTTCTGTATCGGCAGGTGTTATCAGAGGTGATGATGTTTCAGCTTCCGTGCTTTCGGTAACAGCAGCGGTTTCAGTCTCGGTGATTGCAGTTTCATCGGTCCTGATCTCAACTCCGTCTCCGTTAGCTATGGGGTCTGTTTCCGAATTTCTGAGATATATTCCTGTATATATATTGTACAGCTCGTCGTAAGAATGAACCTGTACCGCTTCGTATTCGATCCTGTCTTCTATTTCTATGACTTCGTTTGATACGATGGGATCTTCTGTAATTTCATCACTGAGAGCTGTAAATCCCACAGCCAGTGCTATGCAGGCAGCGGCAGCAGCCAGTGTACGCATGATAATGGTACGGTTTGATCTTCCGTGAGAAGCTGTGATATTCTTTCTCTTTTCCTCTGCAGCAGCTTCCGATCTCTGTGCAGGGCATTCTCCTTTGAGCATTGCCGCAATATTCGCAGGCATAAGCTCTTCGGGCACTTCTATTTCATCGATCATTGATCTGAGTTCTTTATCAAAGCTCATTGCTTCCTATCCTCCTTCCATGCAGTATTCTAAGTCATCAGCTGTCTGAGTTTTGTCTTAGCTCTTGCCACCTTTGAACGGACGGTATTTGGATTAGTACCGAACATTGCGGCGATCTCTTCGCTTTTGTAACCCGAAACTACGCTGAGTGACAGCACCAGACGTTCCTCTTCGCTGAGCTGCTTGAACCCGTCCACTACCTCTAAGCTGTTGAAATTGATCTCCTCGGCGGTCTCCTTTTCTGTTTCTTCGTCGAGGTCATCCACATCCTGCCTGAAATTATTTATCTGTTTGTATTCCTTCCGCTTGTTTTTTATCTTTACGGTAAGGATCTTTATTATCCAGGCTTTGAATGCTTTTTCGTCCTTCAGCTTGGCAATTGATGAATAAGCATCCAGCACAGTGTCGCTAACCACATCGGAAGCGTCATGCTGATTTTGCAGGTTCAGTAGAGCTATTCGGTACAAGTCCTTGTAAACAAGGGAGTAAAGTTCGGCAAACGCATCTGCATCTCCCGCCTGTGCCCGTCTGACAGCGGCGGTAAAATCAATGCCCATAGTAATGAATCACCTCGCACCTGCTTATGCAGAAAGCAGATTGATATGACATCATACCGAATGATCTATTTTTCTTGCTCTCATGAGCCCTGTCGTATATATAGTGACGATTGCGGCTCATATTGTTGCAAAGAAATTTTCGGTTTGTATGATTACACAGCAAATCAATGCATCTCATAGATGCAATTATGCAATTTCTACAAATAACCGAGGATCATTCAGCAAATGCCGTAAAAAAGCAAACGGATTTTCCGTATTTCTCATAATTTAAAAACAGCCGGAAAAGCATGAAAACCGTGAAGCCGGGACAGTAACGCCCCGCACTTCAAAATGCAATAATTAATTTTATTTTACCGTATTTTTCTCCTTATGTCAATACAAAAATTATATTTCCGGCTAAAGGATGCTATGCGGGTGGGATCTTTCTTTGTTAGGGTCGGTGCTTTTATTTGGTACAGCTTCATTTTTTCACGATTTAACACGTTCAAGGGACTTTAGTCTGATACCATTCTATCCGCAAACTAAAATAATGTGCTTACTATGAAAAAAGCAAACTTATTACATTTTACATTGCAGGAAAATAAATGCAATTTCTTTTTTCAAACAAAACTATTTGGGACAAACAAAAGCGATTCGGTCACAGCATTGTTATGTCACCGAGCCACTGTGTATAGCATCAATCAAAAGCACCTAAACGTCCGGGTGAAGACTCAGCCTGCCTGCCTGATATTTATTAATTTTACAAAAAATTCTTTGCGGTAAATGTTGAAATCCGTCAGATTTTGTGATAATATATATTATGTATAGTTTTTTGAACGGAGGAGACACGGCTTGAATACTATCTATTTTTCGGCAGGAGGCAGCAATAATTTTCATAAAATGGAGCTTGCAAAAACACTGCTTCACTTTACCGAATATGATTTTACATTCTTCTGGGAACAGTGCATAGAAACGGGCAGAAATGCCCGCAAGACAGGCAGGATCTCCCGAAATATAGCCGCTCTCGCCGAGAATGCCGCCGCAAAATGCCACCCATATGTGGAGGTATGCATGCAGACGGAATTCTCCTCTGTGGTGCTGGACTGCATCATCGCCTACATATGCCATTCCGAGGGTATCGGACTTGAGGAACTGTGGGCAAGATGCATCACCCCAAAAAGCCTTTACGAAAAGGCGATATTCCGCAGAGTTTCCGAGTACAAGACGGGCAAGGGCATCAATCAGTGGATAAACATTGTCCGCATGCAGGAATATGCCCGCTCAAAGCTTGCTTTTATATATGAATCGGAAAACAACCTTATGCTTACTGCGGATGAGTACCGCACAAGGCGGGAATATTTTGACCTGGCATTTTCCGTGGCAGCCAACGAGACAGGCTGTCATATGTCCGAGCTGCCAAGCATAAAAAAATACAGTCCCTCTCTCCTCCCCGATTCCGCATTTATGATGGGCAGGGTCTCCAAGGCGATATACCGCAGACTGTCCGAGGTGCTGTCAGACGCCGAGCCGGTTTCGGGAAAGCATCTTAACGATCACACCAGAGACCAGGCAGCTCTTGACGCATTCAGCTATGTGAAGGATATGCCCCGTCCTGCCGAGATAGATATGAAATTTGCCCTTGAATCGATCACGGCACTGCCTGAAACGGTGTATGTTCCCGACAGCTTCAAGGCTATGATAGATCTGGAATTCTCCTGTATGTCCGAGGAGGGCATATATCTCTCAAAATGCCCCCGCTGCGGAAGATATTTCGTCAGAGAGCCTGATGAAAGAAATCCCTACTGCAATCGTGTCAATCCGTCGGGCAAGACCTGTACGGAGCTTATAGATCAGGAGCTTAGCGCCGCTGCCGATATACATAATGATATCCCTCCAGTTACCGAGGATATTACCGCAAATACCAACGAGGATATCCCTGCAGCCGTGGAGAGCACTGCAGAAGACGGTGTATTCACCGAAACTGTGCATCCCGTTTATTCCCCTCCGCCGGAGGAGAAACAGCCTGAACCCGTCCCCGAGGACATTCCCACCGAGATACCCAAGGAAACGGAAAAACGCTGTCAGAAGGTCTACAATATGCTGTACAAGCGTATCGGCAAGCTCATGTCCGACAGCGAATTCAGGGAATGGTCCCGTTATCTTTCCGATATGAAGCGTAATGTACGCATAGGCGAATCCAATCTCAGACAGCTGGATGAATTCCTGTCCTTCTGGGAGAGCGAGGCAAAAAAGCCCCGTCCCAAACACAATACAAAGCTGTCCCGGAACAGTATGAAGGCTCAGGAGACTCAGACTTCGGCACAAGCGGCAAGTACCGCCGAGGCAGAAGAAAAAACCTCCTCCGTTCCTTCCCCCGATACCATAAGCAGCATCGAGGTACCCGAGAATAAGCCGGCGGCAGCCGAGAACGAAGAACAGCTCTCGGGAGGCTCCGACACCTTTGACAGCATTGCTGCGGAAACGGATAAAAAGCTTGAAGCCGCCGATGAGGCACGAATATCTCCCGACGCTGAAGAAGCAGTGGTATTCAAGCCCTTCAATCCCCCGAAATACAACACCGTTCTGGAAGCTATGATGGACGGAAAATACAAATCCGAGGAGCTGCTCAGCGAAAAGGGGTCTGTGAGCGACGAGGATCTTGAAGAGATCAAGGTCAACGGCAGGAAGATCACCCTTCCCAGCTGGGAAAAGATCTCCCGAAAGCCATAAGCGAGGTGTCACATGGATTTTATTAATGAACAGAACGCTGTCAGCGGTCTTGCCGATACTATCGTCAAAGGCGGAATATGCCTTTTCAATGCTATAAAATACATCTACTCCATTGCGGAGGGGGATTTTTACAACGTTGATATCCGTGACGCCTTCAAGATCGTCCTGAACAACGTTTCCGACACGGACAGTCTTACGGCTCTCGGTCTGCGGATAGACGGCAGCACCTGCCCCGAGATGATGAACGAGGAATACAACCACGTTCTGCCCCTTATCGTGTACAGCTTAGCCGTCAGGATACCCGCACTGAAGGCACTGAAGGGTCCCAGCGGTCCCATGAGCGACGACCAGCTTTACAAGGTATACAATGCCGTTATGGCGAAGGGTGCGGAGAATTACCGTGATTCGATCACGGAAAGCTACATGGAAATGAAATACCTTATCCGCAAGGGACGGAAGCTTCCTCCCTACAATGCGGACTGGTATAAAACATACATTTACACCAACGTTCCCGAGCTTGCGTCCATCACCAACAAGAATATGTTCCTCCTTGGCTTTGCGGATGTGCTTTTTGCAATGTTCTACTCCTGCCTGGAGGAGATACTTTTTGACAAGATACGGGAATATTCATCGGATAATTTCGATGAAGTGATGGAGCTATGATGAAAGGAAAGAATATATGAGCAGGACTATTTACCTCTGCGGCTTCATGGGCTGCGGAAAAACTACTGTGGGAACTCTCCTTGCGAAGAAGCTGGGCTGTTCCTATACGGATATGGACAGCTACATCACCGAGACCGAGGGGATGTCAATACCCGAGATATTCAGCTCAAAGGGCGAGCCTTATTTCCGTGAGAAGGAGACTCAGGCTGTTGAGGCTCTGGGAAGAAAAGGCGGGGTCATTGCCTGCGGAGGCGGTGCCATGCTTAAGGACATAAATGCGGAAAAGGCTGCGGAAAACGGCATCGTCGTTTACATCGACACGCCCTATGATATCTGCTATGACCGCATCAAGGGGGACAAGAACCGTCCCATCGTTATGGCGAACACAAAGGAGTCCCTGAAAGAGATCTTCGACAGCAGAGTGCCTCTTTACAAGGCTCATTCACAGATATGTGCGGAGGGAAACGGCACTCCCGACGAGATCGCCTCAGAGATCGCAGCTGCCGTAAATAACATATAAAGGACAAATCAGATGAACAATATATACTCTCTCGGAGTCGATATCGGCTCTACTACCGTTAAGACTGCTATCCTTGATGACAGCGGAAAAATAATCTACACCAAATATCAGCGTCACTTCTCAAAGGTGCGTGAAACTGCAGCCGAGCAGATCGCTGAGATAGGCAGGCTTTATCCCGATGCTTCATTCCGTCTTGCCATCACAGGTTCTGCAGGTCTGGGTCTTGCCAATGCCGCATCACTGCCCTTCGTGCAGGAGGTGCACAGTGCGTTCATCGCCGTAAAGCACAGCTATCCCGACGCCGACGCAGTTATCGAGCTTGGAGGCGAGGACGCTAAGATCATCTTCCTTACAGGGGGCACGGAGCAGCGTATGAACGGTTCCTGTGCAGGCGGTACAGGTGCATTCATCGACCAGATGGCTACACTCCTTGGCATCACAGCACAGGATATGGATGAGCTTTCCCTCAAGGCAGAGAAGCTTTATCCTATTGCTTCACGCTGCGGTGTTTTTGCAAAATCCGATATTCAGCCCCTGCTCAATCAGGGTGCAAAGCGTGAGGATATCGCCGCATCCATCTTCCAGGCTGTAGTTGACCAGACTGTTTCCGGTCTGGCTCAGGGCAGAAAGATAGAAGGCAAGGTGCTTTTCCTGGGCGGTCCTCTCACATTCATGCAGGGTCTCAGAAATGCCTTCGTAAAAACACTTGCTCTTTCCGATGAAAATGCTGTATTCCCCGAGAATGCTCAGTGCTTCATGGCATACGGCTGTGCTCTCTATGCCGGAGAGACCGCTGACGGCGAGCTTTTCACTGCCGATGAGATCGCAGCAAAGATATCTGCCGCAAAGGTAAACGACGATATCATCACAGGCAGACGTCTTTTTGAATCACAGGCTGAGTATGACGAGTTCGTTGAACGTCACAGCAAGTTTGACCTGAAATTTGAGGATATCAATACCTACGAGGGAGAAGCCTTCCTCGGCATCGACGCAGGCTCAACTACAACAAAGCTTGTACTTATTACCCCCGACGGCAAGCTCCTTTATAAGCATTATCAGTCCAACAAGGGTCAGCCCCTTGCCGTAATCACGGAACAGCTGAAAAAAATATACGCTCTTGCAGGGGAAAGAATAGTTATCCGTTCCTCTGCGGTCACAGGCTACGGCGAGGAGCTTATCAAGGCGGGAATGGGCATTGATTACGGTCTCGTTGAGACTGTTGCACATTACAAGGCTGCCTCCTATTTCTGCCCTGAGGTAGATTTTATCATAGACATCGGCGGACAGGACATCAAGTGCTTCAAGATAAAGAACCGTGCTATTGACAGCATCATGCTAAATGAAGCATGCTCCTCGGGCTGCGGCTCCTTTATACAGACATTTGCTCAGGCAATGGGCTATGACATTGCGGAATTTGCCCGTCTGGGACTCTTTGCGGAGCGTCCCGTTGACCTTGGCTCACGGTGCACCGTATTCATGAACAGCTCCGTAAAGCAGGCTCAGAAGGATGGTGCATCCGTTGAGGATATTTCCGCAGGACTTTCATCATCCATCATCAAGAATGCCATCTACAAGGTCATCCGTGCTGCTTCCGTTGACGAGCTGGGCAAAAATATCGTTGTTCAGGGCGGTACCTTCCTCAATGACGCAGTTCTCCGTGCATTCGAGCAGGAGCTTGGAAGAAACGTTGTAAGACCTGCCATTGCGGGACTTATGGGTGCATTCGGAGCAGCTCTCTACGCAAAGGAAGCCTGCACAGCCGACAAAAAGCTCAGCTCCGACATAATCGCTGCCGATGCACTGGAGAATTTCTCCTACACCTCCCGTCAGCTCAACTGCGGAGGCTGCACAGCCAAGTGCTCTCTTACAATGATAACCTTCAGCGACGGACACAAGTTCATCAGCGGAAACCGCTGCGAAAAGGGTGCAGGTATCAAAAAGGACCACGACGCTCCCTGTCTGTACGAATACAAATACAAGCGGCTCCTTTCCGTCGTAGAGGAGCAGAAGGTCACCGACCCCAAGGCAGTCATCGGTCTCCCTCTCTGCCTGGGCTTCTACGAGCAGCTCCCCTTCTGGACTGCTCTGTTCAATGAGCTGGGCTTCAAGGTCATCGTTTCCGAGGAAAGCTCCCGTGATATCTACTACAAGGGGCAGCACACTATACCTTCAGATACGGTATGCTATCCCGCAAAGCTTGCTCACGGTCATGTTGTCAGTCTCCTTGAAAAGGGTGCGGATATCATCTTCTACCCCTGCGAAAGCTATAATTTTGACGAGGGCGGCAGTGACAATCACTACAACTGTCCCGTTGTTGCATATTATCCCGAGCTGCTCAAAGCAAATATCCCCGAGCTTAACGAGGATAATTTCCTGTATCCCTACATCGACCCCAACCTTGAAAAGCATTTTGCCGAAGCTATCTGCAATTCCTTTGCAAGATTCGGTCTGAAAAGGAAGGACGTAAAGGCAGCATGGGCAAAGGCTATGGATGCAAACGAAAGCTACCGCCGGGATATTGTTAAAAAGGGCGGGGAGATAATCGCCGAGGCAAGGGCAAACAATATGCCTATAATCGTTCTCAGCGGACGTCCCTACCACATTGACCCCGAGATAAACCACGGCATTCACAAGCTCATGACCTCCCTGGGCATGGCTGTCATCACCGAGGACAGCATCAGCCATCTTGCAGACACACCAAAGCTTATAGTTCTCAATCAGTGGACATACCACTCCAGACTATACAGAGCGGCGGAATACGTTACAACTCAGAAGGATATGCAGCTTGTTCAGCTGGTTTCCTTCGGCTGCGGCATTGACGCTATCACCACAGATGAGGTTCGCCGAATACTGGAATCCAAGGGCAAGCTCTATACTCAGCTGAAAATTGACGAGATCAACAATCTGGGTGCGGCAAAGATACGTCTGAGAAGCCTGGAAGCTGCTATCAAGGGAATAGCAGGCTGAGGCAGGCTGAGGCAGGCTGAGCCTGCACCCGCTCGTTCTGTTGCTCTTGTTTTGTATTATAGTTTGTGGCTCGGTAACGGTATTTTGCTGTTACCGGGTCACTTTTGTTTGCCCCATATAGTTTTGTTTATAATTTATTGTTATCACGCACCCTCTCGTTACGGTATTTATATTTTGAATTATAGTTTGTGGCTCGGTAACGGTACAATGCAGTTACCGATAAACCATGGTTTTATTTGGGTCAGGTATCTTTTGTTTATCCTCAATAGTCTATGGGGTACCGTGTAAAGGGACAACCTTCAGGAGAAAAAGGGGCGGGTTGGACCCGAGCCAATCGCTCCGTAACATATCTTGTAACTATAGCTATGTGACACGGTAACGTTACCGTGCTGCTAACTATGGACGCGGCCGCATCCCCCCTTGACCAAGCTATGCGGGGGATTTTTCTTTTGTTTGGGTCGGGGCTTTGGTTTGGTATAATTGCTATTTTTTTATGCTTTAACTGCTTCAAGAGACAATATCTTCTCAAACTTTATCACACTATAGCAGTTTCAAGGGACTTTAGTCTGATACTACACTATCCACACACTAACGAAAATGTACTATCTTATGACAAAAAACAAACTCATTACTATGCAGGATAAGAAATGCAAATTCTCGTCCACTTCAAACGAAAAATCGGCAATGGATAAGAGGTGAAAGGGAAGGGGGGAGCGCGAGGGGGGAACCGTTAGGAGAGAAGGAAATGCCGATTTTTGCCGGATTTATTGAGTTCCTTCTCTCATATAGGTTCCCCCCCTCGCACCCTTGGGTGGATGATAAGCGTCTATTTTAAACAATACTATTTGGGACAAACAAAAGCATATCGGTCACAGCTGTATTCAGTTACCGAGCCACAAACTAAGGTACATATCAAAAGTATGTAGCAAGCGGGTGCAGGGACACCCTGCCTGCCATAGGCTGTGATATATGCAAATGAATATACCGTATAAACTGCCAAAATATGCAGTTTATACGGTATATAATTTATTTATACATCAAATTGCGTAATTTAAGTGAATAAAATGAAATAAAATAGAGAAATATGCAAAAATCACTTGACAAAATCGTACAGAGGTGTATAATTGAATCATCGGATCAATTTTATGGAACATCCCTTTCCATAATGAAAGATAATAAATTTTCGGAGGTTTGGCAAAATGGCTAAGGTTTGCAAAGAAAACATCAAAAAAGTAGTTCTCGCATATTCAGGCGGACTTGATACTTCTATCATCATCCCCTGGCTCAAGGAAAACTATAACAACTGCGAGGTCATCGCTGTTTCTGCCGATGTAGGACAGGGCACAGAGCTTGACGGTCTGGAGGAAAAGGCTAAGAAGACAGGTGCTTCCAAGCTTTACATCGAGGATCTTAAGGAAGAATTCATTCAGGATTATGTATATCCCACAGTCCAGGCAGGTGCCGTATACGAGGGCAAGTACCTCTTGGGTACATCCTTCGCTCGTCCCATCATCGCTAAGAGGATCGCAGAGATCGCTCTCAAGGAAGGTGCTGACGCTATCTGCCACGGCTGCACAGGAAAGGGCAACGACCAGGTAAGATTTGAACTGGCTATCAAGGCATTCGCACCCGATATGGCTATCATCGCTCCCTGGAGAGAATGGGAAATCAAGTCCCGTGACCAGGAGATCGACTACGCAGAAGCACACGATATCCCTCTTAAGATCACAAGAGAAACAAACTACTCCAAAGACAAGAACATCTGGCACCTCTCCCACGAGGGCATGGACCTTGAGGATCCCGCTAATGAGCCTCAGTACAACAAGCCGGGCTTCCTTGAGCTGGGCGTTTCTCCCGAGCAGGCTCCCGACAAGGCTACATATGTTACTATCCACTTTGAAAAGGGTATCCCTACCGCTGTTGACGGCAAGACAATGAACGGTGTTGAGCTGGTTTCCTACCTCAACAAGCTGGGCGGCGAAAACGGCATCGGTCTTATGGATCTGGTTGAAAACCGTCTCGTTGGCATGAAGTCCAGAGGTGTATACGAAACACCCGGCGGAACTATCCTCTACAAGGCTCATGACACACTGGAAACCATCTGCCTTGACAAGGAAACAACAAGAATGAAGTCCTATCTCGGCATCAAGTTTGCTGATCTGGTATACAACGGTCAGTGGTTCACACCTCTCCGTGAAGCTCTTTCCGCTTTTGTAACAGATACTCAGAAGACTGTTACAGGCGATGTAAAGCTTAAGCTCTACAAGGGCAACATTACAAATGCAGGCGTTACATCTCCCTACACTCTCTATGATGAGGAAGTTGCTACATTCGATGAGGATGATGTTTACGATCAGTCTGATGCAGGCGGATTCATCAACATCTTCGGTCTTCCCACTCACGTAAAGGCAAAGCTCGATCAGAAGAGAAACAACAAGTAATACCGATCTGTCATTCTCATAACATCAAAACGCCGTGCCCGAAATCATGTGTTTCGGGCAGACGTATTTATATCCAATAAATGAACATAATACAAGTATAGTTATTCTGCACAAGCAGAGTCAAAAAATAATAAAAAAGGAAACAATAATATGAAAAATTTATCAAGAAAACTCTTTGCAGCATTGATCTCAGCTGTTATTATCTGCACAGCTGTACTGTTCTCCGGCTGCAATAACAATAAAACCGATTACTCATATATCCAGCCCTCTCTGGTGGGAATATGGATGCTGGAGGGCGGTCCCGAATACTTTATGAATGAAAACGTAGGTATGGCATGCCTCAAATTCTATGAGTTCACATCCGATAACAAGCTTTTCCTCCATTACGTATACGGAACCGGTGACGTTACCGATGACGGCTCAATTTATGAGATCAAGGATAATTACTTTGTCATGGGCGGTGCAAGATGCCTTATAGATGTTCAGGGTGATACCATGATAATGACAAATGACAACGGTGAACAAAGATATTCCCGTATTTCTATGGAGGACACTCTGAAATACTCCCTGTCATATAACGATGCGGCTCTTGCCGAAGAACAGAACAAGTTTGCTGCCGAATACGCTGCAACAGCAACAACACCCGCTGCAGAGTGATAAAGAAAGGATGATAACTACAATGGCTAAAATGTGGGCAGGACGTTCCTCCAAGGACGTTGATTCCAAGGTAAATGACTTCAATTCATCTATCTCATTCGATTCAAGAATGTACAGACACGATATACAGGGTTCTATGGCTCACGCCGAGATGCTGGGCGAACAGGGGATAATCGAGAAAAGCGAAAGTGAAAAGATAATCGAAGGACTTAAAGGCATCCTGGCAGATATTGACAGCGGTGCTCTTGAATTCGACCCCGAGGCTGAGGATATCCACATGTTCGTGGAGCAGGTGCTCACAGACCGTCTGGGAGCTACAGGAAAGAGACTTCACACCGCAAGAAGCCGCAACGATCAGGTGGCTCTTGATATCAAGCTTTATCTCAAGGACGAATGCACGGAAATATCAAAGCTCACTTACGAGCTTATCGAAACACTGATAGAAACCGCTCAGGAGCATTATGACACAGTAATGCCCGGATATACACATCTCCAGAGAGCACAGCCCGTGACCTTTGCACATCACATCATGGCTTACGCTCAGATGCTTACCCGTGACCTGGGCAGACTTGCCGACTGCAGAAAGAGAATGGACAGAATGCCTTTGGGAAGCTGTGCTCTGGCAGGAACTACATATCCCCTGGACAGAAAGCTTACAGCAAAGCTCCTTGGCTTCGAGGATATCACATACAACAGCCTTGACGGCGTATCGGACAGAGATTCCTGCATCGAGCTTGCAAGTGCCATATCCATACTTATGATGCATCTTTCAAGATTCTCCGAGGAGATCATCATGTGGTGCAGCTGGGAGTTCAAGTTCATCGAGCTGGATGACGCATATTCAACAGGCTCCTCTATCATGCCTCAGAAGAAGAATCCCGATATCACTGAGCTTATCAGAGGCAAGACAGGACGTGTTTACGGCGATCTCATGACCCTGCTCACAATGATGAAGGGGCTTCCCCTTGCATACAACAAGGATATGCAGGAGGACAAGGAAGCTATTTTTGATGCCGTTGACACTGTTAAGCTTTGTCTTTCCACATTCATCCCCATGTTCAGAACAATGACTGTTCTTAAGGAAAACATGAGAAACGCTGCTGCAAAGGGCTTTATCAACGCAACAGACTGTGCGGATTATCTCGTTAAAAAGGGTATGCCATTCAGAGACGCTTACAAGATAACAGGCAGACTGGTGGCAAGATGCACAGAGCTGAACACAACTCTTGAAGAGCTTGACATGAAGGAATACAGGAAGCTTTCCGATGTGTTCGACGAGGACGTTTACAAGGCTATCAACCTTGAGACCTGCGTAATGCAGAGAAATGTTGACGGCGGCCCCGCTCCCGAGGCTGTTGCACGTCAGGTTGAGGTACTTAAAGCAGAGCTGAGAAAATATACTAATAACCATTTAACCTTTGGATAAAATACGGCGGCTATAATACGCCCACTCTGCGTCAAACTCCCTTGATTGGGCATATTCTATCCACCGTCTTTATCCATAGAACAAATGGTTATTAGTATTACAACTTCTGAAAGGAATCATAATAAAATGTCATACAAGGTTTTTATTGACGGCAAGGAAGGCACAACCGGTCTCAGGATAGTTGAACGTCTTTCCTCCCGCAGCGACATAGAAATAATGACTATCTCCGAGGAAAAGCGTAAGGATCCCGAGGAGAGGAAAAAGTATATCAACGCATCGGATTACACCTTCCTTTGTCTCCCCGATGCAGCTGCTGTTGAGGCTGTAAGCCTTATCGCCCCTGACAACGATCACACCAAAATACTTGACGCCTCCACCGCTCACAGAACCGACCCGGGATGGGTATACGGCTTCCCCGAGCTTTCAAAGGAGCAGCGTGCTGCTGTTGCGTCATCAAAAAGAACTGCCGTTCCCGGCTGCTATGCAAGCGGATTCAACTCTATCCTTTATCCTATGGTAAGATCGGGCTTTATTGCTCCATATTATCCCGTTGTATGCCACGCACTTTCGGGCTACAGCGGCGGCGGAAAGAAGATGATAGCCGAGTACGAGGCTGAGGGCAGACCCTCCCGGCTGGATTCTCCCCGCCTTTACTCTATGGGAAAAACTCACAAGCACATCAAGGAAATGATGTATGTTTCGGGACTTTCCTATCCCCCGATCTTCAACCCTATAGTTGACGACTACTACAACGGAATGATAGTTTCCGTTCCCTTCCACCTGAGAGCAATGGCTAAAAAGGTAACTGCCGGAGACGTATGGGAAATGCTTTCCGCACATTACGAGGGAGAGCATTTTGTAAAGGTGATGCCTTTGGGTGCAGAGGGCATGGAGGAGGAAAAGGCACTGTTTGCCAATACTCTTGCGGACACAAACAATATGCAGCTTTTCGTTTACGGAAACGATGACCACATACTTGTATGCTCACGTCTTGATAATCTGGGCAAGGGTGCTTCGGGTGCCGCTGTTCAGTGCATGAATATCATGATGGGCATTGATGAAGGTACAGGTCTGGAATAATTATTATAAGAGGGTAATATAAAATGGGATTCAAAATAATTGACGGCGGCGTATGTGCCGCTCAGGGTTTCAAGGCTGCCTGCTGTGAAGCAGGTATCAAGTACAAGGACCGCACAGATATGGCTATGGTATATGCCGACGTTCCCTGTGTTTCTGCGGGAACCTTTACTGCCAATATCGTTAAGGCTGCCTGCGTTCAGTGGGACATGAAAATAGTTCACGGTAACAAGCCTGTTCAGGCTGTTATCGTAAACTCAGGCATAGCAAACGCCTGCACAGGCAAGGAGGGCTTTGACGCCTGCGAAGCAACAGCAAAGGCTGCCGAGAAGAGTCTGGGCATCCCCTATGACAGTGTTTTAGTTGCATCAACAGGCGTAATCGGAATGCAGCTCCCCGTTGAAAAAATGGTCAAGGGCGTCAGCGATATGTGCGGTAAGCTGGAGCGTTCTCAGGCTGCGGGAACAGCCGCTTCCAAGGCAATAATGACAACAGACACAATAAACAAGGAGATAGCTGTTGATTTCCGTATAGGCTCAAAGACAGTTACTCTGGGGGGAATGTGTAAGGGCTCGGGAATGATACACCCCAACATGTGCACAATGCTTGGCTTCCTTACTACAGATATCAGCATCGAAAAGCAGCTTCTCCGGGAGGCTCTCAGCGATGTTGTAAAGGATACATTCAATATGATAACCGTTGACGGAGACACATCCACAAACGATACCGTAGTAATTATGGCAAGCGGACTTGCGGGAAATGAAGCAATAACCGAAAAGAATGAGGACTACAACACCTTTAAGGAGGCTCTGTTCTTTGTATGCCGTTACCTTGCAAGGAAAATGGCTGGAGACGGCGAGGGTGCTACCAAGCTTTTTGAGGCACAGGTCATCAACGCTAAGAGCAAGGAAGACGCAAGGACTCTTTCAAGGGCGATCGTAGGCTCGAATCTTTCAAAGGCAGCAATATACGGCTGCGATGCCAATTTCGGACGGTTCCTCTGTGCAATGGGCTACTCCGGAGCGGAGTTTGACCAGGAGGATGTGGAGCTTTTCTTTGTAAGCAAGGCAGGAAAGCTTAAGGTATTTGACAAGGGCACACCCGTTGCTTTTGACGAAGAAAAGGCTGTTGAGATCATGAAATGCGATGAAGTAACGGTTCTTGCGGATATGCATGAGGGCACCGAGGAAGCCACTGCATGGGGCTGCGATCTTACATATGATTATGTTAAGATAAATGCGGATTACCGTTCCTGATGCTAATACAGAAAGGAATCAGTATAATGGGTAACGAAAACAATATATCCAGCGATGTGCGGTCAAGAGTCCTTATCGAAGCTCTGCCGTACATTCAGAAGTACAGCAATAAGATAGTTGTTATCAAATACGGCGGCAATGCCATGACCAACGAGGAGCTTAAAAATGCGGTAATGAGCGACATCGTCCTCCTCAATCTGGTTGGGATAAAGACAGTTCTCGTTCACGGCGGTGGTCCCGAGATCAATGATATGCTCAAAAGAGTGGGTATAGAAAGCAAGTTCATCAACGGTCTCAGATACACCGATGAGGCTACTGTTGATATTGTAAAGATGGTGCTTGCAGGAAAGGTGAACAAAGAGCTTGTCTCTCATCTTACACAGCACGGGGGCAAGGCTCTGGGAATGTGCGGCATAGACGGTCAGATGCTTCTCTGCCACAGGCTTGAAGGTGATGTTGACCTGGGCTACGTTGGCGAGATCGACACGGTAAATACCACGCCTATCCTTGACGCTCTGGAAAAGGGCTACATACCCGTTATCTCTACGGTTGCCTGCGATAAACAGGGTCAGACCTACAATATCAATGCCGATACAGCTGCTGCCAGAATTGCCGCAGAGCTTAAAGCGGAAAATCTTATCCTTATGACAGACATTGTTGGTCTCCTCAAGGATAAGGACGACACAAACACACTTATTCCCTCGGTTCAGGTCAGCGAGGTGCCCTTTATGAAGAGACAGGGCATTATCAGCGGCGGCATGATACCAAAGATCGACTGCTGCGTTGAGGCTGTCCGCAGAGGTGTACATAAGACCTGCATCATTGACGGAAGAGTTCCTCACTCCATTCTGGTAGAGCTTCTGTCAAGCGAAGGCATAGGAACACAGTTTATCTGATATTCCAGGTTGGAAAGGAATGATATAAATGTCACAGACTATAGAAAAATTCAATGAACACGTAATGTCCACCTACGGCAGGCTCCCCGTTGTCCTTGAAAAGGGACAGGGGGAAACAGCCGTTGACGAGGACGGTAAGGAGTACATAGATTTCGGCAGCGGCATCGGAACAAACTCCCTTGGCTACTGCGATGACAAGTGGGCTGATGCGGTATGTGCTCAGGTACGCTCCATTCAGCACACCTCCAACTACTATTACACAAAGGTACAGGCTGATTTTGCAGAACGTCTCTGCCGTGAAACAGGCTACAGCAGCGTATTTTTCGGTAACTCAGGTGCGGAAGCAAACGAATGTGCCATCAAGCTTGCAAGGAAATACTCCTTTGACAAGTACGGCAAGGGCCGCCACACAATAATCACTCTGGTAAACTCCTTCCACGGAAGAACAATGGCTACTCTCTCCGCTACAGGACAGGATGTTTTCCACAACTATTTCTTCCCCTTTGTTGAGGGCTTCGTAAACGTTGAGGCAAACAACATTGACGATCTCAGGGAGAAGATACTGAACGACAAAACAGTATGTGCTGTTATGTTTGAATTCATTCAGGGGGAGGGCGGCGTGACTCCTCTCACCCGGGAATTCGTTAATGAGATATTTGCTCTCTGTGCCGAGAGGGATATCCTTACCGTTGCCGATGAGGTACAGACAGGCGTGGGACGTACAGGCAAGCTCCTTGCAGCTGATCATTACGGCGTAAAGCCCGATATCACAACACTTGCAAAGGGTATTGCAGGAGGCGTTCCCATGGGTGCTTGTCTTGCATCGGAAAAGTGCAGCAAGGTTCTTGTAAAGGGCACCCACGGTTCCACATTCGGCGGAAATCCCATTGCCTGTGCAGGCGGAAACGCTGTTCTTGACAGGGTTTGCTCCGAAGGCTTCCTTGATGATGTGGCAAAGAAGGCTGAATATATCCGCACAAAGCTCAGTGAGATACCCGAGGTTGATGGAGTTGACGGAATCGGCATGATGATAGGCATCCGCCTGAAAACAAAAAATGCGGCTGAGATATGTGCAAAAGCGGTTGAGCATGGTCTGCTCCTGCTTACAGCTAAGACAAAGCTCCGTCTGCTTCCCCCTCTTACAATTACATACGAGGAGATCGACAAGGGTATTGCTGTTTTAGCGGAGCTTCTTGCATAAGGAGGAAACTAAAGTGAAACATTTACTAAAAATGTCCGATCTTACAAAAGACGAGATCATTGATATACTTAATCTGGCAGACCAGCTCAAATACGAGCTGAAACACCACATTCCCCACAAGCATCTTGAGGGAAAGACCCTGGGTATGATCTTCCAGAAGCCCTCTACACGTACCCGTGTTTCCTTTGAAACAGGAATGTATCAGCTTGGAGGAAACGCACTTTTCCTTTCGGCAGACGATCTCCAGATAGGCAGAGGCGAGCCTGTTGAGGATACTGCACGGGTCATGTCCCGTTATCTTGACGGTATCATGATACGTACATATGAACAGTCCGAGGTTGAAACCCTTGCTTCCTTCGGTTCTATTCCTATAATCAACGGACTTACTGATTACAGCCATCCCTGTCAGGTGCTTGCCGACCTTATGACTATCCGTGAATACAAGGGACAGTTTGACGGACTGAAGATGTGCTACATCGGTGACGGAAACAACATGGCAAATTCCCTTATCACAGGCGGTCTTACAGTTGGCATGAACGTATCTGCTGCCTGCCCCGAAAAGTATCGCCCCCATGCAGATGTGCTCAGGTTTGCCGAGGAGTACGGCGACAGGTTCACACTTACCGATTCACCCATTGATGCGGCCAAGGACGCTGATGTTATCTTTACGGACGTATGGTACTCAATGGGCATGGACGGCGAAAAGGAAGAACGCCGCAAGGCATTTGCAGGCTTCCAAATAAACGACAGCATAATCGCAGCTGCAAAGCGTGATGCCATCGTTCAGCACTGTCTCCCTGCACACCGTGACGAGGAGATCACCTCCAAGGTATTTGAGGAACACGCAGCTGAGATCTTCGATGAGACAGAGAACCGTCTCCACGCACAGAAGGCTGTTATGGTCAAATTAATGAAATAATCAGTAATTTTTGCCATGTATCGTGCATTCCAAATCTCACATAATAATATCGTTCCCGAAAAACTCTGATGAATGCAGAGATTTCGAGTTGATATAAATATTCTTTTATCGGAGGATGCCAACATGACAAAGAATTCTTCTATCAAATGCGATGTTACAAGCTGCAAGTATAATCTCGCATCCGAGCACTACTGCTCACTTGAATCCATCAAGGTAGGAACTCACGAGAGCAACCCTACAGTACCCGAATGTACAGACTGCCTGTCATTCGTATGCAAGAGCAGCAGCTGATCTTTCTTGCGAACATGGGACTGCCGCATAAGCTGCGGCGGTCTCAGTTTACATATTTTTGAAAGGAATGTTACATAATGGCTAACAATGAAAAAAAAGGTCTTATAGCGGAATTCAAGGAATTCATATCCAAGGGCAATGTAATGAATCTTGCAGTTGGTGTTATCATCGGTGCTGCGTTCCAGAATATCGTATCAGCACTTACAAGCAGCTTTATCAATCCTCTTATCGCACTTATCACAGGCGGCTGCGAGAGAGACGAGGCAGGCAATCTTGTGCTTGTAGGCGGACAGTTCACCATAAACGGAGTAGCATTTGATTACGGTTCCTTTATCTCAGCCGTTCTTAATTTCTTTATCATGGCTGTCATTCTCTTTGCAATAGTAAAGGCTGTGAATAAAGCAATGGAGATCGGCAAGAAAAAAGAGGAAGAGCCTGAGCCGGAGCCTGAAAAAGAGCCGGAGCCTACAAAGGAAGAGCTGCTGCTTACAGAGATCAGAGATCTGCTCAAAGAAAAGAAGTAGCAGGCAGAGCCTGCACCCGGGCGTTCCGGCAGGCTGAGCCTGCACCCGGACGTTCCATACTTTTGATTGATGCTAAAAAGGGTGACTCGGTAACGGTACAATGCTGTTACCGGGTCACTTTTGTTTGTCCCCCAGATTTCTGTTTTATATTTACGGTTATCATGCCCCTCTCGTTTCGGTGCTTTTGTTTTGTATTATATGTTTGTGGCACGGTAGTCTGACACAATACTATCCACAAACTAAAATAATGTGCTTGCTACGGCATAAAACAAACTCATTCCTATGCAGGAAAAGAAAAGCAATTTCTTTTCTCCCACAAACGAAAAATCGGCAATGGATAATACTAATCTTTAACCAACCTATAGACAAATCCGTCAGCTATAAAGCAGCCACTCGTCGTCAAGCTCCCTTGTCGGGCGACAGCCCGCCTGCGGTCGCTTTCCTAGATTGGCAGCGTTATATCTGCCGCCTTTGTCTATAGAACGATTAAAGATTAGTATAAGGGGGGGAGCGCGAGGGGGGAACCGTTAGGAGAGAAGGAAATGCCGATTTTTGCCGGATTTATTGAGTTCCTTCTCTCATATAGGTTCCACCCCTCGCACCCTTGGGTGCATGATAATCGCCAAGTTTATACAAATCTATTTGGGACAAACAAAAGTGACCCGGTAACAGCACTCCCCCGTTACCGAGCCACAAACTATACAACAAAACAAAAGCACCGAAACGAGCGGGTGCAGGCTCAGCCTGCCAGCCTGCCGCATTCATATCAATGACACTCAAACCAGCTGCCGCCTATGCACACATCTGCTGTGAGAGGAACATCCATCTTCACCGCATTTCTCATTTCCTCCCCCAGGACCTCCGCTGCCCTTGCAGCGTCCTTTTCCTCCGCTTCGATGATAAGCTCATCGTGAACCTGGAGGATAAGCCGTGCATCAAGATTTTCTTCCTTTAATCGCCTGAATACCTTTACCATTGCGATCTTGATAATATCAGCTGCCGCACCCTGTACGGGTGCATTCATTGCGGCACGTCTGCCGAATGCCTGGATATTTTTATTGGTGGCTTTAAGCTCGGGGATATACCTTCTTCTGCCGAACATTGTCTCGGCATAACCCTTTTCCTTTGCGTCCGAAGCCGCCTTCTCCATGAATTCGCTTACCTTGGGATAGTTGGCAAGATAGCTCTTGATATATCTGTCTGCCTGTGCAACGGAAACATCTATATCCTTTGACAGGGAGAATGCTCCGATACCGTATACGATGCCGAAATTGACTGCCTTTGCTGCACGTCTCATTTCGGAAGTGACCATATCCTCGGGCATTCCGAAAACCTGTGCCGCCGTGGATGTGTGGATATCACTTCCGCCAATGAATGCCTGCTGCATATTTGTATCACCGCTGACATGGGCAAGGATGCGAAGCTCGATCTGGCTGTAGTCCGCATCAATAAGCTTGCTTCCCTCTTCGGAAATGAAAAATTTCCTCATGCTCCGTCCAAGCTCTGTCCGTACCGGAATATTCTGCACGTTAGGCTCGGTGGATGAGATACGTCCCGTTCTTGTTTCGGTCTGCTTGAATACGCTGTGAATACGTCCGTCGGAGGATACTGCTTTAAGCAGACCCTCAACATAGGTAGACTGCAGCTTCGTATACTGACGGTATCTGATTATCAGCTCCACTATAGGATGCTTGTCAATAAGGGATTCAAGCACATCCGCATTAGTGGAATAGCCTGTTTTTGTCTTTTTTCCTGCAGGAAGACCTAAGTCCTCGAAAAGAACTGCTCCCAGCTGCTTGGGCGACAGGATATTGAACTCCTTTCCTGCCATAAAATATATCTGCTCCTCCAGACCCTTGATATCTCCCAGGAGCATATTGCCGAATTCTCGGATACCGTCGGTATCCGCCTTGACTCCGTAATGCTCCATTTCCGCAAGGACCTCTGTAAGAGGAAGCTCCACATCCCTGTAAAGCATGCTCATTCCGTCATGCTCCACCTGCTTATCCAGACGGTCACAGAGCTGAGCTATAGCTGCCGCTCCGCTGTATTCGCCAAGCTTATCGTAATCGGGACAGCCGTATGCCCCGCAAAGTCTTGATATTTCATAATCACTTGCAGCAGCATCAAGCATATAAGCAGCTATCTCCGCATCGGAAGCTACATTTTTCAGTGTCTTTCCCCTTGAAAGGCAGAACCGATATGCAGGCTTTGCCCTGAATGTAAGCTTTTCCCTGTCCGAGGAAAGCACATCCAGCTGCACCTCTTCACTTTCGGTATAATAAAGCTTAGTGCCGTCGGAAATATACATTTTTCCGCTGCCGGCGTCGTATACAAATCCTATCCTTTGGGACAGAATGGTGATATCCGTAAGCTCACCGCATATGGTGTAATCAAGCTCCTCTGCTGCCTGCTCCTTCTCTGCTTCACCTGCAGGCAGGGATATAGCTGAGCTTTTTGCACCCGGCTTGATATTCAGCTTTTCCAGAAGCTTAAGCATTTCAAGCTCTGTAAGGAGGGCGGATATTGCTTTTTCATCACGTTCCTTGTAAAGATAGCTTTCCTTGCTGCGGTCAATAGGTGCATCAAAAACTATTGTTGCAAGCCATTTGCTTTCCTTAGCACTGTCCCGTCCTGCTTCGAGCTTTGCGATAACGGACTTTGTGGCGGAAAGTGTACCCGAATCCAAGGCCTCATACAGCTCCTCAACGGAATGATGCTCCTTGATAAGGGACATGGCAGTTTTTTCTCCGATGCCCTTAACACCGCTGATATTATCCGAGCTGTCCCCCATCAGACCCTTAAGATCGATTATCTGTCGGGGAGAAAGGCCCTCATACATTTCAGCAAATTTTTCGGGCGTGCAGCTGATAAGCTCCTTTGTTGTATGGAGCAGGACTGTGACATTATCCGTAATAAGCTGGAGACTGTCCCTGTCCCCGGTAAGGATATAGCACCGGTCACTGTCGCCGCAGAGACGGGAAAGTGTGCCCAGGATATCATCTGCCTCATACCCCTGACATTCAAGGACTGATACGCCCATTGATTCAAGAAGCTGCTTGATAAGGGGCATCTGCATACGAAGCTCATCGGGCATGCCATGGCGGTTAGCCTTGTAAGCCGCATTTGCCTCATGACGGAAGGTAGGAGCCTTCAGGTCAAATGCCACAGCACATGCATCGGGCTTTATATCGCCGATGACCTTGAGATAGATATTCATAAATCCTGTGAGAGCGTTTGTAAAAACGCCTTTTTTATTGGAAAGCATCTTTATGCCGTAGAATGCACGGTTCATAATGCTGTTTCCGTCGATAGCAAGCATTTTCATACTTAATAACACACTCCTATATAAAAAGGAGCACACTATACTATGTGCTCCCTGAATCATGTATATCAGCATTCTATTCCTATTGTGCCCATAAACTTGACCATTGAATCAAGTGTTGGGAAATACATAAGGTTGCACTGCTTTCCCGCTGAACTTATTACAATGGATGTGTTTACAAAATAAACTGTATCTGTACCTGCGGGGTGAGCCGCTATGATCTCCGCCGAGGGTGCCGGAAGGTCAAAGGGGACTGAGATATCGAAGAATAATCCCGTCATCTCCGCAAAGGTGTTCACGTAGGATGCAGAAACGATATTGACCGTTTCATTCACAACGCTTGTGACCATCTCGTTCATATCTCCCTTGGACTTTACCGATGTCCCGGGGAAAAAGCTGCCCGCAAGGCTTTCAACATATTCAAAGGGCATGATTATCAGCAGACATCCGCCCATATCTCCCCCTATTTTTATAAGACGGGAGACCGTTGCGGAGCTGAGTCTGTCAGCAATTGCAGCTGCTTCGCTAAGCTTTATCTGCCTTACAAGGGGTACGGAAATATCGGTTGCAGTGCCTATCATATCGGCAAGTGCAGTTGCAGCATTTCCCGTTCCCATATTGCCGATCTCCTGCATAAATGATACATGCAGCTCGGTAAACTGTGAAAATGCCGTAATACTCATATCCCATACCATTCCTTAAAATTTATCTTATCTTCATCTGAATTCCGCTTACCGAGAGATAGACCTCATCGCACATATTTGCAACACGTCTGTTTACGGTGCTGAGGATATCGCTGAAAGCTCTTTCCGCTCTCAGATGTGAACGAAGAGAAAAGCCTGTTTCAAGAGAAACAACAACAATGTCACCGCCTACGCCCTCAACAGCCTCAAAAAGAGAATTGATCTCTGCAAGAGCCTTTGTGCGTATCTCATGTATCTGTTCATCTGATATATGATCGGGATCATGACACATTGTAAGTATCATATTCTGAACGAACTCAGGGATGTTGTCCAGAACAAAAAATCTGAAGCCGCCCTCAACAGCTGATGCCAGGTTACGCTTCATGCATTTTATTGTCCAGTTAACACCCTCATGCTCGCTGCTGTATTCCATACGATTGCTTGTCTCATCGGAAGGCTTATCGCCTGTACAAATGTAAGCTACCTCACCGCAGTTCTTGAAATAGGATATTGCCCAGCGAGATTTACCGCTAGCGGCACCGCCTGTTATAAAATACTTTCCTGCCATGCCGGTTCCTCCTTAATAATTATAATGTCACATGCCTGTAATAGGCACACTTAAAAACGCTATACGCTTATTATAACACACTTTTATCGGTTTGTATATAGTTTTTTCAAATTTTTCGACATAAAATATTATTATATTCTCTTTGGACATTATTACGAATAACTGTTTCTCCGTGATATTGTCACGGATCGTAATAGGGAGGCTTAAGAAGCAGCACTATCAGGTCGATTATCCAGCCGATGGTAAAAAGTCCTCCTGTAAAGAGGTAAAGAATACCAAGCCCCACCTTTCCCTCATAGAATTTATGAGCACCGATAGCCCCCAGGAACATACAAAGGAAGAATGCAACCCACTTGTTCTTTTTGTTTCCTGTGATGCCGCCCACGTTGGGAGAATATCCGCCGCTGTAGGTATTGGGGGCGTAATTATTCTGATATGTGCCTGCTCCTGTTCCTTTGTACATAGATGAATACTGAGGGGTGCTGCCCGAAGCGTCTTCAGAGCGTTTTGCTCCGCACTTGGTACAGTATACCTGATCGGTTTTGAGAGGTGCTCCGCAGCTGCTGCAATAATTGCTTGATGCTGCATTGGCAGGAGGATTTCCGTCATTGACTACAAGCTTTATTTCGCTTCTGCTGTCATCCGCATATGCAGTTTCCGTGCCTCCGTAACGCTGTGCCTGCTGTGCTCCATTTGATGAAGCAGTGCTGTATGCCGACGCTCCCCCTGAGGCACCGTAATTTTTATCCCTGTCCCTGTCTCCGGACATAGCTTTACCTGACTGGTCGGTAGCAACACGTTCGCCCTTCTCATCTCGTTTATCGGAATAAAACTCATTCATAAAAAAACCTCCGATCTGTGGTCACTTTCATTATCAGAATGTAAAGCTGTATACCCTGCCCTTTTCCGTGGGGATGGAATATACTCCGTTCTCCGATGTATAGCCCTGAAGCTTATCTGCTCTTATACGAAGCTCTCCGCCTGAAAGGGACCTGATCTCTGCGGAGCATACAGCACCGTTTTTCCATACAAATGAGACATCGAAGCCGCCTCTTGCTATCATATGCTTTACGCAGCCGTCAGTCCACTGAGGAGGACAAGCAGGAAGAAGCTTTATCTCGCCGCAGCAGCTCTGCAGCAGTGCTTCACCGATACCTGCTCCCCCGCCGAAATTTCCGTCTATCTGGAAGGGAGGATGCATATCGAACATATTGATGCTTGTTGAATATGACAGCAGTGCGGCAATGTTCTCCTGGACCTTTTCACCGTCGTGAAGTCTTGCCCACATATTGATTATCCATGCTCTTGACCAGCCTGTATGACCGCCGCCGTGTGCAAGACGCCGTTCTATAGTCGCTCTTGCTGCAGCGGACAGCTCGGGAGTAGTTTCGGGAGAGATCATATCAGCGGGATAGAGAGCAAACATCTGTGAAATATGTCTGTGTCCCGGCTCCACCTCATCATAATCCTCCGCCCATTCCATGATCTGACCGTACTTGCCTATCTGAGGCTCAGGGAGACGTGATCTTATATCACGGAGCTTGGCTGCAAAATCAGCGTCTCTGTCAAGTATGCCGGCGGATTCTATCACAGCTGAGAACAGCGTATAAAGTATCTGGCTGTCCATTGAAGGTCCCTTGCAGAGGGTTCCCTTTTCACCCTTAGCGGTGAAATAGGTATTTTCGGGGGAAACGGAGGGGCTTGTTACAAGTCTGCCCTTGCCGTCATCAATAAGGAAATCCACAAAGAATTCGCAGGCTTCTCTCATTGTATCATACTTTTCGGAAAGGAAGTCCCTGTCACGGGTAAAGAGGTAGTGCTCCCAGATGTGTGTGCAGAGCCATGCAAGTCCCATAGGCCAGAGGGTTGCGGGGAGCCACTTATCCTGAGGAGCGGTATCTCCCCAGATATCCGTGTTATGATGGCATACAGAACCGCCGCAGCGGTACATTTTCCGTGCAGTCACACGGCCATGCTCACGCATACGCTCGATATGCTCGAACAGGGGCTCGCAGCATTCGGAAAGATTCTGCATCTCTGCACCCCAGTAGTTCATTTCCGTGTTGATGTTGATAGTGTATTTTCCTCCCCATGCAGGCCACATATCCTTGTTCCAGATACCCTGAAGATTCAGAGGAAGTGTGCCCTGACGGGAGCCTGATATCATAAGATAGCGGGAGAAATTGAAATACAGCTCTGCAAGGCGGTTATCCCTTCCGCCCTCCTTTACTGCCCCGAGACGTTCATCCGTAGGCTTTGAGCTCATGCCCTCACTGTTGTCGCAAAGCTCAATACTGCAGCGGGAATAGAGGCTGCTGTAATCGGCAAAGTGCCTGTTATACAGCTCGGAATAGCATTTTCTTGCAGCTGTCTTAGCCTGAGATACAGCAAGATTCTCGTAATCACCTGTTCTGTATGCAGACTGTGCAGCAACAATTATCATAGCTTCATCCGCATTCTCGCAGACAAGACGGTTTGCATCGGTCCCGCTGCTGCCGCCGACAGATACAACAGTCAGTGCACATGCATATGGGATGCCGTCGGAAACTGTAAAAAGCACGGTGCTGTCGTCATAATCCTCATTTTTGTCGTAATTATCGTCTCTGCCGTCGATAGCGGCTGTAAAGCTTATGCTTCCCTTTTTGTCAGCTTTTATGTGTATTACCATGACCTGATCGGGATATGATACAAACATTTCACGGGTAAATCTCACACCATCGGAAACAAATTCTGCTCCGGACAGAGCATTGTCAAGATGAAGATAACGTCTGTAGCCTGTGACCTCATCGTGACCCTTTACATTCTGCCAGATATGAAGATCTCCGAGAGGCTGGTAATGACGCTGGTTTTCGTTAGTTCCGATAAAGGAATCAAGGCATAGCATTTCCGCTTCCGCGGGACGCTCCTCGTCGATAAGCCTTCTGATCTTTTCAAGATCGGGATAGGCTTTCTTATTATTCCTGTCACGGAAGCCGCCTGACCAGAGAGAATCCTCATTCAGCTGGATAAGCTCGTTATTTGTGCCTCCGAATATCATAGCACCAATGCGTCCGTTGCCCATAGGAAGTGCTTCATCCCAGTTTGCTGCGGGACGTGTGTAGTAAAGCTCTGTTGAAGGGTCATTCATCATAATAGGTTATTCCTTTCGACTGTATTATCTGTATGCAGACAACCGAAACTGACAACAGAAGCTGCTGTTATCACTTTCCATTCTCTGCACGTCTTATAATACACATATGGCGAAACGGGAAAAGCTCCCGTTTCGCCTGAGTGCATTTTCTGTTAGCGATCAGCTATTACATACCTGTGAGACCGGAACGTGCAATACCCTCTGTGAAATGCTTCTGAAGGAATATGTACATTATCAGGATAGGTGTGATAGCGATAAGACATCCCGATTCCATCCATACGATAAGCTCACGGACATTGACCTTTACGTTGCCGTTATCAAAGATGATACGTGTAAGGGAAGCGTCCAGGTTCTTGAGCTGAAGAGCGATGGTGGAGTTGTCGGTAAAGAATGATGTACTTACATAGTAATCGTTCCAGTACCATACAACGGAGAGCAGGAATACTGTAAGGAAGGTCGAACCTGCATTGGGGATCATGATCTGTACGAATGTACGCAGGGGTGAGCAGCCGTCAAGATAAGCTGCGTCCTCAAGCTCCTTGGGGAGGCTGCGGAAGGTCTGTCTGTAAAGGAAGATGAACAGACCTGCACGGATGCCGTTAGCCGTAAGAGCCGGCATGTACATTGTAAGAGGATTGTTGATAAGATTGATATATGTTCCTGTGATGGGGTAGTAGATACCGAAAAGGTTGAAGTAACGGAAGAACATATACTGAGGAATAAGGATGATCTGTGCAGGCATAAGGATCATGAGGATAACCACAAAGAAGAGAATATTCTTTCCCTTGAAGTTGAATCGTCCGAAGCCATAGCCTGTGACAGCACATGTAACTACCTGGATTATGGAGCATCCGATGTTGATGAACAGGGTGTTGCCCAGTGTAGGCCAGAAGTTCATTGCTCTCATTGCATCCTTGATGTTGCTCATTGTAAGGTGCTTAGGGATCCATACGATAGTAGGATCGTTCATATCCGCTCTTGTACGGAAGGCAGCAGAGATCATGTACATGAGAGGATAGATGATTACGAAGCAGAGACCGAATACAAGCAGTGCACGGCATATAGGCCATACTGTCTCAAATGCTCTTTTACGCTTGAGATATTTCTGCTCGGCAGGAGTGAGGTTTGCAAGACGCTTCTTGAAGATCTCTCTCTCCTCTTTACGGGATCTCTTGACTTCCTTGGGTTTCTTTTCCGGTGTGATCTTTTTAAGGATACCGGAAAGAGGGTTGTTTTTTGTTGCTGTAGCCATAAATTTGCCCATTCCTTTCTGAGATCAGGTGTATCCTTAAATCAATCGTCGTAGTAAACTATCTTGTTCATGACAGCGAAGATGATGCCCACAATTGCAAGAACGATTGCAAAGTAGCTCCATGCCATCGCAGCGGAGTAACCGTACATCCAGTCATCCTGAACCTGAAGAACTCGTGTCATGACAACGTTTGTAGGATCTGTAAACTTATCAATGATGGTATAAACGAGGTTTACGAGGATCATAGGAGAAACGTAGGGAAGAGTGATCTTCCAGAAGAATTCCCATGATGTAGCACCCTCGATAGCAGCTGCTTCCTTAGCGGATGTAGGGATACCCTGCAGGCTTGAAAGGAAGATAATGATCTGGATACCGCACTTCCAAACCAGGTTCAGAATGTCGGCGGTCATTTCGGAAAGGGTTTCCGTCAGCGTATCATTGAATCCGTAGATACCCACAAATTCCAGCAGCTCATCAACCATGTCCGCAGAGAACATTGTGGAGAACTGGTCAGCGTCGCTTGTACCTGCTGTGGAGAGGTCGCCTGTGATGATAGCGTATACAGGACCCGTTGCAATGATAACGGGGAGGAAGAATACCGCTCTTGCGAAGGTTCTTCCCTTGAACTCCTGATTGATTACGATAGCAACGAACAGGGAGAAAATGATGATGATAGGTGTCTGTGTAACTGTTTCCTCCAGAACCTGTACAAGGTACTGTCTGAAGTTAGGGTCACGCATGAATGCGTTCTTATAGTTTGTGATTCCAAGCCAGTTGACTACAAGGTAACCGGTCTCGGGCTTTACCTCATTGAATGAGTACCAGAAGGACTTGATCACCGGGATGATGAAGAACATCAGAGCACCGATGAACCAGAGGGCGATAAAGCCGTAGCCGTAAAGTCCTTTCTTCTTTTCATAGGAAAGATTCAGTTTTTTCATTCTCCGATTACCTCCTTTCCTACGTAATCCGCAAGCTTATATGTGGTGTTGCCTGCTCTGACAGTCTTCTTATCAAGATCAACCAGAGTTACATTGCCGTTGGAATATTCTGTTCTGATCTTTCTGCCGTCGATCTCATATTTTGTGATGGTAGCGTCTGCATTCTCTGAAAGGATATCCTTTGAGAACCTGTAGAAGTTTGCTGCATCGTCCATCCAGTATCTGTAGTAGCCGTAGTAATACTTATCGAACTTAGTATCCTTGAGCTCACTTGCCTCGGTACCAACGAAATCGAAGGAGAGGTTTGTTCCGGCTGCGATGGAGAGGAGAACAGCTTCACCGATATCCGCCTCGGAATTTAGTGCTGTGGAGCCGATAGGAGTGATGCCATGCATAACCATCTGATAGAACGGGATATCGTAATCGAAGAGGTCGAACTTGCTGGAACTGATAGGAACGTTGGAGATGTAATCGGAATAAGGGATAACGTAGGCATTTGCATTGTCAGCGAGGACTGTGCCCACCTGAGATTTTGCATTGCTGTAGATATCCTGAACATATCCCTTAGCCATTTCTCTTGAAACAGCCTTCTTGCCGTAGTCACCGTAGATGCTGTTAGCAAGGGAGCCGAGGGCGATGTTACCGTTGCCCTTCTTTGCATAGCTCTTGATGAGCTTGCTGTAAGCCTTATCATAGGATGCGGGGGTAAAGAGTGCCAGCGGCTTATAATACTGGTTCTCAACGCCGTGTGCAAGATCGTAGATCAGGATCCTTGAGTAAGCGTTTGAAACTCTGATGGATGTGTTAGTCATATCCCAGTAGCCGTTGCCTGTCTTGAACTGCTGGTTATCCACTGAGGGGAAGAGGCTGATACCTGTCTGGGAAGCATACTCCATGAGGGAGTTAAGGTCCTTCTTTCCGCCAAGTGTTCCTGAGGGGGAGAAGTCATCTGTGATCTTCTCACCGATGTCCTCATTTGACCATGCATTATAGGTAACTACCATATCCTCTACGCCGAGACCGGTAAGCTCTGTGAGCATTTTCTTGGTCTGGTTGTAGGAGGTTACGGACTGCTTTACTGTAACGGGAATACCGAGAATGGATTCCTGCTTGAGAGTACCTCCGAAAACATCCAGGTAAAGAGAAGCATTTTCTTTGATCTCCTTATCAACTACACCCTTTTCCTTGATGAGGTAGTTTCTGTATGTTTCAGCAATGTCTGTGTAATCCACATCCTTGCCGTCATCTCTTGAAACGGGGTAATATCTCAGCTCGATCTCGGGAACGAGGATACCGCGCTTTTCAAATACCTTAAGGGGGTTAGAGTCGCCGCCCATGAGATATTCGTCGTTGGTTCTCAGCTCAAAGCTGAAGTACGTGGAGTTATAGTCTGTCTTGTTCTGACCGGCTACATAGGACTTGATGGACGCAGCTGTGTCACCCTTGTCCGCAACGACCACCATACCGCTGTTTCCCTTTACGATGCCGTACATAGGAAGGCTTACGTTTTTGGAAACTACGGGCTTTGTGTTCTTTACGGGAGTAAGATCGTCGCCGTAGACCTTAGCTGAATAGGTTCTGTAGCCTGTTTTCTGATTGTTGAAGTTGATAACAGCACCGCTTCCGTCAGGGATAACGAAGTATCCTTCCTCATCCATTCTTCCGGCACCGAAGGTCGTCATGAAAGCGACCTCTGTTGTTATCATACCGCTTGTAGCTGAGGGATAAGTCTCGACGATCTCAGCTGTGTTCACATAAAGCTTGAGGTGATCTTCCTCAAGGGTGATGGTAACGGGAACGGTAATATCGGGGTCATTGAACTTATACTCGATGCTGACGCCGTTGGACTGCTGTTTCATCTTGGATGAACCCTTGTTCTTGCTGTTTGCCGAAGTAGTTGAACGCTTGGAAGGTTCAGCATATACAAGAGTCATTGTAGACTGAAGTTCCTTCTTCTGAGCGGCCTTTGCGTTTGAAGTAGCGGCGTCAACGGGGTTTGACCACCATATCTCGCCTGTATTCTTATCCTGGAGAGCCATAAGCCCCTCCTTGGTATTGGCATAAAACGCAAGCTTGTCATTTGAAGCGACCTCAGTCATTTCAGCCATAGCTTCTTCCTCTGTGCGGGGCTGCTTTTCTTCCTTTTCCTCATTTTCGTCGGATGCGGAGGTTTCCTCGGGAGCTGCTTCATCGTCACCGAAAACGCTGACAGCACCCGTTGAAAGCACCATGCTCAGGCACATCATAAAAGCAATGGATCTTTTAAGCTTTGTATGCATTATTTTTTCACCACTTTTCCTTAAAGTCATTTAAACTCTCAGTCTGTATGAAAGCTCTGTGTAGATAGTAAAGAAGAAGATAATTACCTGCTGGAACAGTGTGAGAAGGAGTACAAGCAGGAAGAGCATTGCAACCATTGCCAAAACTGTGAGCAGTATCAGCAGCAGAGTTTTCACGAATGAGAACTGATGTACCGCCTTCATTCCCGATATGAACAATACTATCGTCCATATGGTTCCCACGACCTCAAAGGTCTGGATGAAGATGTACTCGTCCTTGATAAGGAAATGTGAAAGAATCGTGCCGATGAGGTAGCCGCCGATATAAGGTATCAGCGAATATGCAGTGTTTATGAAGATATTCTTCATTGAACCTTCGCCGTCGAAGAGTGTACACATAGCCCAGTTGGCGACGACGAACATCAGGAACAATCCGAAACTTCGGAAAATGTAGGGAACGATGTTGAATATCTTATCGTAGGAGGAATAGTACTGGAAACCGTACATTCTGTTGTACGCCAGCTGCTGGATAAACAGAAGACATACGATTCCGACGGCGATCTTCATAGAGCCCGCCTTTTTCCATCTGAGGTCCTCAAAGCCCTCAAACGGGTGCATAATTACATGCTTGACAAACTGACCGGGGGATAGATCCAACATAACTTATGCACCTCTCTTTCTATGCCATGGAAGTCTTATAATATCCTTCTTTTCCAGCAGTTTAATTATCCAGATCGCTATAGCAATTACGATAAGAGCTGTTACAACGGGAGTGAACCACTTTTCAAGTATCTGACCTCTGTAGCCCTCGAACGCCTTGTTGTAGCGGTCACGGCTGATAGATATCTTGAAGTATTTCATAGCGTCCTTATACTGTCCGTTGTTAAGGAGAGCATTACCGATTCCTATATAAGCACGGCGGTAGTTACCGTCATACTTGATTACCTGGAGCCAGGGATCGTAGGATTCGTCATAATAGCCTGCATTGTAAAGGTTAGTTGCTTTAGTAACGATCTCGCCGAATGCAGTTCTCCTGAATACCGTAACGCTGTTCTTACGGGAATCAAGAACAAATATCTTGTCCTCATAGGTCTCAATGGCAGTAGCATTTCGGAATGTACCCAGCTGCTCGCCGATTCCTCCGATAACGAACATAAGGTTTGCCATCTTATCATACTGGAACACACGTCCGTGAGCAAAGTCAAGGATATTCATCTCGCCGTTGGGTCCGATGTCGATATCAACAAGGCTGGACTGTGTTGAGTAGATAGAATAGTAAGTGGGAGGGTTATCACCGAATCTCACGTCACCGCCTGTGATTGAGCTGATGATGTTAGTTCCCTTAGGATTAAGCTTCTTTACCTTATCTGTCTCGACATCCTTGGATTCAGTAACTGTGTAGATGAATCCCTGATCGTCGATATCAAAGTTAGAGAAGCCGATAGGTGTTGTCTTTGTGGAAAGAGTTCTCTGTTCTTCTGTGGAGATCGTGTTCCAGAATGCATTCATGATGATCTCCGCAGTAGCTTCAACTCGGTTTGCACCGAAGAAGCCCAGGAATTCGCCGTTGATGTCATACATAACGGCACCCTTTGTAACGGATTTTACAACTACGTATACATTTCCTGCCTTATCTACAGCAACCTTGTTGGGGTTGTAGGTAAGGTCCTGAGGATAGATCTCAGAAACGGGCTTTTCAAAGAGACGGTCAACCTTTCCGTCGTCCGTACACTTTATTACTCTGCTGTTTTCCGTATCACAGATATAAAGATTGCCTGTATACTGATCAACGAAAATGCCCTGGGGAGCCTTCAGCGTAAGTGTTTCGCCATTGTAGTCGAATTCTGTAAGTATCTTGACGCAGTTGAAGTCAAGATCGGTAACAACTATTCTGTTGTTTCCCTTATCAGCTATGTAAATCAGATTATCATAGGAAAGATACATGTCGGAGGGTTCGTTGAGAGCACCGACATCTTCGCCCATTGTGGTTCCGTCAACAAATCTTTCAGCGGTATATCCTGCCTGAGAAGCAACGGGGTCGCCCCATTTATCGTAGCTGTAAGGGTCGTAGCTTTCGCTTGCGGATACATTCACGGCAAGCGAGCTTGCAAGCACCATAGTGGCACAGGAAGCTGTGATCAGCTTTTTTAAGCCTGACATATCATCACCCTTTTCTTAGAATTTGAAAATAAACTTATCATTAGTCCTTCATACCTGCGTGAGCCATGGTTTCCATGACATTTCTCTGAGCTGCGATAAATACAGCAAGAGGAGGTATCATAAGAACTACTGCGGACGCTGCGATGGCACCCTGACGGGCAAGACCTGCAGCAGCGATCTGCTGAACAACAACGGGAATAGTTTTAAGTGCTTCATCGTAAACGAGAGTACCGCCCGTTGCATTCCATGCAGCCTGGAATTCAAAGATGATAATTGTCATTAGTGCAGGCTTATTGTTAGGCATTACGATTCCCCAGCAGATCCTTATTAGACCTGCACCGTCAACCTTAGCAGCCTCGATCATAGCGTCAGGGATGGTGGAAACGCTCTGACGCATGAGGTAAAGACCCATTGAGGAAGCGATGATGGGAAGGATAAGTGCGGAATATGTATTGATCATTCCGAGCTTTGCCATAACCATGTACTGCATGATGTATGTAACTGTGCTGTTGAACAGAAGCGAGATAACTACTATCTCATTAAGGACATTATTTCCCGGGAATCTGCACTTAGCAAGTACGAAAGCGGCTGTAGATGCAAAGATAACATGGAGTATAGTTGCAACAACTGTTACGTAGATACTGTTGAAGATATTTCTTGAGAAAGGAACCCAGGAATTATTAGCGACCTTGAACAGATCCTTGAAGTTATCAAGTGTGGGGTCCATAGCGTAGAGCTTAGGAGGCATAAGGAATACCTCCTGAATGGGCTTAATGGAGTTTACGATAGCAAGGTAGATCGGGAAGATCATGAAAAGGCCTGTAAAGAACAGTACCAGGAAGATACCGATATCGTTTTTCCATGACTTGCCAACACGCTTGTTGGAGCCCTTGGACCTCATCATTTTTTTGTGTTCTTTTTCACGTCTTTTTCTCAGGGCTTCCAGGGCAGCGGCATTTTCCGCCTCCTGCATAGCCGCGATCTCAGACGGCTTTAGATCTTTTTTCTTCATTTTAGCTCACCCCTCTCAGTCTAAGTACTTGCCGAGCAGTCTGCCAATGACCTTGTTGCAGACCAGCATAGCAATAAAGAGGACGAAGCATACTGCCGAAGCGTAGCCCATCTCGTAACGTACCCAGCCGTAGTCAAAGGCATGAGTCATAATTGTGTGTACCTTGTAGTCTGTGGAAGGGAAGCCTGCCAGTGTTCTGCCGACGATATCAACAGTGAAGGAGGATACGATCTGCATAACAGCGGCGAACATCAGCTGAGGACCCATGGAGGGCAGAGTGATGTAGATAAGCTCCTGCCAGCGGTTCTTGATACCCTCGATGGCACCTGCCTCATACATTGACTTGTCGATACCCTGGAAGCCTGCACGGAGTGCAAGGAAGCCTGCACCCATTGATATCCAGAGCTGAACTATGATAACGCAGATAAGAACATAGTTTGCGTCAGTAAGCCACTGAATAGCAGATGTTGTGATACCCAGCTCCATAAGGAAGGCGTTGAGATAACCGTAGGAGTCACCGGAGAAGATGAGCTGCCATACGAAGTAGATGTTGCCCGCCATTGAAGGAGCGTAGAATACCAGTGTAAACAGAGTCTTGAGAGTGGGATGAAGCTCATTGATGAGCCATGCGAGCAGGAAGCTGAGAGCGTAGCTCAGAGGTCCTGTAAAGATAGCGAAGATAAGTGTTGTTCTGATGGACTGGATGAATATATCGTCCTCAGTGAACATTGTGTAGAAATTCTGGAAGCCGACCCAGCGAGGAAAGCTTGCCATATCGAAATCGGTAAAGCCGATAGGCAGTGACATGACAACGGGGATAACCGTAAATACGAGGAACAGGAGCATAAAGGGTGCCAGCATAATGTAGCACATATAATTACGCTTCATCTCGTGGAGAGTGTAATCTCTTTTCTCCTTACGGGACATCTTTCTCTCAGAAGGAAGCAAGATTTCCTTTTTAACATTTTCAGCCAAGCAAAACCCCTCCTTCTTTAATCGTCAAGGCCCAGGTTCTTACGCTTACGAGTAATTTCGGCATTGATATCCTTATTATACCAACGAAGCGTCTCACGGGCATTTTCAGCGTCGTTAACGACGGCACGGAATGCGTTCATGATCTCACGTGTTACAACGTAAGAGGAAGGAGTGATAGGGATTTCCTCAAGCTGACTCATCTGTGAGTTGATCTTGGCAAGATCAGCCTTGGACCAGTTGAGCTTCTGGAGAGCCTCAACGTTAGCACACTCAAAGCGGCCGAGAGGACCCATTACACCTTCAACGTTCTGACCGTACTGAACCATAGTATCGGTAGAAGTGAACCAGTCAGCAAATTCCCATGCACCTTCCTTATTCTTGCAGTCCCTGAGGATAATGATACCGCCGCCGCTGGAATTAGCAGCATGAGAAACGGTACCGTCTTCTCTGAGTGTTCCGGGAACCTCACAGAAATCCCACAGTCCCTTGATCTCGGGAGCTGCGACATTAAGCTGGTTGTAGAATCCGCAGTAATTCTGGATTACGATGGGAGCCTCACCTGTTCTGAAACGGGAGAACGCATCGTAGGTCTGATCGAAGCTGTAGGTTGTATAGAATCTTGTCCAGGTATCAAAAGCGTCAACAGCCTCGATGGAGTCGAAGTTCGTAGCAGTCTGCTCGTCATTATAATAGTTTGTACCCGACTGGAGCATGAGAAGAGCAAATGTGTGACCTACCTCAGTGGAGGGAGCAACAGCATTGCCGTTTACGTTAGTGGGAAGTATAAGACCGGGCTGCATGTACTTACGCTGAATACCGGGAAGCATATCAATAAGCTCATCCCATGTCTCAGGGGGTTCTGTTATTCCGATCTCCGCGAGCATGTCCTTTCTGTAGAACATCATTGGGAAGGTTCTTGTGATAGGCACACCGTAAACCTTATCATCAAATGTGTAATGAACAAGAGCCTCTTCCTGGAAACGGGATGCGACCTCATCGAAGCCGGGCATATCGTTTACGGGAGTGAGAAGACCTCTGATGGCGAGGTTGATAGGATACTCACCGCCGACGAACATAGCGACGTCGGGACCCTTGCCTGCCAGAACGGCTTCCATTACGGAGCCCTGAACCAGGTTAATGGAAACGTCAACATTGTGGTATGGTGAGAACTGAGAATCAACCAGGTCCTTTACAACGTTAGTCTGGTCACGTCCAAGACCTACCCAGACGATGATAGAGTCGGAGCTGGAATCGGAAAGAACGGTATAATCCTCAAAGAAGGAACCGATGAATCCCTTGAAGCCGAAAGCGAAAGCCTTGAAGAAATTCTCCTTTACGGTTGAGAACTGAGATTCCTTGCCCTTAGCGTCATAAGCAGGAGTCAGCTCAATGAAATCAACTGTGAGAGGCTGCTGTCTGTACTGACGCATCCAGGATGAAACGGAAGCAACATTATCCTTGATGGATGAGTTGGAAATGTAAGTTGGTATCTTGTGAGGCTTCTCAACGCAGCGAACGAGAACATCAGCCAGACGTGCAAGAGCAGTAGCTTCAGAGCCTGTCTGGTTAGAAAGCTCCTCGATATGTGCCTGCTCGGCATAAAGCATATCAGCGAGTCTCTGGAAATCGTCAAGAAGTGTAGGGATCTCCTTATGAACATAGTAGTCCGTGTACTTATCGGGGTTAGGACCTGTGATCATAAGGATCTGCATGTAATACTGATTAGTTTCGTAAACAATATCATCAAGACGGCGCATAGATTCACCGATCTCACCGGGAATAGCCTCAAGAGAGAGGGTATGAGTGCCCTTTGTGAGGTAAACGTATGCATCCTCGCCGGTAGAATCCTTAGGAGAAACCATCTGCCAGTCAGAACTATAATCAAACTTGATCTGCTCGAAGGGCTCGGAGGGAACCTCACCGTCGATGTAGAGACGTCTGTTGGAATAGAGACCTCTCATAGAGTTCTGTCTTGCCTTAATGCCGACCTTGTACCAGCCGTCAGCCTCGACATTCATTTCCCAAGTAATGGTCTGACCGGAAGTATCCCATGTATCCTGACCAACAGTATTGTAACGCTGCTTAACAGGATGAGAGAGATCGCCGTGCTGATCTTCGGTAAGATAAGTACCGCGGTCATATGTAGGGAATATTGTCTGAGAGTTAGAATAAGTGAATGTTTCACCCTGAAGCTTTATAGGCTCAACGCCGGAATTCTTCTGGAGCTCGGCATCGGAGGGCTTAGTATAAGCCTGAGCAGGCTCGTACTGACAAAGCTTGATATACTTGATGCCGACGCATGCTTTTTCGGACGCTAAGCTTATAGTATGCTTGCCTTCCTCAAGATTAAAATAAAGCGGCTCATTGAAAAGTCCGTCACCGTCTTTAATGTAGGTCGTGCACCACATAGGAGCTTCGACCTGAGGAGGACGTGTTTCGTTATCTCTTTCGTTTCGGGAAATCTCGGCTGATGAGTGCCAGATTCTGGGGAGCTCAACTCTTGTAGCGGTGTCATAGGGAGACTCGCCGTCCACGAGAACAGATACCTCAATAGTAGTTGCACTGCCGTCAACATTGATATCCTTGACATTTTCATCCTTGGAACTGAGCGGATAGTAGCACACCTCAAAGTTATATGCACCAGATTTGGGTACATCCACCGTGAAGTTGACCTGACCATCCTGATTGGACCAGATCACAACATCATCCTGACCTGCACACTCGCCCGTTGTCACAACGGCACCACTATCAGCAGAGTCGTAAGTTAAATAAACATCGTCTTCTAAGCGAGGACGATCCACATCCGCAATTTCGTCATAATAATCGCTGTATGTCTTAGCCTTGACATATCCGACCGATTCTGATTCGACGGCAGCTTCCTGGACCTCCTCTGCAGGCTGTTCATCGGCAGCTGCAGGGAAAGAAGCACAAGTTGCACAGATAAGCAAAGCCATAACTGCGGACAGGAGTCTTTTAAGACTTGTTTTCCTTGACAAAAGACAGACCACCTTTCGTAGAAAAATAGATGAGACAATCGCAAATATTCCGTATTCACAGACGAGTTATTTTCCATAGCAAAGCAATGAAAGCAATTTTTCTCATAAGCCCTGAACAAGAAGGTATTTATAGTGAAAAATTACAGATATTTCAATGCTTCTTAATGCAATTCATCCATATAATTGTGTTAATTTTATGGTAAGTAAACAAAAATTCGCAGTGAGATTGGAGAAAAACTATTGACCCGTGTTACTATTATATCAATTTGCATAACACTTGTCAAGTAAGGACAGATTATTTTGTGTATATTTTGTTAGCCTATATTTGTGCAAAATTTACAATTAAACGATTAAGTAATTGTATAATTTATTTATACAGTTCGTATTATTTTCTGATTATCATTATTTTATGTGATAGCCGTGAATCGGAAACATAGCCTTAAACGCAAAAAAGTACCGCCCGGATATTATCCGAGCGGTACCGAAATTCAGTTATTTAATAACTAAGATTTGCTTGATCTCGTCAGAGATTAGCCTCTCTTCTTAGCTACAACTGCAGCAGCTGCGAGAGCTACAGGGATAACTGCGAGAGCTACAGGAGAGTTACCTGTTGCAGGAGATGTGGGGATTTCCTTAGCGGGCTCCTCAGCGGGCTCTTCTACAACAACAGGCTCTTCATCTTCATCATCTACAGTGATAACAACGTCTTCGTCATCGATCTCTGTGCCGTTGCCGTCTTCACCAGCTGTAGAGGAAACATCGTCGCCTTCCTCATCGCCAACTACTACGGAGAGAGTCTTCCAGTACCAATCAACAGGTGTGTACATGAGCATAGATGTCATAAGTGTCTTAGCATCTGTGATCTTGCCTTCAGCTGTGATGGAGTTCCAATCGAAGGAAAGTGTGTTGTTGCCCCAGTCGAACTTATCTGTATCGCTGAGCTGCATTGTGAGAGCGTTGTTGATTACAACAGCACCTGTGAAGAGGTTGATGCCCCAAGCTATGCTGTAGGAACCATACATATCGTAATCATCTGTGCCGAAGAGGCTGTAAGAAGGATCGATATTTGTGTAGAGGTGCTGACCGAAGTAAGGATTGTACCAGTCATACTTGTTAACCTGCCAACCGTATGCACGACCAGCTGTTGCCCATGTAGAGTAAAGAACTGTTTCCTTAGTAGCTACATAGCCATCGAAAGATGTGAATGTGAATACAACGTTCTCGTGGTTAGCGATAGCATCGTTGATTACAGCGATAGGCTTTGTGTAGTAGTTGTCGCCAGCCTTACGAGCTGTGAGAGCAGCTACAACATCGTTAGGAGTTACTGTGTCCTCAGCTGTGTCATACTCAGGCTTGAGCATTGTCTTGAAGGGGAACTCCTGCTCCTCGTACTCAGAAGGAGTGAAGTTTGTTACAGCATATACAGGTGTACCAACGATGTAGTGTGTACCCATTGTGTATGTTGTCCAGTTGAACATGTATGTGTCACCGGGTCTCTCGATAGCAGGCTTGCCGATACCCTCGCCGATGAAGATATCAGAGTCTGTGAGAGCGTAGAAGTCCTGAGAACCGTGGAGGATCTCGAGAGCTCCGAGGTGATCAGTTACAGGTGTAGCAAGGTACTCACCATCGAGCTTGTATGTCATCTTGATAACAGCAGCGGAGAAGGAGTAGTCGTTATCCTCAACAGCCTTGCCGTTAGCGTTTACTGTGTAACCGAGATCAACATCCTTGTAAGCAGCCATGTTGAACATGTCTGTCTCATCCTTATTTGTTGTAAGGGGAAGGTTGAAGATTGTTGTGGGGTTCCAGTCCTTGTTGAGCATGTCGTGGTAGTGAGAACCATCTGTAGCGCTCTTATCGCCTGTGAACTTGATTGTTGTTGTGAGTGTATCAGTACCTGTAGCGATGATCTTCTTAGGATCGTTAACTTCCTTACGTGTTGTAGCTGTGAATTCAACAGCGATCATCTGTGCAGGATCGATTGTAGCGTAAGCATCGCCCTGTACAAATGTGTTGATGATACCAACCTCGAGGAAGGAAACACCGTTAGCGTTGAGCTCGTCACCAACTGCATCGGATACTGTGAATACGTCGTTAGCGTATGTCTCTGTAACTGTTGCCTTAGCAGCAGATACAGCCTTTACGTACTTGCTGAGGTCATATGTGAGAGCGATCTGATCCTGAGCGGATACTGTAGCAGCCATTGCAGAAACTGCCATTGCGCCAGCCATTACGCCAGCGATTGACTTTTTCATGTTCATGAAAAATTCCTCCTTGTTTTGTTTTGGTTTTCTTTATTTATTTCCAAATTTGTATGGAAATCAATAATTGATGGATACACGTGCTTCTGCTCACCTGTATCACGACTTAATTGTACCACTTAAGCTTAAAAGTGTCAATGCACAAGTTTCACAAATTTATCATACTTGTTTTATCCCTTATGCATACTTTTTCACCAAAGTGATATATTCTTTGACCAATTTTGCACATCCGAGAATATCCCTTAAATGTGTTTCATCGGGTCATGCATATACTATACACCATCCTAAACATATTTGCAATTCTCTTTTTGCACAAATATGGGTAAATTTCTAAGCATTTGCACAGCACATTTTACAAAATTCTTTGATTTCTGCTCCGACACCGGGGATCCTATCATCAGAACCCCTTGAATTCCATTGTTTTTTTCATTATCATGTATCTTGCTCTGTCTCTGAACTCATCCTTTACCATATAGTTCAGATATTGCTCGCACAGATCCACGATATTTGCTCCCCGTCCTTCTATCTTGAAGTTCCCGAAGCCCATGGGTGCATATACCCGGTACACGTCGGAGGGGGATATGTTGCTCGCTCCGGGCTTATCCCTGTAAAGGTCTCTGGACATATGATCGCACTCCCATTCCACGATGCCCATCATTTCCATGGTCTCCTTGTCAAAATTGTAGAGACGCCCTATCTCCTGTCCCTCTAACTGCATCCTGCCTACATATGCATAATGCTCCTTTCTCCTGGGGCAGTTATCCCTGCAGACTGCATTTATAAGCAGCTCGGAACGTCTTCTCTGCTCGGGAGTAAGCCTTGAAAGCAGCTCCATATCGTGATTCAGACCGTAATCCAGCACAACAAGGCTGTAATCCTTGGCAAACTCCTTCTGCAGCTCTCCCTCATCCTTTATGCATTTGCAGGTGGATGACGTGAGCTTGTACCCGGGATAATTTGCACGGATATATTCCTCAAGAATGGGTGAATTCACTATGACCTCGTTCATTCCGTTATCCGCGGCCTTCAGCACAAAATTACAGCGGGGATCGTCAAGATGCTTCTCGGTTATCATGGGATTGGTAAATGTAAATCTGAGGGGTACTCCGATCTCATTGAAATCCTCTATGGTGGATATGATCTGCTTGTCCGAAGCCTCTCCAAGGGTCATTCTTCCGCCGTTCCAGATAAGGGGGAAGCTTCCGAACACCGACGCTATTTCCACTCCGTCCCTGAAAAACTCGGGATTCTCCTTCTTCACAAGGATGAATGTATAATTCAGTCCCCCATTGCACCAGAAATCGGGTATATGAAATCCTATCATCATTCCTGTTCCTCCTTTACTTTATTCCGAACAGCTCACAGGCATTATCCGCCGTGACACGTATCAGCTCTGCTCCGGTCATACCCTTGATATCCGCAAGAGCCGCCGCCGTATATATTAGATTGCCGCTGAAATTACGCTGTCCCCTGTTCGGCTCGGGAGCCATATAGGGGCAATCCGTTTCGATAAGCAGCCTGTGAGCAGGGACCTCCGCCGCCGCTTTTACTGCTTTTTTGGCATTTTTAAAGGTCACTACTCCCGTAAAGCCCACGTACATCCCAAGAGACACGATCTCTCTTGCAAGCTCCGCAGAACCGGAAAAGCAGTGGACTACTCCCCGGGGACGATATTTACGCAGCAGGGCCATAGTGTCCTCCCATGCGTCACGGGTGTGTATCACAACGGGCTTATGAAGCTCATGTGCAAGCTGCAGCTGACGTTCAAACATCTCCCTCTGCACCTCCGGAGGATAGCCGTCATCATAATGATAATCAACGCCTATCTCCCCTATGGCAACGCACTTGGGATGCTCCGCAGCGGCAGCCACCGCCCTCACACGCTCATCCATAGTGCCCCCGTCGGACACATCTCCCGCAGCGTCGGGATGGATGCCCGCCGCAAAGCTGATAAATCCATACCTATCCGCAAGCTCCGAGGATGCTATGGTCGATCTGACGGAACAGCCAATGTTCACTATATGACGAATGCCCAGCTCACGAAGATCATCTATAAGAATATCCCTGTCGCTGTCAAACGCCCTGTCATCATAATGTGCATGGGAATCAACAATGCCTTCAAGGATCCTATCCATGCTTCTTCCCCGCTCTCTGTCTTTCCGATTTTTTAGCCTTAGCGGACTTCTTTGCAACGGAATAGCCGAAGCTGCCAAGCTTTCGTCCAAGAGAAAAATATTCTCCGTGAGAATATGCCATAAGCCCCGCCTGCTGGAGATTGATCTTGCCCTTGCTGTCCACATACCTGCTATCCACAGTTACGCCCGCAACATCCGCTATGAACATATGGTGGCTGCCAAGCTCCTTTATCTCCCTCACCCTGCATTCAATGGCAAGGGGACTTTCGGCAACAACGGGGCAGTCAAGCTCATGAGCTTTCACCGTATGCAGACTGCATTTTTTCAGCTTGTCAAGCTCACGCCCGCTCCGCACACCGCAGAAATCCACAGCCCTGACCATGGCAGATGTTGTCAGGTTGATGACAAACTCCCCCCGTTCCCTGATAATGCCGTAGGAATACCGTTCGGGACGCAGGGAGATATACACAACGGGAGGACGGGTATTGAGTATGCCTGTCCAGGCAACAGTGAGAACATTCTGTATCCCGCCCTCTTCACAGGACCCGCAGGACACAAGTGCAGCGGGCAAGGGTGACAGCAATGTCCCGCCTTTGAGGAAAACTCGCTCATTGACCGTCTCCGTATTCTGAGCCATACAGGCACCTCCCTTCTGTTTTTCTCGATACTATATATAGTATAAAACAGCATATTTATGCATATTTTTCATCATATATGCCGTTTTTTCGCTATAATTCGGTTATACTATATATATAAGCATTTCTTGCAGCCTAAGGAACTATTCCTTTTCTGCCATGAGCTTATGCATATCGGCTATCAGAACGCTGATATCCTCATCGGAATACTTAGCACCGCTCCATATCTCATGAGCAACAACTGCCTGCCATACCAGCATAGCCATACCGCCCACAGCCTTGATGCCAAGCTTGTCGGCAGTCTGCATGAGCTTTGTCCGTTCGGGGTTGTAGATAACGTCAAACACAAAGCCGCAGTTTTTAATGATATCCTCTGTAACGGGACAAGCGTCGGTCTTTGGGAACATTCCCACAGGGGATGCATTTACAAGTGTATCGAAGCTGCCTGTTATCTCATCGGGGTGAACTACCGTGATCTTTGCTTCAATTCCGTTTGCTGCAGCAAATTCTCTTACGGGGTCAACCGTATTCTCAAAGCCCGGAAGCAGTGAAACGGTCAGGGCTGCACCGTGACGCACTGCTTCGATAGCCATCATACGTCCTACGCCGCCGCATCCGCACTGGAGCACCCTGCCGCCGAGGCTTCCCCCTGCCGCTTCAAGAGAACGGAGAAAGCCGTCGCAGTCGGTATTGTAGCCTATGTGTCTTCCGTCCTTGTTCACAACGCAGTTTACGGAGTTGTAACGCTTTGCGGAATCACCCAGCTCATCGATGTAATCTATGATATTGCCCTTGTGGGGGATGGTGATGTTGAAGCCGTCCAGAGCAAGAAGCTCCTCTGCCTTTGAGGGAAGCTCTTCCTCGGAGAATTCCTTCAGTGTGTAATCGTAGTCGGAAACACCCTCCAGAGCAAAAAGTCTCTCATGGATAGGGGGAGACATTGTGTGCTTGAGAGGGAAACCGAGAAGTCCGTAATGTTTCATAATGATCTATCCTTTACAATAAATTTCTGCAATAAATATCTTATTCTCCCAGAAGCTTTTCAAGAGTCTTTGCGTTCTCAACATTGACTGCATTCGCACCCTTGAGAGTCTTTTTAACAAGACCTGTAAGCACCTTATTGGGGCCCAGCTCGATAAATGTATCATAGCCCCGGTCGTTAAGATATGCAAGCTCATCGGTAAATCTTACGGGAGATACGATATGCTTTGCAAGTCTCTCGTGAATGTCATCAAGGCTTTCAAGGGGCTTGCCTGTTATGTTTGACATAAATGTTACTTCGGGCATACTGAATGTGAACTCCTTCACGGCAGCTCCGAATTCATCTGCCGCAGGCTGCATGAGCTTTGAATGGAAGGCAGACGCAACGTTGAGCTTTATCGCTCTTGCACCCATTTCAGCAAATTTTGCTGCAGCAGCTTCAACAGCGGCTGTATCGCCTGCGATAACCGTCTGTACAGCGGAATTGTAGTTTACGGGAACAACATATCCGTCAATGGAAGCACATACCTCCTCGATCTCCGCAGCAGTCTTGCCGATGACTGCACACATTGCACCGCTGCTGATCTCGCATGCCTTCTGCATAGCCTCGCTTCTTGCCTTGATAAGTCTGAAGCCGTCTCTGCGGGAGATCATTCCCGCAGCTGTCATAGCCGCATATTCACCGAGAGAGTGTCCTGCAACTGCGGAAGCTTCGATGCCGTTCTTCTTCACTGCCTCGAAGGCTGCAAGAGAAACTGCCATGATAGTAGGCTGGGATACTACAGTTCTGCCAAGCTCCTCCTCAGACGCATTTGCACACTTGCCGTAAAGGTCAAAGCCCAGAACTTCGCTTGCTTCATCGAATATTTCCTTAAGCTCGGGATATTTCTCAACAAGCTCAACACCCATTCCCGGGTACTGAGAGCCCTGTCCCGAAAATAAAAATACTGTTTTTGCCTTTTCTGCCATAAATAATACCTCCAAAATATACTTACTGTTTATTATAATATAATTTATACAAATCGTAATGCATTCTGTCAGCCATGGCGGTTCTTTTACTGCATATGCAAATTTTTTCAAAACTTACAAAATATCGGTTGACAAGCATGGTAAAAATATATTACAATATATAGTGTATGGGAACAATATTTCAACTCTGCTGCCTATGGGGGCATAAAGCAGACAGAAGTCAATCATAATACCATAATATCATATCTCTGCTGAAATTACAATAGCTATATGTACTTATTTTACGGGGATAATTTTTAGGAGGAATACCCATGTTGGGAATCAACATCCTTGGTACGGGAAAGTATGACCCGTCCCTTGCAATAACAAACGATGACATGGCAAAGATCGTCGAAACTAACGACGAATGGATAAGAACACGTACAGGTATCGGAACAAGACACCTGAATAACGGTGAGCCTACATGGTACATGGGTTCCATGGCAGCAAAGCAGGCTATCGAAAGAGCAGGGATATCCCCTCTGGATATCGGTCTTATTATAGACTCCACCATCACTTCCGATTTTTCCACACCCTCTACAGCCTGTGTTATCCAGCGTGAGATCGGTGCAGTGAATGCGGCTGCATTTGACCTGAACGCTGCCTGCTCGGGCTTCGTATACGCTCTGGACGCTGCAAGAAGATATCTTGCTACAGACGATGATCTCAAATACGTTCTTGTTGTTGCCAACGAGAACCTTTCATACATCACAAATTACGAGGACCGTTCCTCCTGCGTGCTTTTCGGCGACGGTGCCGCTGCTGTTGTGGTTGAGCGTTCTGAGAAGTTCTACACAAGCTGGACAGGTGCTGACGGAACAGGAGTCAAGTTCCTCTTTGCAAGGGCAAATCACCCCAAGCACCCCTTTTCTACCGCTGAGGCTCCCATTGTGACCGATGATACAGATCCCTCTGTCACACACACAAAGATCTATCAGGACGGCAAGGAGGTATACAAATTTGCTACCAAGGCTCTCCCCACAGCCGCTAAGAAGGCTGCTGACAAGGCAGGTCTTGATGTAAACGATATCGACATGTTCATCCCTCACCAGGCTAACATCCGAATCATCGAAACTGCTGCCAAGAATCTGGGTGTTTCTATGGACAAGTTCTATCTGAACATAGATAAGCACGGAAATACGTCCAGTGCATCCATTCCCATCGCTCTTGATGAAGCCATCGAAACAGGTGCTCTCAAAAGGGGCATGAAGGTTTGTCTCGTAGGCTTCGGAGCAGGTCTTACTCTCGGTGCGGTAATTATTGAGTACTGATAAAGAATTGATTTGAAATTCACATATACACTACAGATAAATTTACGGAGGTCTAATATGAAAAACAGAATAACCGAACTTCTGGGTATAAAGTACCCTATTCTGCAGGGCGGTATGGCATGGATAGCTGAAAGCACTCTTGCATCCGCAGTTTCCAACG
>JBJERX010000044.1:0-16213 GCA_051882495.1 Huintestinicola sp. | reverse complement strand
AGCGTCATGCTTCGTTGGCGGCGGAAAACACTGATGAGTACATAAAATGTCTGACGGATGCTTACAACAATTCCAGGAATGGTGAGTCTGCCTCCTTACGAAATGAGCTTTCAAAGTCCCAAAAGCGTATATCCGAACTTGAGATCCTTATACAGAAATTGTATGAGGACAAGGTGTTCGGAGTTGTTTCCGAAGAAACATACAAATCCCTTTCTGCAAATATGGAAAAGGAACTGTCAACGCTTCGAGAAAAGGTCAAAAGTATTTCTGCTGCTATGGAGAATCAGGAGATTAATCACAGAAATGCTGTTGATTTTGCCGATCTTGTTAAGAGCTATGTAGATATTCGGGAGCTTACTTTTGAGCTTCTTCATACGCTGATCGACAAGATTTATGTATATGAGAAAGAGCTTGTTGACGGTGAGAAAAGAGTAAAGGTCGAGATATTCTACAGATTTATCGGAAATGCCTCTGTTTCCGAGGACAAGACTACAGCTTGATATTAAAAAAATAGGTATTAGTTCTGACGCACAATAGAACTAATACCTATGACTTTTCAACGCTTGCGGGTATCTGCCCACAAATATTTTTCAACGAGGTAGAAAATCATTTTCTCCACTTTTTAATCGGCTCACTCTTGCCGCAGCTATCGGAGGTCGCAGGAAAGTTCATCATCCATTCCGCATATTCTTCCTCGGTGATAATTTCCTCGTTCAGCTCTTTTCTGCGAAGCTGCCACTCCGAAAGAAATTCATTCAGCAGATGATTATGAAATTGGAGCACCGGCTGCGGATTTCCAAGTTCGTCGGAAACTGAGATTATCGAGAAATTGTTGGTGTGGTGTTTTTGCGATTCCTGCTCCAGATCAAAAAGCAGATGTATGAAAGTTTCCGTATTTTCCAAAGACGGATTTTTCAGAGAATTGATATTTACGTCAAGTACGGCTGCAATCTCCGACAGCAATTCCGATTTTGGCGTTCATGTGCCGCTTTCATATTGAGCGATTCGGACATCGGCAGATTTTTCATCGAAACCGAGTTTTATTCCAAGTTCCTTCTGTGTAAGTCCACGAAGATTTCTTGCGTTTTTGATTTTCTCACCTATAGTCATAGTGCCCTCCCGAAAATTTTCTCTACTTTGATTTTACCATATTTTAAAAAGTTATTCAATGTTCCTAATCAAAAAAGTTAAAGATTTTTTTGAAAGCTCTTGACAAAATCAAATTTGTATAGTATAATATAGTTAAATATTTAAGATTAGTCAAAAATAAATCAGTCACAATTTTTGAAAAATTGAATAACGGCGTCCCAAAGGAGCGGGGCGGAACAGCGAAAGAGAGCTAAGAGCAAATCTGAGGATTTGTTTCTTGGCTCTCTTTTTTTTGTTTATAGAAAGGAACAGAATATGAGAAATACAAAAAAGACAACAGAACAGACTTTTGAAAGCGTAACGGAATACAATATCGGTCACACAACTTATGTTGTTGTTACAAAGTTTGACTTTTCGGGCGAAAGCCTTGAAGATATTATCCGCAGGCTTATGGTCAGAGAGATAAATAATACAGCGGCATAATTCTTTGCGGATTAGGAAGAAAAATTTATAATTTGCTCTGCTAAAGTGTTGCATTGCGAAAAGAAATGCGCTATAATATTCTTGATCCGCTGTAATTTGTCGGAAAGAGAGGTCAAAATGAGTACAGATAAAATTACAGCTTTATACTGCCGTCTTTCGCAGGACGATATGCTTGACGGTGAGAGCAACAGCATTACAAATCAGAAAGCAATTTTACAGAAATTTGCCGATGACAATGGTTTCAAAAACTCGCAGTTTTACGTTGATGACGGGTTTTCGGGCACAAATTTCAACCGTCCCGATTTTATGCGTATGATAGCTGATGTGGAATCGGGAAAAGTAGGAATTGTGATAACGAAGGACCTGTCCAGACTTGGCAGAGATTATCTGTTGACGGGACAGTACATTGAAATGGTGTTTCCCGATTATGATGTGAGATATATTGCCATAAACGACGGAGTTGACACCTTTAAAAGCGAAAATGAGCTGATGGCGTTCAAAAATATCTTCAATGACTGGTTTGCAAGAGATACATCTAAAAAGATTCGTGCTGTATTTCGTGCAAAGGGACAGTCGGGTAAGCCGCTGACGACAAATCCGCCCTATGGATATGTGAAAGATGAAAACGACAAAAATCATTGGCTGATAGATGATGAGGCGGCAGCTGTTGTCCGCAGAATATTCAAGCTCTGCATTGATGGTTACGGACCGAGTCAGATAGCAAGAACGCTATCGGAGGATAATATACTTATCCCGTCAGCCTATGCCGAATCAAAGGGACACGTTCTTAACCATGCATACAAAAAGCCAACGAAATGGTGCAAGAAAACCATCGTGGAGATCCTTGAAAAGCAGGAATACATTGGTCATACGGTGAATTTCAGGTCGCACATCAAATCGTACAAGAACAAGAAAAAGGTCAAAAATGACCGCTCCGAATGGGCGGTTTTTGAGAATACTCACGAACCTATCATTTCGGAACACGATTTTGAACTTGTACAGGAGCTTCGCAGCCACAAGCACAGACCGCAGAAATCCGACAAGGTCAATCCCTTTTCGGGAATGGTATATTGTGCGGACTGCGGAAAGAAGATGTATCTTTGCCGTTCCAGATGTCTTTCGGAAGATCAGGAGCATTTGAAATGTTCTACATATGCCAATGACAAGGACGAGTGTTCAGCACATTTTATTCGCACAGCTGTACTTCGGCAGATACTTCTTTCCGAGATAAACCGGATTATTGATAAAATCGGTATTGACGAGGAAGGCTTTGCTAACGAAGCACTTGAAAGCTCTCGGCTTCGGCAGGATGATGAACTGAAAAAGGCAAAAAAGCTTGTCAGTCAATACAGCAAGCGTACTGCAGAGCTTGATAAACTTTTCATAAGGCTTTATGAGGACAATGTTTCGGGGAAGATATCCGATGAGCGGTTTGATATGCTGTCCAAGAAGTACGAAACCGAACAGCAGGAGATAAAAAAGGTGCTTTCGGAGCTGACTGCCTTTATTGAGAGCAAGGAACAGAAAATCTCTGATGTGACACAGTTTCTTTCAATCGTTCGCAAGTACACGAACATAACGGAGCTTACACCTGAGATAATGCACGAATTTGTTGAAAAGATCGTTGTCCACGCTCCCGACAAGTCAAGCGGTCACAGGAAACAGCAGGTGGACATTTACTATCGCTTTAGCGTTGGTGTTTCTAGTGTCAGCTTCGAGAGCAGGGATTTTTACAAAAAAGGAAAGACAGCACAGTCTGCTTGACGTTGCTGTCTTATATGATGAGTCAAATACTTCTTTATGAGGTGTTGGCTTTGTACGCCTCCCCTCGAAATGCTGTCGCATTTCTCACCCCTCTCTCCGTTTTTTTGAAGGAAAAGGGGATTTCGCCGTCTGAGGACGGCGACCAAAGGGCGCTGCTGCCCTTTGGAAAACCGCAAGCCTTTGAAAAGGCTTGACCTAAACTTTAACGCCGCAAACTTTTGTTAAGATTTTTCACTATGCAAGTTTTTCGAAAGACTGACTGCTGACCAATTGTACGGTCAGCAGTATTATTTACTCCCCGTTCATATCCTCAACAAGCTTCTGCTTCTTCTGATAAGGCAGCAGCGTCTCCTCACGGCTGAGATAAACCTCCTCCAGCCATTTCAGCATTTCCCCATGACCCTCCGGGCTGAATTCAAAATCCCGCTCGGTCACATTATCGGACTTGTCAATGCAGTTCACTCCGCTCCACCAGTATGCCTTCAGCATCCTGTCGCCCTCCTTGGGCTTCACGGGAACTACCTTGTAATTAAAATCCCTGTCTGTCCTGCTGCCTGAGTAGATACCCATCTCGGAGAAATAGAAATACTTAGGCAGCTCAAAATATTCCGATGCAGATGATGAACCTTTCATATTTTTTCCTCCTTAACAGCAGAGCCGAACAATAGCTTCCGCATACATGATTATATCCTCCAGCAGCTCTTCCTCGGTGATGAATTCATCCGCTCCGTGCATATGATTGTCACGGTCGGAATGCTCCGCTCCGAAGGCAACGCCGTTTTCCGTGTCGTGCACGTAAGTACCGCCTCCGATGGCAAGACATCTGCCCTTTTCCCCCGTAACATCCTCGTAAACATCAAGGAGAGTGCGGACAAATTCACTGTTTTCATCTGCATAATGAGGCTCGCTGACAATTACTCTTTCCCCCGTCATACCAATATCCGCAGCGATCCGGTCAAGTGCGGATGCGATATCCTCGCCCTTTGCACATACAGGGAATCTCAGGTCAAAGCCGGCACGCAGCGTTTTTCCGTCGCAGTCAAACCTGCTGAGAACAAGTGTAAGTCCCCCTGACTTTTCATCGCTGACAGCGATACCCGCAGCCCCGCCGCTTGTATCGGAGCAGGGGAATTTTTCCGAAAGACCCGTAAGCGTATGAGGAATATCAAGCCCAAGCCTTGAAAGCAGACGGATAAGCCCCGTAACTGCATTTATCCCCCCATCGGGAGTGGACGCATGAACTCTCTTCCCCTCCGATGTTATACGTAAAGTATTATCACCATTGTTTATTACGTTAAGTACAGCACCGCCGTAATGCTCGCCAGTAGTGCATTCGGAACGATTTGAGCAGGTCTGACAGTTGATATATCCAAGCACCTCATTCTCGTCAACACCTCTGATAACAGCATACGCACTGTCGGGAACGGCGTTGTAAACCTCCCCGCCCCCCGCTTCAAGGAGCATCCTTTCGCCGCCGGGCATATCGCATACCATATCATAGCGTATCATACCCTTTTCAATGTTGATAACAGGATATGATCCGTCGGGTGTGAACAGCATAGGCGGAAAGGCTTCTCTGCTGCTGTAATATTCCATGTCCGTTGAACCGTTCTCCTCGTTGCTGCCGAGAATAAGACGGACATTCTTTTTCAGTGGGATCCCAAGCTCCCTGACTATCCTCATAGCAGCAATAACAGCTGCCGCAGGCCCCTTGTCATCAATAGTTCCCCGTCCCAGAAGCTTGCCCTCGGAGCGTGTCAGTGCAAAGGGCGGAACAGTCCAGCCCTCACCCTCGGGAACTACATCGAGATGAGCAAGGATACCCAGCTGTGCTTCTCCCGTATCAAATGAAGCAGTAACAGCATGACCCTCAAATTCCTTCACAACAAAGCCATCCCTGCGGAGAATATCTCCGGCTGTGTCGATAGCTCTCCTGCACTCTCTGCCGTAAGGCATACCCTCCTCAGCCTTGCCAAGAACGCTGGGTATGCTCACAAGGGTATCTATCAGCTGTACAGTTTCCTCAAAATGAGCTTTAGCAGCTTCGGTTATTCTGTCCTTGTATATGCTCATCATATCACTTCCTTGAATCAAGCCACTTTACAGCAGCCTCGGAAACCTTTTTCAGTGCTTCATCTCCGAAGGGCGTGTCAAGTCCCGCTGCGGCAATAAGCCCGTCAAAGGTCTCACGTCCGCTGAGACGTACAAGCTTCATGTAACGTCTGAATGCATCTTCCCTGTCCTCCTGCATAAGTGCCCAGAACTGCAGAGCCGCAGTCTGTGCAAGACAGTAATCAATATAATAGAATGGTCTCTGATAGATGTGGGTCTGTCTCTGCCATGCTCTTCCCTCTCCGAAGAAGGGTGAACCGTCAAGGTCTATCCATGGCATGTAAATCCCTGTAAGACGCTTCCATTCCTCTATCCTCTTTTCGGGAGAATATTCAGGATGCTCGTAAACAATATGCTGGAAATGATCAACCATTGTGCCGTAGGGGATGAATTTCAGTGCATCACTGAGATGCTTGTGACAGAATTTCTCTGCATCCTCACCAAAGAAATCCTCTGCCGCCGACCATCCGAAAAACTCCATGGACATAGAATGGATCTCGCAGGATTCCAGGGTGGGCTGACGATTATCAAGGGGATAGATATCCTTTGCAGTATAAGCCGCAAAAGCATGACCCGCCTCATGGGTCATGACCTCAACATCTCCCTGTGTTCCGTTAAAATTAGCGAAAATAAAAGGTGAGCCGAAATCGGGAAGCTCGGTGCAGTAGCCGCCCGGAGCCTTGCCCTTTCTGCTGAGCACGTCCATAAGCTCATTGTCATACATAAAATCAATAAACTCCGCAGTTTCCGGAGAAAGCTCATGATAGAACCTCTTTGCAGCCGCAAGTATATCATCGGAGGTACCCTTTGGCTTTGCGTTTCCGTCACGGTAAGATACGGAGGTGTCCGCATATTTCAACGGATATTTTACTCCCAGACGTTCAGCCTGCTCCCTGTAGAGCCTGTCCGCAACGGGAACGATATGAGAGATAACCGCCTCTCTGAATTTCTCCACATCGGAACGGGTGTAGCAGTTTCTGAGCATGATATTATAGCCCAGAGGGATATAATCTTCATAATTCATTTTCTCAGCCATAGTCTGACGAACTCTTACCATATCGTCATATATCCTGTCAAGCTGAGCTTCATTTTCCTTGTAGAATCCGCTTTCGGCAGCCCATGCAGCATGACGGATGCTGTCGTCCGCAGACTGCTTGTAGGGTGTAAGCTGAGATATGGTAAGCTTTTCACCGTTGAAATCTATCTGAGCCGAAGCCATAAGCTTTTCATACTCGGTAGAGAGCTTGTTCTCCTCCTGCATTTCGGGAATAACGGCAGGGTCAAATGCCTTGATGGAAATATCTGCATTTCTGAAAAGAACATAGCCGAACTTTTCCTCCAGCTCCTTTCTGAATCTGCTTGATACAAGAGCTTTCAGCACATTCTGATTATACTCCGTGAAGGCGGGAGATATCTCATCAAAATATTCCGTTTCCTTGTCATAGAATTCATCCGCCGTATCAATAGTGTGACGGATGTATACAAGGCTGCTCATAGTTGAGAATGTACCGCATACTCTGTCCCATTCAAGGTAAGCATAAACAGCACTGTCTGCCTTTTCCGCATTCTCAATAGCCTTAGCACATTTTTCCGATGCAGCAGCAATGCTGTCCATATCGGGACGAACATATCTCATTTCACTGAATTTCATAATTACACCCTTTCATTCAATAATTATATCATCAATAATATTCAACAACATCCGATATCTCGCCGTTTTTCATTATAACACGGGGTACACGCTTTGATATTCCGCATACAACCTCATATCCGATAGTATCGTACATTGCAGCAAGATCGTCCGCTGTGATGCATTCATCACCGTCACGTCCGATAAGAGTAACAACCGTACCCTCATGAACATCCTCAATTCCCGTAACGTCCGCCATAAGCTGATCCATGCATATGCGTCCGATAATGGGAGCACGTCTGCCGTTGATAAGTACATGAGACTTTCCCGAAAGACTTCTGCTGTAGCCGTCGGCATATCCGATAGGAATAGTCGCCACAACAGTATCATGTGATGTGGTGAATCTTCTTCCGTAGCTTACGGAGCGGCCCTCGGGAAGTACCTTAACATAAGATACAGCCGCCTTAAGATCCATAACGGGAGTAAGCTCAACAGGCATGTCCAGCATTCTGTCGGGCTTCAGACCGTAAAGCATTATACCGAAACGCACAAGGCTGCTTCTTCCGTCAAAATGGAACGCACCTCCCGCACTGTTCAGACAATGACGGTGCTGCAAAAACACTCCAAGCTTTTCGGCCCTTGCACATATATCGAAAAATCTTTCCGTCTGCTGAGCGGTGTATTCCATATCAGCTTCATCATAGCTGTCCGCAGCTGCATAATGGGAGAAAACTCCCTCCAGCCTGATATTTGCCGCTCCGCTTGCACGCTTGATGGATTCCGCCGCTTCATCCGGTTCAAAGCCCGAAATGCCGATACGTCCCATACCTGTGTCAACAGCCATATGTACCCTGACAGGGCTTCCCTCTCCTGCAGCAGCCGAAAGCTCATATACATACTCCTCGGAGACAGCCGCCTGAATGATATTGTCGGCGGCAAGATCGGGAGCATATTCGGGAGGGGTATGTCCGAGAATAAGTATATCCCCCTTTACGCCGTATTTACGTAAATTCTGTGCTTCCTTGATGTTGGACACGGCAAAAAAGCCTATTCCCAGGCTTTCAAGATAAGGAGCGATATTTTCATCGTCATGACCGTAAGCATTAGCCTTGACCACACAAACGATACCTGTGCTGCCCTCATCAATAATACTTCTGAGCATAGAAAGATTGGCTTCCAGCCTGTCGAGATGGATCTCAGCCCAGGCTCTTTTCAGAAATTTATCCATTAAAAAAGGAACTCCTTCCGTATGATCCATGTTGATTTAGAGTAAATAAGGTATTGCCTTTATAGCCGCTTAGTGAAAAAAGTTAGAACCTGTCTTCACAAGAAATGTGTTCGGATTTTCGAGCATAATCTTGTCTAAGATAAGGCAAAAATCCGCAGGCGGGCTGGTCTGTCGGTCAACCCCTTTATCACTCGTTCGGTAAATTGCGAATTAAATAACATTTGTGGCTCGGTATCGATGATTTTTCTGTATCGGTACTGCCCTAAGACCGCCTCCCCTTCTTTCCTTCTCCACAAAATTTACCTTCAAAACGTTCCGGTGGAACGTTTTGAACGAAGCATATTTTGCCCGGGAGTGTGCATATTTCACAATTTCCAATTTTTCTGACAGGCTAAGGCTATAACTCCGCTATTGCCTTAACAGATAAAATATGGTATATTATTATATAAGCACAATAATCGTCAAATATCCTACTATCGAAAGGACTGCGGATATGCACATTATGAAAGAAAAAACCGTCTGCTTCACAGGACACCGTCCCGAAAAGCTCCCCGACAGAGGTGCCGAGAGCTCCCCACGCACACGCATAATAAAAAGCCTGCTGTATAACGCCATTCTTGAGTGTGTTTTTGACGGCTGCGATACATTTATTACAGGTATGCAGCGAGGCGTTGATCTCTGGGCAGGGGAAATAATAATGGAGCTTATGCCGAAATACAGCCTGAAGCTCATTGCAGTCTATCCCTATCGTGACCACGGTTCAAACTTCCGCGGAAAGGATAAGTGGATCCTGGGTCGGATCGCCGAATCAGCCACGGAAACTATAATCATCTCAGAGAAATATACCCCCGCCTGTCTCCATATGCGTAATAAGTTCATGGTGGATAATTCCTCCCGGATAATAGCAGTTATTGACAAAATGAACAGCGGCACGGGAAAAACACTGAAATATGCTCAGCAATGCGGTCTGACCGCCGATATCATCTCTCCGGATCCCGAAAAGGATATAGATCAGCTGACTTTATTTTAGGATGTGTTGACACATCCTATGGGATAATACCTTTATATTATAATCCCAACCAAGATATTTTTCAATAGAAACCCGTCGATTGTTTCCGTATTGTAATTGATTGTTATATAGAATATCTTAATTATATTGTCCGTCGGTGAACTACTGCTGTATTTCACAAATGGACATGATAATGACGAAAAAATTTGTTTTATATACCAATTGAAAAAAAAGGCGAAAAGTATTATAATACATATATAATAAGCATAAGAGTATAATAATACCGGGGAGATGCCGAGCAGTGTGAAGCAGTATCCCTCATGCGATGTCCGATAATACTAATTCTAAACCGTGCTATAGACATGGACGGAATTATAGCTGTCGTATTTGTCTGTAGGTTGGTTTAGGATCAGTATAAGACGGACTGAATTTTTTATATGGGAAAAACTTTTGCAGGAGGTTTTTATGAGCAGCAAGGAAATAAAGGTAGTAAAATTCGGGGGAAGCTCTCTGGCTGACGCAGGTCAGTTCAGAAAAGTAGCCGATATCGTTCTGGCGGACGAAAGCCGCCGTTTTGTAGTAGCATCCGCACCGGGCAAGCGTTTTTCTGCCGATGTAAAGGTCACCGATATGCTTTACAGCTGCTATGATATGGCAGTAAAGGGTGAATCCTTTGATAATGCATTCACTTCCATTGAGGATCGCTTCAACGGAATTATTTCCGAGCTGGGTCTTGATTTCTCCCTTGAAAACGAGTTCAAGGAGATCAAGGATGCATTTGCTCACAGAGCAGGACGTGACTATGCCGCAAGCCGGGGTGAATACCTTAACAGCATGGTCCTCGCAAAGTTCCTGGGCTTCGAGTTTATTGATCCCGCTCCCTATATCCGTTTCGACGAAACCGGCAATTTTGACCTTGAAACAACACGTTCACTGCTCGCTCCCAAGCTTGCTTCCGTTGAAAAGGCAGTTATCCCCGGATTCTACGGCTCTATGCCTAACGATACTATCAAGACCTTCTCCAGAGGCGGCTCCGATGTAACAGGTTCTATCGTTGCCAATGCTGCGGAAGCTGTTCTCTATGAGAACTGGACAGATGTAAGCGGTATGCTTATCTGTGACCCCAGAATAGTTGATAACCCCAAGCCTATTGCCACAATTACATACAGAGAGCTGAGAGAGCTTGCATACATGGGTGCAACGGTTCTTCATGAGGATGCTATCTTCCCCGTAAGAAAGGCGGGCATCCCCATCAATATCAAGAACACAAACCACCCCGAGGACAGAGGCACTATGATCGTCTCCGATACTGCCGAAACAAGCAAGTACACTATCACAGGCATCGCAGGCAAAAAGGGCTTCTCTGTAATCCAGATCGAAAAGGATATGATGAATGCATCTGTCGGCTTCGGCAAGAACGTTCTCCGTGCTCTTGAAAAGAACGGCGTATGCTTTGAGCACATGCCCTCAGGTATCGACACAATGAGCGTTATCGTAAATACAGAATCCCTGGTAGGCAAAGAGAAATCCACTCTTGATGAGATCACCTACCGCTGCCACCCCGACAAGCTGGAGATCGAAAACAATCTCGCTCTTATCGCAGTAGTGGGCAGAGGCATGAGAAAGGCAAGAGGTACTGCAGGCAGACTTTTCTCCGCTCTTTCTCACGCACGTGTAAACGTAAAAATGATCGACCAGGGTTCCTCCGAGCTTAACATTATTATCGGTGTGGAGGAAGAGGATTTTGAAACAGCAACAAGAGCGATCTACGATATGTTCGTACTCACTCAGGAATAAAAAAGCGTATGCGAATGTTACGGTGCCGTCAGCCGAGCCTGCGGCAGGGATATATTGCAAACCGCTCACAGAAAGGAAATTTGACATGGACAAGAAACTGTATCTTTACCGTGCATTCGAGGAAAACAATAAGATCGACCCCAAAATATACGAAAAATTCAGCGTAAAAAGAGGACTGAGAAATTCAGACGGCTCAGGTGTTCTTGCAGGTGTGACAAACATCTGCAACGTACACGGCTACGTGCTCAATGAGGGTGAAAAGGCGCCCGATGTAGGCAAGCTCGTATTCAGAGGCTACAACATCAACGATCTCGTTGACAATGCAATTGCAGAAAACCGCTTCGGCTATGAAGAGATCGTATATCTTCTTCTGGCAGGAAAACTCCCTGCTGCACATGAGCTTGCAGAGTTCAGAGAGCTTATCGACGCAAACCGTGAGCTTCCTCCGGGTTTCTTTGAGGATATGATCCTGAAAGCTCCCTCAAAGAATATCATGAACAAGCTTTCCCGTTCTGTTCTCTCTCTGTATTCATATGATAACATCCCCGACAACACTCTTGCACAGCATGAAGTGGACACAGCAATATCCATCATCGCAAAGATGCCCGTTATCATGGTAGCAGCATATAACGTAATGCAGCGTTACTACGGCAACGGTTCAATGATAATGCATCCCCTGATACCAGGTCAGTCAACAGCGGAGACAATACTTTCTATCCTCCGTCCCGATAGGCAGTTTACCGATGCGGAAGCTAAGCTTCTTGATGTAATGCTCATGATACACGCAGAGCACGGAGGAGGAAACAACTCAACCTTTACCTGCCGTGTGCTTACATCCTCCGGAACAGACCCCTACGCAGCATATTCCGCTGCTATCGGTTCATTGAAGGGTCCCCGTCACGGCGGTGCTAATCACAAGGTCATCGAGATGCAGGACTGCATCATGAACAACGTAAAAAACTGGTCCGATGAAGGTGAAGTCGCAGATTTCCTCTGCAAGATACTCCGCAAGGAAGCACACGACGGCAGCGGGCTTATCTACGGTATGGGTCATGCAGTATATACAATATCCGACCCTCGTGCAGTCATCCTTAAAAAGCATGCGGAGGAAATGTCGAAGGGAACCGAATTTGAGGCACAGTTCAGGCTGCTTGAAACAATTGAACGCCTTACACCCGAGCTGTTCAAGGAAGTAAGAGGCAGCGACAAGAAGGTATGTGCAAACGTTGATATGTACAGCGGCTTTGTATACAGAATGCTTGGTATACCCGAGGATCTGTTCACACCTCTCTTTGCAGTATCAAGAATGGCAGGCTGGTGTGCACACAGATTTGAAGAGCTTCGCACAGGCAACAGGATCATCCGTCCTGCATACAAGTCCATCAGCAAGGAAAAGGCATATGTCTCCATTGACAAACGTGAGACTTCTTCCGACAAGAATTGATTATTTTAACATCTGTGAAGCAGAGAGGGAGCGGTAAGCTCCCTCTTTTTTGTGCTCCTAAAGATCACATTTCCTTCGATTTTTTTATCCTATATCTTGAAATATCCCTCTGACAGTGATATAATGTAAATATATTTTCCGAAAGGACTGATATTTGGACAATGGATTTTATCTATGAGCTGAAAAGCTCCTTATTAACTATACTCCCTCCCTCATTCTGGGACGTAGTAGATATCGCAGTATTGGCATATCTGATATACAAGCTCATTACGTTCGTAAAGGAAACCCGTGCAGGAGGACTTATCAAGGGCGTTATCGTGCTTTTGGCAGGATACTTTATCGCTCAGACAGCACAGATGAAGGCTCTCAGCTTTATTCTGGAGAAAACCTTTGATGTGGGTATTCTTGCCATTATCATCCTTTTCCAGCCCGAGCTGAGACGTACCCTGGAAAAGGTAGGTCACTCAAAGCTTTCTAAACTCCCTGTCATCAGCCAGTTTGGATCATCCTCCGAACCAAGCAGCATTCCCGAGAAGTGGGAATTTGCCATTGACGCTATCTGCGAATCCTGCGAGGATCTGTCCTCAACAAGAACAGGTGCTATTTTCGTTATCGAAAGAGAAACAAAGCTTGGTGAGCATATCGTTTCGGGTACTATTATCAATTCAACACCCAGCAAGGAAATGTTCGGAACAATATTCTATCCCAAAACCCCTCTCCACGACGGAGCTGCCATTATCCGCGACGGCATCATATATGCTGCGGCCTGCTTCCTGCCGGTTCCCGAAAAAAACGAGCTTATCAACAAGGCTCTGGGTTCACGCCACAGAGCTGCTATCGGCGTAAGCGAGGTATCCGACGCAATAGTTGTTGTAGTATCCGAGGAAACAGGAACAATATCAGTTGCAGAAAACGGTGAGATCGAAAGAGGCTTCTCCCGCGATACACTAAAAACACGCCTGAGAGCACGAGTCCTCCCCGAAAATCCCAAAAAGACCACACCCTCTGCAGGCAAATTCAAAAAGCTTAATATCAATCTGCCGAAGATCGGCAGGAAAAACGGCTGATGACAGAAGGTGATATTTATGGATAAAATTAAAAACTATTTTATAACGCTGTTCCAGAAGGACAGTTCACTTAAAGTCCTGTCAATAGTCTCCGCTATGATGATCTGGATGATAGTTTCCATCAGCGTCTATCCCACGATCAATACTATCGTTTACAATGTTCCCGTGGAAATAGATCTTGACGGCACATACGCTCAGTCCAACCAGCTGGACGTAATATCCATGTCAACAGAAACAGTTACCGTTGAGATACAAGGTAAGCGTGCTCAGATAGGCGAGATCAAAACAGAGAATCTTGTAGCAAAGGTAGATGCGTCTCAGGTCATGCTTGCCAAGCCATACAAGCTGAATCTTGATGTAGAAAGCCTTAACGGCAATGATTTTGAGGTATTAAGCATCACTCCGTCAAACGTTACCGTGACCTTTGATAAGATAATCTCCAAGCAATTTGAGGTCTCAGCACAGCTTGACCGGGTAAAGGTCGCAGGCGGATATCTCATGGGCGATCCCGTGGTATCTCCCTCAACAGTAACTATCACCGGTCCTCAGGACAAGGTCAATGCCATTACAAAGGTGTGTGCAGCAGTTACATCCAATGCAGAGCTAAGCTCCACATATGAATTCTCAGCCGCAGAGCTTGTAATGTACAACAATAACGCAGTCATCTCCAATGATGACAATATGCTGACCCCCGATAAAACCTCATTTGCGGTGCAGGTACCCGTTTACGTCCGTCAGAATCTTAAGCTTGATGTTAATATCATTAATGCTCCCGATAAATTTAACATTGAAAAATTCCGCGAATCCCTGGTATTCTCCGCAGATGAGCTGAGCATTGCCGCTCCCAACGATAAGATCAAGGATATAACCACTCTCACAATAGGAACCATAAATATGCGTGAGGTAGATATCGGCAGCGAAACAGGCACTGTGTTTGAATTTAACACATCCGACTTCCTCCCCGAGGGCTATGAGAATCTTTCCGGTACGGAAACAATAACCGTAACCTGTCCCAGCGAAGGTCTTGAAAAGAAGATAATCGCAATAACAGGCTCCTCCATCCAGTTCGTAAACCGTCCCACACAGTTTGATTTTGAAGTCATCGTATCGGGAATGTCGCTGTATTTCGTAGGTGACAAGGAGCAGATCGAAAGCCTTACAAGAGCGGATATCATTGCACAGATCGACCTTATTGATTTTGATATGCAGGAGGGCGATTATAAGCTCCCTGTAGATATAGCTATCCCGTCATATGACTATGTATGGGTACTGGGCTCCGGTGTAGATACACCAAGGGTATATGTGACTGCAACACTGAAAAACACCGAAGAGGATATCTCCTGACGTATAAACAAAATCAGCCATAGTATTTATGCTCTTTGTCATAAATGCTACGGCTGATTTTTTCACCTGATACTAATATATTTTTTTACCCAGCCCGGAAAGCTCCTCCTCAGTCAGCGGACGATATGCCCCCGGACTTAGCTCAGGGTCAAGTCTTACACTGCCGATGGCAATGCGTTTCAGATATGCCACCTTGCAGCCCACTGCCTTCAGCATCAGCTTCACCTGATGCCTTTTCCCCTCGGTAATGCTCAGATAACCCGAAAACACATCTCCATTGGGATTTTTCATGTAGCTCTCCCGTCTGTTCTCCGGTAAAAATTCCTCAATATCCGCTACATGCTTTTTCTCAAGTATCTCAAGCCGTGCAGGTCTGGTCATATGCTCTGAGACTATCCTTACTCCGCTTTCGATCTGTTTACGCCGTTCATCATCAATGCTGCCGAACGCCCAGAAAAAATATGTCTTTTCCACATGAAATTCAGGCTGCATAAGAGAATGTCCGAATTTCCCGTCATCCGTTATAATAAGCAGTCCCTCTGTGTCTATATCCAGCCGTCCCACAGGACGAAGTATCTCCCGCTCAGCTTCGGGAAAATAATCCATTACAGTCTTATTAGAAGCATCCCTGCACGCCGTAACGCATCCCCGGGGTTTATTGAACATGTAATAAAGCATATCCACCATCCTGATTATCCGCAAAAATGCATATCGAATCCATATTGAAATCGTTTATTTCATCAAATTGTTTTCTTTATCAAAGAAAGCCCTTTCTAAAGCAATATACTCCTGTTCGGAACAGACTTCCTTACACTTTCTTTTATATTCAGCCGAACGTTTCAACATATCATTGATCTTATCACAAGGAAATTCATTGCACTGATTACATTTATTTACATTATGCATTTTCGTACACTCAACTAACCGGTATGTACATTTCTTATGAGAAGAACAGCCATTGCAAGCAATCTCATCATTTGAAACGACAGATCCCCTCCAGCCCACTCTGTACCACAGTTCAGCGACTGCCTTTAATTCCTCATCACTATGTGCATTATACCTTGGACAAGCTATACAATTATCACCGCACAGAGTAATTTTTTCTTTCATTATATTACCGCTCCCAATTTAGCAGGCAGGCTATGCCTGCACCAAATGTAAAAAAAGCGATGAAACAAATCGTTTCATCGCTTTTGGTGGAAGAGGGTGGATTCGGACCACCGAAGCTGAAAAGCAACAGATTTAC
>JBJERX010000043.1:0-3952 GCA_051882495.1 Huintestinicola sp. | reverse complement strand
AATTTTGATATATCTTTATTATACCATATTGTCTAACAAAAGGGGAGCATTTCAAAAACGGTGTTGTTCTTCCTTTTACTTATGTTGGAAAAGGAAAGCTTACAAACTGCCGTAAGACTGAGGGCGGAAACGGAACATACCTATTTGATATTATTACTGAAAATGAGCTGCCTGATTATCTGCAGTATGATTTTGGTTTAACTGATTTTTGAGGAGACAATAGTGTGTTAGAAGTAGTAGCAGCAATGATCCGCAAAGATGAAAAATTTCTTATCTGTCAGCGCCCGAAAAATAAGAGTCAAGGGCTCTTATGGGAATTTCCCGGAGGAAAGATCGAGTCGGGCGAAACAGGGGAACAGGCTGTAATTCGTGAGTGCCGTGAGGAGCTTGGAGTGACGCTGAAAGTTGACAGCTTCTTTATGGACGTTATTCACGAGTATCCCGACAGGACGGTGCATTTATCGGTGTATAACTGTTCGCTGACCGACAGTGAGCCTGTTATGCTGGAGCATAATGATATGCTGTGGATAACAGCTTCACAGTGCGGCCAATTTGAGTTTTGTCCGGCAGATGTGGAGATATTGGTAAGACTTGTCAAAAGCGAAGAAGCATATTTACAGGATCATTTCTGTCCTGTGTATAACAGAATAATTGATCCTGAATTTTGTTACGATAGTATTATGTGTTTAAGCAGGTGCATTACTATTTCTTCGATCGAGGAGCTGCACAGGATATTTATTCCCCAAATGCGTGATATTTGTGATAAATGTCCGTTCAGTGATCTGTCATGATATGTCATTCATTAAGATACTATATCTGCAGAATGACTAAAATTTGTCGGGTTCGAACTGCAAAAATTCACGGGTTGGATTTATAAAAACTTGCGGAATAATATTGCAAAATCATACGGGTTGTGGTATAATAATCATAGAGAATGCAATACTAAACGAGAGGAGATGTACGTATGGATAATGAAAAATACAGACCACGGCTTGTGGATAGCAAAATAGAAGAGTATCTGAAAACCTTTGGTGCTGTCTGCGTTGAGGGTGCGAAGTGGTGCGGCAAGACATGGACTTCCGCTTATCATAGTTCCAGTCAGATCATGATAGGCAGCCCTGAGAACAATTTTCAGAACAGAAAGCTTGCAGAATTGTCTCCGAGCCTTGTGCTTGAAGGTGAAGTACCCCGACTTATTGATGAATGGCAGGGGGTGCCTCCGCTGTGGGATGCTGTTCGTTATGAGGTGGATAAACGGGCAGAAAAGGGTCAGTTTATTCTGACAGGTTCTGCCACACCTAATCATAAGGGAATAATGCACAGCGGCGCAGGAAGGATAGCTAAACTCAGAATGCGCCCTATGTCACTGTATGAATCGGGAGATTCATCGGGGGCTGTATCATTGACAGATATTATTAACGGTACTGTGAAGCCTGCTATGACAGGAGAAGTGGACGTCAGAAAGCTGTTTGAGCTTATTGTAAGGGGAGGCTGGCCCGGAAACCTTGACGTTCCTATTCGGCAGGCGATACTTCTTCCCGGAGAGTATCTTAATGCTGTTATCGATGATGATGTGTTTCGTATAGATGGGATAAAGCGTGATACAAAGAAAATGCGTCTGCTGCTGAGATCTCTTGCCAGAAATGAAAGTACAACAGCTACAAACAAGAAGCTGAAAAATGATATTCGTGAAATAGATGATGAGGATATAAATATTGACACCGTAGCAGAATATCTTGACATATTCAGCAGGCTGTTTATAACAGATAATCAGCCGCCATTTGCTTCAAATATACGTTCATCTGTAAGAGTAAAGCAGGCTGAAAAAAGGCATTTTGCAGATCCTTCTCTGGCGTGTGCAGTACTGGGGATAACTCCCGAAAGAATGCTCGGCGATCTTGAAACTGCGGGATTTATGTTTGAAGCGCTTTGTGAACGTGATCTGAGGATATATGCTGAAGCAGATGATGCTGCACTTTATCATTATCAGGATTACGCAGGCAAGGAAATAGATGCAGTAGTGGAATTTAAGAACGGCGAATGGATAGCTTTTGAAATAAAGCTCGGAGCAAATCATATAGATGCGGCAGCTGAAAATCTTATATCTATCCGTGATTCTATTGCAGAAGATAGATCCGGAAAGCCTCCGAAAGCTATGTGTGTTTTATGTGGGATGTCAAATGCAGCATATCAGCGTCCAGATGGAGTTTATGTTGTTCCGATCACTGCTTTGAAGAATTAAAGGTTAGGTGAAGTGTGTGAAAAGGAATGAAATTATAAGACATTTGCAGGAATATCTGCTTGGTCTTGACAAGGGATTCAGTTTTGTGGCAGCTTCAAAGAGAATATTGGTTGACGGAAACCAATTTTATATTGATTTAGTATTTTACAACTATATATTAAAGTGTTTTGTGCTGGTAGATTTAAAAAATGGAAACTTGTCACCTGATGCTCTGGAGCAGATGAAAATGTATGTAGACTTTTACACTCGTGAGATGATGAACGAGGGGGATAATCTGCCCATAGGAATGGTGATTTGTGCTGACAAGAATGATGCTACTATAAAGTACATTCTGCCAAAGGGTAATACTCAGAATTTCGTTTCACGGTATATGACCTACATTCCTTCGGAGGAGGAGTTTAAGAGGGATTTCGATTGGAGAAATATGGAAATATAGTTGAAAAGTAACTAAAACATATGATTGTTCAAATGTTACTGAATAAAGAGGATAGATAGTATATGAAATATAAAATCTTTTTTGCATGGCAAAGTCAAAATAAAGAAGTCTCGAAATATATAAAAGACCAACTGAAAAAAGTAAAATAAATACTTGCACAAGAAGATTTTGAAATTGATATAATTCAAAGTCCGACTCAAGATGAATCTGGATCACCTAATATCAATCAAGCAATATGGAATCAAATACTTGATTCAGATATTTTTGTTGCAGATGCTGTTTTTTGTTATGGGTGCCATCCCCGAAGTAAGTATAACATGATCCCGAAAATTTTACAATAATGTTTATCACAAATTTCATCTCAAAAAAGCTGTACCGGGAAAATGTCTCCGGTACGATCGAATTGGTTCAGCTCAGCCTTGTGGTGGGTAATTTTTTTTTAAAAATTTTTTGCGGCAGACTATTGTCAAACGCCTTGCTGTCAGAGAAATCAATAGAAATATTGCGTAAAAATATGGACAACTCAGAATGATTATGATATAATGAATATAACATTCTGACTATCGGAAAGGGACTGATATTCGTATATAATGTATCTAGTCAGACTATGTCCGGACGGAGGTGCGATATGGGCGAAATAAAAGGTTACTCTATACGGGAAGCATCCTGTTGCCGGGGCGTATCGGAGCAGAGGGTCAATCAATACTGTGCTGAAGGGCACGTTCCCGGTGCATCTCGCTTCGGGAGATCCCGGGCAATTCCGGAGGATGCGGAAAAGCCGTCTGATCCGCGTAAAACAGATACAAATAAAATGAGTCGGGGGTGAACGCCATGCCAAGATCGAAATGGAATCTGAATACGATCTACATATCCGAGCGCTTGCAGGAGAGTTTGCGGCCCATCTCTCGCTGCGCCCTGACCACGGTGGTAGCACCTATGGGTTATGGAAAAACAACGGCAGTGAACTGGTATCTGGAGCAGCGTGCAAAGGTGCAGTCTCTGCGAATTGTTCGTATCAGCGTGTATTCTGATAACCTTACAATCTTCTGGAAAAGCGTGCAGGACGCCTTTGCCCGGGCGGGCTTTGACTTCCTGCGGGACTATACCTGCCCTACCGATGCCGCCGGCGGGGGACTGCTGGCGGATGATCTCTGCCATGAGCTGGCGGGAGAAACGGCCTGCTATATCTTTATTGACGATTTTCACCTGTTGACGGACGGCCGCGTTTCCGATTTTCTCTGCACCCTTGCAAATCGTATGCCGGGTAACGTACA
>JBJERX010000042.1:0-16564 GCA_051882495.1 Huintestinicola sp. | reverse complement strand
CTTTCGACAGCGGTTCTTCGCATAAAACTTCATCAGTTAATTGGGGAAGCAATATATCAAATATAAGAAATTTTGTGCAAGATTCCGGAGAAATCTGCAAGCAGATGAGGTGCTAAGGCTTTAGCCGGTGGTTTTTAGAGGTGACCTTAATATATTACGGCTTGTTCAATTGCATTTTTTCAATGTTCCGCAAATATTGTTCTACTGACATGGATCAAAGAAACGGTCGAATCGAACGTCGGGACAACGAAAATCCCGAGGCCGATATCTATCGTTATGTTACCAACAAATCCTTTGACAGTTACTTATTCCGGATACTTGAGAACAAGCAGAAATTCATTTCACAGGTCATGACAAGCAAAACTGCCGAAAGAACCTGTGCGGATATGGACGAAACAGCTCTGATTATGCGGAAGTAAAAGCTCTTTGTGCGAGTAATCCCGACACAACAAGAGGAGCTTGCAAGAAAAGTGCGATTTTTCGCTATTTTGGTAGAGGATATGCAATAAAGGACATATTCTCTATTTTTCTAAAATGTTATGATATGGAAATCACAAAACCGCCAATACGGTTACGGCATCGGGAGTAAAGGTGCGTGACATTGAGCCGCCGTTCAAGAAGAAGCTTCTCGAATACAACGGAAAGTTTATCTGTATCGGAGAAAATCACAAGTCCTTCACAGCCGACAAGACCACAGATATGGATAACTACTATCTTACACTTTATGTAATCGGAAAGGAATTAGCAAAGGCAGGAATAACCGAGGGCGATGTTCATCCCGCTGACTAACTTTCTAACAGTGATATAGTTTTAGAAATATAGGGGATTTCCGACCGGTTATGGGATAACTATGCCCTTTTGAGGGTATAAGCCCTGTTTGGGGTGAAAAATCAGGAGTTTTGCCCTCATTCTTGACTCATTTTTCTTAAAATTTATGGAATTGATGAATTTTGAATCCATGGGGATTTGAATGTGGCTTTAATCAGTGGTTTGTTAATACATTTATACCGGGCACATCTCCTACTTTCTAATTATCTCATCAGTATAAATGCAGTAATAGGTATTATCATTAAAAGAATAGCTGCCAAATACACCATATATCTCAATAGGATCATCAAGCTCAGGATAATCATCAGGCCATGTATGCTCTCCGCTCAGAACAAATTCAATTCCCTGCTCACAGCAGGCTGTTGCGTCTGCAATAAGCACTGCATAATAGCTTTGATTCATTTTAGAATCATAAAAAGCACCGAATGTTCCTCCGGCTCTTATTGTTTTACCACGATAACTTTCCGGATCACTCATTATGTTATATACTTCGGAATATACCATTGTACTGCTAAGCTCTGTAAGATCTATATCGGCAGTCAACTTATCTGATATTGCTTTCACAGATATATCTGCATAAGTAGTTTCAAAAGACACCTTATCATTTGTACTTATTTCTGTCTCTGAAATAGTCGTGCCGATCTCTGATTCAGCCATTGTCGTGGTCTCTGTAACAACAGAGGCTTCGTCTGCTTTTCTTTGGGCTGCCTGTTCAGATTCCTTCTGTTCTATCATCTCACGTACAGACTGAAGACTTTCCATTTCTGCTTTGTTGTCACTAAATGAATCTGCTCCGCAGGCTGTCAGACATATCATCGAAGAAATAAAAATTGTAATTGCTGTTCTTTTCATCATAAGCCCTTCCTTCCTGCAGGCATAATCCCCACAAAACTAAATATAATAAACGCTGCAAGGTCAACCGTAACGATCGTCGAGCCTACAGGAGTTCCCGCAAGTATTGCAATAATTATTCCGGCTGCGGCACATACCACAGATAAAATTGCCGAACAAATAATCACCGACCTGAAGCTGCGGAAAACCCTCATTGCAGAAAGTGCGGGGAATATCACAAGTGCCGAAATAAGCAGCGAACCCACAAGATTCATTGCAAGAACTATTATAACAGCTATAATGGCAGCAGTGAGAAAATTATAGAATGATGTGTTCAGTCCCACTGCTTTGGAAAAATTCTCGTCAAATGTAACGGAGAATATCTTATTGTATAGCAGTATGAATACGGCCGTCACAACAAGTGAAAGCACGGTGCATAAAATAACTTGATTCTTTGAAAGCGTCAGTATTGAGGTAGAACCGAAAAGCGTGCTGCACACATCTCCCGAAATGTTTGATGATGCGGAAAAAAGGTTCATCAGCATATATCCCACCGCCAGAGAACCGACAGATATCATCGCAATTGCCGCATCTCCGTTTATTTTCGTATTCTGCCCTGTCCGCAAAAGCAATACGGCACAGATAATAGTTACGGGAAGAACCAGCACCATATTATCGGTAATGTCCAGCACCGATGCTGCTGCCATAGCACCAAAGGCAACGTGTGAAAGTCCGTCGCCTATGTAGGAATATCTCCTAAGCACAAGCGTAACACCGAGAAACGATGAACAGAGTGCTATCAGCACTCCTGCAATAAGTGCATACCGTACAAACGGAAACTCAAAGTACATTCCAAGCTTTTCAAATATACTCATTTATATGATTATCCTCTCCTGAAAATTTACAGATCATATGTCAATCATTGTTTTGTTTGCTCATTTGGATATATTCTTCCTTTGTTCCGAAGAAATTATCATCTCCCATTTTCAGAATGTGGCTTGCATATTTCAGAGCTGCACAAATATCATGGGAGATCATAATTATTGTCATACCGCTGTCGTTCAGTTCCTTTATGATATGATACATTTCCTCAGTTACTGTGGGGTCCAGTCCCGAAACAGGTTCATCGAGAAGCAGCATTTTTTCGGAAGCACACAAGGCTCTTGCAAGAAGAACACGCTGCTGCTGACCGCCCGAAAGCTCACGATAGCAATGCTTTGCAAGCTGACTTATGTTCATTTTGTGCATATTATCTTCCGCAAGCAGTTTTTCTGACTTACTGTAAAATGGACGCAGTCCGCATCGTGCAGCACAGCCGGAAAGCACCACCTCACGCACAGAAGCAGGAAAATCCTTCTGCACAGCGGTCTGCTGCGGAAGATAACCGATGTCGGACGATCTGAATCCCTCACCCATAATTATTTCCCCGCTCTGCGGTGAATGCAGGTTCAGAATAGTTTTCATAAGTGTGCTTTTTCCCGAACCGTTCTCACCGACAATGCAGAGATAATCGCCGCTGTTTACAGTAAAACTTATATTTTCAGCAACTGTTTTTCCGTCATAGCCAAGGGACAGCTTTCGGCAATCAAACATTATGCTCACAATATACCATTCCTTTCAAGTGGTCTGTATGATGTTTGTCATATCAAGCAAGAGCTTCTTTAAGAACGGCAAGATTGCTTTCCATTACAGCCAGATATGTTTTACCGTTGTTCACATCTTCGGAGGCAGTTCCCTGCATTGAATCAAGAGCAAGTATTTTCTTGCTGCCGCTTGAGGTATTCTGTGCAATGGTCTCTGCAATTTTGTGTTCTTTTCCCTCAATGGTCATAATACATTCAAGACCAAGCTCATCGGTTTTTCCTGCAAGAAATGCAATAGTTTCAAAGCTTGCTTCCGTTTCTGCAGAACAGCCTGCAAATGCAGCATAGTAATCAAGACCATAATCATCGGTCATATATCTGAAAGGAAATCTGTCACCGAAAAGCAGAGCTTTCTTCGTCCCTGCCGATACTGCATCGGAATACAGCTTGTCTAAAGCGTTCAGCTTTTCGGAATATGCGGCATAATTGCTGTCATACAGTGACTTGTTTTCAGGATCTGTTTCGCCAAGCTTTGCGGAGATATATTTACACACTGCATCGGCATTTCTGAGTGAAAGCCATATATGTTCATCGTATTCTGATTCTTCTTCGTGGTCATTATCATGATCGAGGTCATTATCATGATCGTGGTCACTCTCCATACCTTCCTTGATTTCTTCCTCCTTAACACTGTCGCCAAGCACCTCAAGGAGATCAATTATCACCATATTTTTGTTTGAATCATCAAGAACATCTTCTACCCATTCATCGGATTCTCCGCCGACATAAATGAACATATCACAGGTTGATATTCTGATTATATCATCTGCAGTCGGCTGAAAGCTGTGAAGATCAACACCATTGTCGAGGAGCAATGTTATCTCTGTATTGTCACTTCCTGCTGTAAGTTCCCTCACCCAGTCATATTCGGGGAAAATAGTACATACTATGCTTAGTTTAGCATTTCCCGTTTCGTTAGAAATGATGTTGTCTTTTTCATTATTTCCGCAGGCGGTCATTGTGCAGATAAGTGCAGCTGCCATTATTGCTGATAAGATCTTTTTCATAATAAAATAAGCCTCCAAATTATAACAAAACATTAAAAGGGGTACAAAAATACAAGGGCAGATCATTAGCCTAAAAAAGGTCAGAATTACCCTTGTAAGTATAAAGATACAGGCATAATAAACCCATATCTCCATGTATGTTTTATTTAATTTGAAAGCTTGACTTTAAGTTTTATCGGATTCTGGACACAGCTTGCCTGTATCGGTCTGCATACAGCTATGACGATCGCATACACTGCTGTAAAGAGTGCAAATACAGCAGTCTCAGCCGTACCAAGAGTCTGAACGGCTTCTTCACAGTGAACGACAGCTTCACATATAGGGCAATCCTCACCTGTACAATCGTGGCCTGATTCGAGAGCAATAAAGGAAAAAGAGAAAATCATGGCAAATACTATAGAGAGCGCCATTAAAATACCTGCTGCGTTCTTCTTTGTCTGCATAGTTTTCTCACTCCTCTTTCTTTTTATTCCAAAGCCGTACATTCTGCACATTTTCCGTAAAAAATGGTTTCAGAAGCATCAAAAACAAAATTTTCGTTTTGTAAAACAGCAGATATGATCTTGTCGGCTGTTTCACTGTTCATATGAAATATTTTTCCGCAGCAGGTGCATGAAAGATGAACCACTCCTCGGCAGCAGTCTGTATCAATATACTGATAGAATATCTCACGGCTTCCGTCGGCAGTCAGCCTGACAATTTTCCCTTCTGCTTCAAGTACAGCAAGATTACGATAAACTGCACTAAGGCTTATGCCGTCAATATTTTCTGATATCTGCTTTGCCGAAAAATGCTTGTCGGGATTTTTTTCAAGAAAAGCTGTCAGCATTTTTCGCTTATCTGTCTTATATTTCACCATATCTATTCCCCTTGCCAATTTGCGAATATTTCGCAAATTTAAGTATATCACAGTTCAAACTGAATGTCAAGTCATTTTGGCATAAAAAACAGCACATTCCAAATGGAAGAATTCAAGGACTACAAGATTTGGTGCGAAATGTATGAAGTTTTCGTCACCTCCGAAATCAGGCGGTTCGTTATGGAGGAGCATGACAAATTACGCTGAGCTTGACCGCCTGCACGAAGAAGAACAGAAGAAACAGTGATAATTGAAGCGTTTACCTTTTTGGTATTCGCTTTTTTATTGACCTTAAATGTGAACTATGGTATAATAATATCGGAAAGAAGGTATTTGATAATGACTATTAAAAAAGCTGTGTATCTGAGCGGACCTCTTGCATTTGTATGTTACCTCCTCCACGATATTCTCGGCAGCATAAATTATCCCGGATACGATCCGTTCACTCAGGCCGTAAGCGACCTTACCGCCGAAAACGCACCATCTTTGTGGATAGCACGTCCGCTGTCAACATTATACGGACTTTTCAGCATAGTATGTGTAATTTCCGCCTGCATATTTCTCCGAAAAAAGATCAATACAGCTCAATATATCGGAGTAATTGTCTTTGCTGTGATGAACCTTATCTCTGCCGTTGGATACAGTCTGTTTCCGCTGACAGGATCGGGTACGCCCGACGGATTTCAAAACAAAATGCATATCGTTGTAACCATAGCAGTAGTTGCGACATCCATTATTTCTCTGCTGTTCATTATTGTCGGCGGTTTTCTCAAAAAATCGGACAAAGCTATGACCATTGCAGCTGCAGCCGCCTTTCTGCTTATGGCAGGCGGAGCGGTAGGAACTAACATTGCTCCGGCTTCCATATTCGGCATAGTCGAAAGGTTTTCTACATACGCTGCAGTTGGTTTTACTGCTTTTCTCGGATTAAAATGCTTTACTATAAAGAATACATTGCAGAACTAAAGTCAGACAGTGCTGCCGGTTCTTTTTTAAATGCTCCGCCGGAACATTTCGGTTGATTTGATTGTAAATCCGTTGTATAATATATGAAATACAATGAACAGAGGTGATCCCCGTGTGCAAGGAAACGAAACAGAACTGTACTGCCGATACTCTCGATAATGATTATTCGGAAGAAAACACTATCCCTTCGAAAATGACTGAGGAAGAAAAGAAAGGACGGTTAAATGGAAGGGCATCTGAGTTTTTTTATGTTTATCGATGATTGATAAAAAGGGTCTGCGATCAGGCGTGGTGCCATAAAGAAGTTTCCTCAATCATGTTAATGACAAATACAGCGGAACAATGATAAAGCTGCCACAGGGAATCGCTCAAAGCGATACTGCGGCGGCTTTAATTTTTGTCCTATGATTTGTGTATCTCTGCAAATAATTCAGTTTCCGCTTGACAAATAAACAAACCTATGCTATACTATTGAATATAAATTCATTGAACTATAATTCAGCGAGGTGCAATATGTCAACAAGAGATGAGCAAAAGGAACAGCGCAGGCAGCTTATTATTTCCAAAGCACTGGAACTATTCGCAAGAAAAGGATATTATGATACAAAGATCGGAGATATTGCCAAAGCAGCCGATATGAGCGTGGGTCTGATGTTCCATTACTTTGAATCTAAGGAACAGCTATATGAGGAGCTTGTGCGTATGGGTGCAGAGGGTACAAACATTCCTATTGATATGAACTTTGAGGATCCTCTTGATTACTTTTCGGGATTCCTCAAAATACTGTTTCAATATGCAAAGGAACAGCCCTGGGTTTTTTATATGTTTGTGCTGATGTCACAGGCAAGACGAAGCGACGGCATTCCGCAGCATATCAAAGAAATAGCTATGAGTGTTGACCAGGTTGAACAGTCAGCGGAAATAATTGCTGCAGGGCAGAAATACGGATATTTTCGTGAGGGAGATCCATATACCCTTTCCTTTGCTTTCTGGAGCAGTGTTCAGGGAATTATGGAGCAGCTTGCGGTTTCCCCCGAAATGATCGAAAAAGGTCAGCTTCCCGAAACAGATTGGATCATTGATATAATAAGAGGTGCAAAATGAAAAAGGTAATTATAATAGGAGGCGGTATTGCAGGACTTTCCGCAGGAATTTATGCACTGCAAGGCGGATTTGAAGCAGAGATCTACGAGAAAAATGCTATGGTCGGAGGTGAATGTACAGGCTGGAACAGACAGGGCTATCATATCGACAACTGTATCCACTGGCTGACAGGCTGCCGCCCGGAGGATGATCTATATAAAATATGGAAGAATATAGGAGCAATTGACGATACTACCGAGTTTTACCGTGAGCCGTATTTTTATATGATGGAGTTGGATGGAAAGAAGCTTCATTTATGGTGCGATATTGAAAAGACACGGAAAGAATTTCTTGAGATCGCTCCCTAAGATGAGATAGAACTCAACAAATTTTTCGACAGCGTAAAGCTTGCGGAATGTGTAAGAGTTCCTTCTAAAAATCACTTGCAGATATGAACTTGATTGAATACATGAAACTCGGCATGAGCATGGCAGGCATGAGCAAGGTTATGAAAGAATACGGAAATGATACCATAGCCGACCTTGCAGATCGTTTCAAAAACAAGTACGTCAAGGAAATGCTGAGCCGTTACCTCAGCGGCTCATACATGGCGATCACCTTTATTACCTCCTACGGATTCTATACAAGCGGAACTGCCGCTATTCCTATGGGAGGTTCGGTGGGTATGGTTGATCGTATCGCAAAACGTTTTGAGGAGCTTGGCGGCAAATGCAGACAAGCGTCCGAAAACCGGACGGTCACTGCGGACAAGCTGTGGTCTGAACGTCATCGGAATGCAGGATTAGTTGAATCTGATTTCCGCAAAAGAACCGGGAAGTCATTGAGCCTGAGACTCTGACCTCCCGGTTTCTTATATAATGTGTTATAAAAAATTTCTCCGCAACCCCGAACAGAAACAAAACTTTAACATTTGTATGCTATAATAACTCAAAATGATAAGAAGAGGTGTTTTCCATGAAAGCTGCAATATATCTGGGAAAAGAAAATATAGAGATAAGAGAAATGTCAATGCCCGTCTGCGGAGATAATGACGTTGTGATAAAAAATCTTTATTCAAGCATCTGCGGAACCGATGTTGCTGTTTATCGACACGGTCCGGGAACGGGACATAAAATTGAAATAGGCGGAGAATTCGGACACGAAACAGTGTCCCGCATAGCCGCCGCAGGAAAAAACGTATCGGATTTTAAAGTCGGAGAAAGGGTATATCCATATCCGCTTTTTGCCAAAGGAGATACCAAACGTGCAGGAACTATCGGCGGATTTTCGGAATATATATTGATACCGGATCCGAAAAGAAATTACTCACTTTATTCGGTCGATGATTCCATTCCCGACAGGATCGCATGCCTTATCGAGCCTTTTACGGTTGGCTGCCGTGCGGCAAGACGGTCAAATCCAAAGCAAAATGAAAAAGCTGTGGTATTCGGCTGCGGCACGATAGGCATTGCGGCGGCAACAGCGCTTAAATATTTCGGCATTGAAAAGGTCATGATATGCGATTATTCTGCATTTAGGCTGAACATAGCAGAACAGCTTGGTTTTGAGATATGTAATATGGAAACAGATGATTTTATCCCGAAAGCAAAGGCATATTTCGGAGAAGCACACTCCTTAAAAGGTAAGACAGCAGACATTGACATTATGCTTGACGCTGCAGGTGCGGAATCGGTTTTTGAAACGTTTATGGAGTTTGGAAAAATCGAAAGCAGATTTGTCACTGTTGCGGTAAATAAAGCAATAAGGGAGCTTGATATGCTTCACCTGACCTATTCACAGAAAAGCATTATCGGTTCGGGAGGATATATGCCCGAGGACGTAAACGACGTAATGAACATAATGAAAAGCGGACGTTGGGATATCGGAAAGCTCATAACACACGAATATCCCTTATCACAGCTTGAAGCTGGGATCTGCAAGGCTTCCGATGTAGATGAAGCACTGAATGTAACAATTAAATTTGACTGAAAGAGTGGTTTGCTATGTTTAAAATCCTTGTAGTTGAGGACGATAACGAACTGAACCGCACAGTCTGCTTATTTCTCAATCAGAGAGGATATGAAGCAGAGGGCTGTCTTAACGCAAATGACGCATACGATAAAATGTATGAAACGGTTTTTGACCTGATAGTTTCCGACATAATGATGCCGGATATCGACGGCTTTGAGTTTGCAAAAAACGTCCGTTCTCTCAATGAAAATATCCCCATTCTTTTTATGACCGCAAGGGACGATTTTGAGGCGAAACAGAGAGGTTTCCGTGTGGGGATAGATGATTATATGGTAAAGCCCGTAGACCTTGACGAGCTTTTTCTGCGTATCGGTGCACTTCTTCGCCGTGCGAAAATAGCTTCGAGCCGCAAGCTTGAAATAGGCGGATTTGTTATGGATGCCGACGAGCATACGGCATATCTTAACTGCGAGGAAATTCCCATGACAACAAGAGAATTCAGCATTCTTTACAAGCTGCTGTCCTATCCGAAAAAGACGTTCACACGCACTCAGCTTATGGACGAATTCTGGGACGTTAACACCGAATCGGGCCCCCGTACCGTTGATGTGTATATGACAAAGCTTCGTGCAAAGCTTGCGGACTGCAAGGATTTCGAGATAGTCACTGTACACGGGCTGGGCTACAAGGCGGTGATAAAATGATCTCGGAAAAGCAGTGTGGAATATTTAAAAAAGCTTTGCTGCTTCTGCGGAATTTTGCGTTGTTTTTCGGGATAATCTCCTTTGTTATCACCTGCACATTTTTACTGTTTTCCACATCGGTCTCATTGTCCGATGATGAAGTCAGGGCGTTTGCTCCCATAGTTTTTTTTAATATTTTTATACTTACTGCCATATTTGTCCTTGTTGACCATATACGCAGAAAAATTATCGTTGAACGGCCTGTGAGGGAGGTACAAAGGGTATTAAAAAAGCTGACAGACGGAGATTTCAAAGCGAGAATTTCCGTTTCAGATATCAATAATGAAAACGGCTTTAAGGATATTGCCGAGAGCATAAATATTCTTGCGGAGGAATTATCGGGAGTGGAAACTCTCCGCACTGATTTCATAGCTAACGTTTCCCATGAACTGAAAACTCCTCTTGCGGTCATGCAGAACTACGGAACAATGCTGCAAAGTGCAGATCTGAACGAAGAGCGGCGTATTGAATACGCAAGAGCCATAACCAACGCCTGCCGCAGTCTTGCAAGCCTTATCACCAATATTTTAAAGCTGAACAAGCTGGAAAATCAGCAGATATTCCCGTCGGTTACGCAGTACAGCCTTACCGAGCAGCTGTGTGAATGTCTTTTACAGTTTGAGGACATCTGGGAAAAGAAAAATATTGAAATTGAAACAGGTCTTGATGAAAATATTACCATTAATTCTGACCCGGAGCTGTTGGAGCTTGTTTGGAACAATCTGCTGTCAAACGCATTCAAATTTACGGGAAACGGCGGTAATGTTTCCGTAACTCTCACCGCCGATGAAGAATATGCGGCGGTGAAAATATCCGACACAGGCTGCGGAATGTCCCACGAAACGGGAGAGCATATATTTGAGAAATTCTATCAGGGAGATACTTCCCATTCCACTCAGGGAAACGGGCTGGGACTTGCTCTTGTAAAGCGTGTCGTGGATATTGTGCAGGGAGAGATCAGCGTTAAGAGTGCTGTGGGAAAGGGCAGTACATTCACCGTAAAAATTCGGAGGGGCAGACATAATGAATTGGAAAAGGGCAGTTAATATGCTTTTGTATCCCAAGGGTTGGGTCATGGTATTGCTGACAATTATAAGTACAGCAGCACTTATTGTGATATTTGTGAAAGGCTATGACGCACACCCTGCTGCCTGTGCGTTTTATGTTTTGTCGGCATATACGCTTACCGTTGACTGCATTTTTTTAGCAAAGGTTATTCCGCCCAAATACAGAAGCACAAAAAAGATGGTCTGCGATCATCCTATCGGCGGGAGATTTATTAACGACCCGAAATTCAAGACTCATGTGACCCTTTATTGCTCACTGGGCATCAATGTGCTTTATGCGGCTGCAAATATGCTTTCGGGGATATTGTATCGTTCCGTCTGGTCGGTAACTCTGTCGGTTTACTATTTAATTCTGGCGGTAATGCGGTTTCTGTTGGTGCGGTTTGTAGAACGTATCGGCATCGGAAACGACAGGATCCGTGAGTTGAAAAGCTATCGGCTGTGCGGAATAATTCTGCTGACACTTAATATTGCACTTTCGGGCGTTGTCATTCTGGTCATCGTCAAAAACAAGAGCTTTGAATATGCGGGAATGCTTATTTTTGCTATGGCGGCATACACCTTCTATATTACTGCTGCGGCAGTGGTCAATCTTGTTAAATACAGAAAATATAACAGTCCCGTTATGTCGGCGGCAAAGGTCATCAATTTTGCGGCGGCACTTGTGTCTATGCTTTCACTGGAAACGGCAATGCTTTCACGTTTCGGCGAAGAAAATAATTCTCCGAATTTTGACCGTATAATGACAGGAACGACAGGTGCAGGAGTATTGATAATTATATCCTCCGTATCGGTATATATGATGGTAAGCTCCACTAAGGAAATCAGAATATTGCAGAATAACAATTTAAAAACATAACTTTAGATTAATAAACAAAGGAAAGATATAATTTGCACATTACATTTGAAAGGAGTATTTGCAATGGAAAATAACGAAAATTTCAGCTATACCTACTCCGCAAAGGAGCAGGAGGAGATCAAAAAAATACGTGAGAAATATGTTCCGAGGGAGCCCGACAAAATGGAACAGCTCCGAAGTCTTGACAGACGGGTCACGAATAAAGGAATGGCGATTTCTATTACTGTGGGAGTTATAGGTTCACTTGTTCTCGGTGTGGGAATGTGCTGTACAATGCTGTGGGCGGAGAGTTTTTTTGTCGTTGGTATCATTGTAGGAATTATCGGTATCGCTGTTTTATCCGCCGCATATCCGCTGTACACCCATATTATAAAGAAAGAGCGTGAGAAGATCGCCCCCGAGATCATTCGGCTTACAGATGAGCTGATGAAATGAAAATACCGTGCTGTCTGATGTTGCAGCACGGTATTTTTACAGCAGTCAGGCTGCCATTTGTCAGATGTGGTCGGTTTCTTTCTTCAGCCGTTCCTTAGCTTCTTTAACGGTTTCACCGTCTTTGGTCAGAAAGCTGTCCACGAATTTGTCGGTGATTTTTTCAAATCCGCCTACCACTCCGTCCTCTATTTTTTTGTAGCCCGAAACAACGCCGTTCTCGATTTTTTTGTAACCGCCCACTACGGCGTTTTCGATTTTCTTGTTTGCTTGTACTAATTTTGATCTTGCCATGTCCTTATTCTCCTTTACTCATGATTTTTTCGCTGAGTTCAAGAATTTTTCCCGAATATTTATTCTTCCGGGAGGAAAGTATTTTTTTAAATATGGGATAGTTGACAACTGCCATCAGCAAGCCTGAGATACCTATGATAACTCCGGGAACCATCGGGTCTGAAATGCCGAGCTGAGTGCCGATATCCGTCATAACAAGGCTCATCCCTGCACCCATAATTATTGCACTTACTGCACCGAAAACATAACCGAAAACATTCGCGGGACGCTTGACTTCTGCGTCCAGCTCTCTGAGATAGTCAAGCTCCTTCTGAAAACTGTCCTTCTCCATATACTGTGTGCGGATCTTCTGTACAATAAAGTCTTTATCATCTCTGTTCATAATAATACCTCCGAGTTTTTTGATTGTGATCATATTATACTGTCCGCTTGTTTGAGAGATGTTTTTGAAATGTTTGAGAAATGTTAATCTTGTCATTTACATAAATAATAATAGGTAGTATCGCTATCTTATACTAATTCCAAATCAACCTATAGACAAATCCTCGGATAGAATAATCCAATGTCTTGGATTATTCTATCTGTCGGCTTTGTCTATAGAACGATTTGGAATTAGTATTAAAGATATTGTTAATTACGGAGACGGGAACGACCGGCTTTATGTCAAAGAATTGAAGTAATAAAAGGAATATGACTACTTCCTGTTAGTCGAAATACCTGATGATGCTCTTGCACATTTAATGATAGGAGACATTTTCATCTGCATATTTTCCAATGATACAGATTATTATGAATACAGATGCACTGTCCTTTAAGAGGCTGAAATATAAATATTCCGATTATGCTAAATATAATTCATAGGTGAATGAAAGAGGTCAATTACAAAGACTATGAATATGAAGAATTTTAAAGATAATATCACACAAATACAAAGTATTTCTGATGCCATCTGAGTCGACAACTTTTGAAGCTATCGGCGTTGCTGTTTGGGACGGATAAGTAATAAGATCCCCTCAGTTCAGTTCCGAAGCTTCTTCGGGTGTCTGCACTGAGGGGATCATTTTTTTATGATCTACTATAAAATTAAGGCTTTTTCGTGTTCCTTCAAACTGTGTTTTTTGCTGACCGTATGCCGAAGTACAGCTCATATTCCTTTTCAAGTACTTCCGAGTCATCACCGATGTGCCGTTTCATTTCTTTTATGCGTACAATGTCCTCAGGCTGTTTAAGTTCGGACTGCTCAAAGCGAAAATTGAAAAAACCCGATCTGTATATAAGCTCCGCAGATAATCCTGCTTTTTCGGTCTCCGTCTCTGCGGATGAGATCCTTTCCCTGTCAAGAGGCTTGCCGCCTCCTGCCGAAAGACATTCGGCAATTTTATCTTCCTTTACGAATAAAGTTCTGTCTCCCCATTCGATAGTTCTTGTTATGATGTTGTAATTTGCGGAGCTTATTTCCGCGGGTGTGAGTCCCAGCCAGATGAGGAAAATAAACCTTTTTGCATTTTCAGAAAGACCTTTTTGCTTTGCAAGCTTATCGAGAGCATCAAAATTCAGAATAACATCGCTGTTCATATTATCATGACCGCCCTTTCTGGAATGTATATCAAAATATGAATCACTGAATAAATCACGCATAAAGGCTTGGCATGCATCTTGCTTGCATATTTTTCGTCATATTGCACCAAAATTCCTTGACAGACAAAGGCCTGCCTGCGAAATTTTGGTACGATCTGACAAAAAATCTTACTTCACAATATACATACCAGATTTAATCAGTGCTTCCTTGATTGCGTATATTTTATCATATTGTTGTATTTTGGTCAAGCAGTATCTTCTGAAAAAAGCATTTCATATATAAAAATTTACAAATGATATTTGGGCAAAATAATCATTGATTCATGTTAAAATATATGGTAAAATGAACTAAATATATATAACGAAAGGGACCGTTTATGTATAATGACTATAAAATAATATCGCTGTGTATCTCGAAAGCGGGCGATGAACGGATATTCGAGTTTGTTAATGCTTTTAACGATGCTGCAAAAAACAGCGGATTCATACTTTTTATATATCAGACCTGTTCCGACCTCTATTGGAAAACCAGAAGCGAAAACGGGGACAAAACTGTTTTTAAGCTGATCGATTTTGATGTTTCGGACGCAGTTGTCATATTTGACGAGGCTTTTCAGGATAAAACGGTGGTGGACGAAATTACGGCTGCTGCCGCCTGTCATAATGTTCCTGTGGTGATGGTGGGTGCTGTCAGGGAAAACTGTACAAGCTTTATTTTTGATTATGCTGCAGGCTTTGAACAGGTCGTCAGGCACGTTATAGAGTATCACAGCGTTACAGATACCTGCTTTATTGCGGGCAGGAAGGACGAGCTATGCTCCGACCAGAGGATAGCTGCCTATAAGAAGGTCCTTGAGGATAACAGTATTGATTTCAGACCCGACAGGCTTTTTTACGGTGATTACTGGTGGGGTCCTACTCAGAAGGCTGTGCAGAGTATAGTTCAGTCGGGTGAGATCCCTAAAGCTTTTATCTGTGCCAACGATATGATGGCTATAACTGTTTGCAAGGAGCTGAAAAAATACGGATACTCCGTCCCTGAGGATATTATCGTTACAGGCTTTGACGGCACGATAAGTGCTCTGAGCTGTGTTCCTCCCATTACCACCTGCAAGTGCAGCTTTCCGTTGGCGGCTGAAAAGATCATAGGAGTAATTAACAGACTTATAGTCGGAGAGAGCTGTGCCGAATGCTATAATATTGATTTTGAGGTGAAAATATACCGCTCCTGCGGCTGCCCCTGCGATGCTCCGCCCATCAATATGGGCGAAAGGCTTAAAGCTGCGGAGGACAGATTTATCAGATATCAGGATGATGAACGTTCTCTCAATGACATTACCCAGTCGATAGTAGGCTCGGATTCTCCTCAGGCTTTTTCCGAATATCTGAGAAACTATAATTTTTATGACCTTTGCATTGTCCTCAATAATGATTGTCTTGATAAGCGGATAAATCCTGCGGTCTGTGAACGGGTACAGGCTTTTGATGATGTGATGCAGGTGTTTTTTGCTGCGGATCAAAACGGGGATACGGATACAGCCCTCTATCCTATGCCCCGAAAGAATATCGTTCCTGATATAGACCGGCTTCTGAAGAAGGAAGTTCCCCTTGTTTTTGCGGCTCTGAGTTTTCTCGGGATACCTATGGGATTTGTATGCTTCAGCTTTGAGGTGGATATTGAACAATACTGCAAGATACTTCAATATGTCTCATATCTTAATACTACCATCGGCAATTACAGACTTGTGAGATTTTTAAAGCATACCGCCGAAAATGTGGAAAATATGTCAAAATATGATTTTATGACGGGGCTTTGCAACCGAAAGGGCTTCTATAAGACTCTGCCGCAGCTCGTGAGTGAAGCGGATGAGAACGATCATATATCGGTAGCTACCATAGATATTGACGGACTAAAAAACATCAATGACAAATTCGGTCACGAGGACGGCGACTTTGCGATAATGTCGGTATCTGCGGCGGTGAACAGCCTTCCCTTTGAGAGGAAAATATGTGCCCGCTTCGGAGGTGATGAGCTTGTCATATGTGCCGTTACAGAGACAGAAAATGCGGAGCGGATATTTACGGACAGTATCAGAAAATATCTTGACGAGGTAAACAAAGCCTCCGGCAAGCCCTTCAAGGTTTCGGCAAGTGTGGGCGTTTTTACCGCTAAAGCATCGGAATTCGATTTTGAGTATTCTCTCAAGCAGTCAGATGACAAAATGTACATTATGAAGATCGGAAGACCGAACAGGAGAAAAAGTTAATAGCATCCTTATATGAATATAAATGTTTCTCGGGAAATTCAGGTTTAAGAATTTATATATTGCTCCCCAAATTAACTATTGAATTTTATGCTTGCCCCGCTGTCGAAATCCGTCGTCAGAAAACCTTGCAATATCC
>JBJERX010000041.1:0-16681 GCA_051882495.1 Huintestinicola sp. | reverse complement strand
CAGCGGGGCAAGCAGAAAATTCAATAGTTAATTGGGGGAGCAATATAATACTAATCCCCCTTTAACCTGTAGATAAATCTGACAGCTATAATTGTATCAATCGTCGTCAAGCTCCCTTGCCGTGCAACAGCACGCCTGCGGTCGCTTTCCTTGATTGGTGCAATTCTATCTGCCAACTTTATCTACAGAACAAAGGGGGATCAGTATAAAAAGTCAGCTGTCCTGTTGGTTTTTTTGCATAAATATTCTAAAAAAACGTTTTCTAAATTAAAATAACAGTTGAAATAATTTCAAATATATGATATAATAAAATTGAACTTAAGCAGAATAATTTGGTAAAGACGCACAAATGCCTTGCGAATACAATTTACATATATTTACTGTATTACAATTCCCTGAAAGGTGATAGTATGACAAAACGCTATAATATTGGTATTTTAGTAGCAAATATAATAGATTCTTTCAGCAACAGAGTTTCCAAGGGGGCGATCGCAGCTTCTGAGGCTTATGACGCAAATCTGTTTGTTTTCCCCATGAAATATCTGGATGTTGACTATGACAACGTTTCATTTGATATGAAGTTTGAATATCAGTACAATGTTCTTATGGACTATGCTGCCAAAGCAAAGCTTGATTATCTTATCGTTTGTACAGGTACTATCGCATACATAAGTGATGATGCACGAAAAAAAGAGATGCTGGACCATCTGAACGGCACCCCTCTGCTCAATGTTGCGTCAAAGATAGACGGTTATGATCACCTTATTTACGATAATACGACCGGTATCACACAAGCGGTTGATTATCTTGTAAAAAAGCAAAACAGAAAGCACATCTGCATGATGATAGGAAATCTTGTCAATATGGAATGCAGAGAACGCTTTGAAGCATATAAAGCTGCACTTGCCGCAAACGGCGTTGAATTTCATGACGATATGGTCATTGAAAGCGATATATCGAAATACTGCGTCAATGAAGCGGAAATGCTGCTTGACAGGAATCCCGAATGCGATGCAGTCATGTGCGTAAATGATGATATGGCTGCTGTATTTTACGATATTCTGCGAAAAAGGGATAAGATAATCGGCAGAGATGTTATGCTTGTGGGCTTTGACGACAATCCCTTTGCCGCAAAGCTTGACCCGCCTCTTGCTTCAATAAAGGCGGATGCGTATGCAATGGGATACAGGGCTGTGGAAAAAGCAATAAACAAGCTGAACGGTCATGATGACACGGATAATTACTGCAGAACGGAATTTGTCCCCCGTGCGTCCTGTTCTGCCGAATTTCTGTATCTTAGCAGGATAGAAAACGTATTCAACGGAGACACTGTTTCCATTTCGGAAAAGCTGATAAATTATGTTTATCAAAGCAATGTTCCTTTCGAGAAATATGAGACTCTCAGAGCCTTTTGTCTGAAAATGATAACCGAGCTTCGGAAAAGGGTCATAGACAGAAGGTCATCGGCGGATGATCTCAGCTATTTTTCTGAACGTATCGAGGAATTCCTCGCACATGACAAATATGAAATTGACCTTGTTCCCAGAATTATCGAAACGGCAGACGGCTGTCACAAGTGGCTTATGAGAAATGCACCCCCGGAAAACGCTGAGATAATCAACACTGTTTTCAAATATACAATAATCAAGCTTGCAAACGGTATGATATCAGATTTCACCAAGCTTGGAGATGAAAACAAAGACCACACTCATCTGTCAAACCTTTTTACAAGAGATACGCTCATGTTCAATGAGAATATGGTAATGAGCTATGCTCAGATGATGAACAAGTTTTACTGTCTTGATATCAGATCCAGTTACCTTTTCCTCCTTGAGGAGCCTGCTGAATACCGCAACAAAGGCAAATTTCCCTCCGGTGAAAAATGGTGCTTTATGTCATATCAGAAGGATAAGGAATTTTTAATGGTTCCCGGTGCTGAACGCAGCGTTTCGGCAGAATATATGTATCGGAACAAGTATATTTCCGATGATGAACGTCACACCTTTATCGCTGCAGACCTTTATTCACGAGAGTATCAGTATGGTATTCTGCTTTGCGAGCCGTATAATGATAAATTCTTTGCAGATCTGGAGCTTGTGGTATATCAGGTAAGTGCAGCGGTCAAGCTGATAAGGCTTATTTCCGAGCAGGACAGAATAAATGAAAAGCTTCATATAAAAAATACAGCTCTTGAAAACCTGTCGGAAATTGATGAATTGACAGGGATCTATAACAGGCGTGGATTTTACAAAGCGGCAGAATCCTTCATCGAAAAAAACAAGGGAAAGGACATCATCGTCTGCTATGCGGATATGGATAATCTCAAGCTTGTAAATGATGGGTACGGTCATTCGGAAGGTGATTTTTCCATAAAAAATCTTGCTCTCTGCCTGAAAAGCGTATTCGGAGAAAAGGGCATTGTGGGACGAATGGGCGGTGACGAATTTGCTGCGTTTATTCTCAGTGATGACACGGATGGCGTGGAAAACATCATCAACAAGAAAACCGGTTACATAGCAGCACTTAACCGCACCGCAAACAAGCCTTATCCCATAGATATGTCAATGGGCTTCTGTGAGTGCAGCTGTGAAAATATGTATGACTTTACAGAGGCTGTTGACAAGGCTGACGGCAAGCTCTATGACGATAAATTTGAACGCAAAAGAAGAAAAAAAGCCGGAGCATGATCTGACAGACTTCAATTTATCATCACAGCACCCATCAACACAGGTGCTGTGATTTTTTATACTAATAACCATTTGTTCTATGGATAAAGACGGTGGATAGAATACGACCAATCAAGGAAAACGACCGCGGCAATGCTCATGCCTTGCTGCGGTCGCTTTCCTTGACTGTGATTATTTCATCTGTCGGCTTTGTCTATAGAACGATTAAAGATTAGTATAAGGCTTTAGCCGATGATTTTTAGAGGTGACCTTTATCAATACTTTGCTTTTTCTTCATAAAACTCTCTGCCGATAATATTTCCGTCCTCATCCTCCCCGTTGTTGGTCACCCAGCCGACAGTTCTGAGATGCTCGATAGAATATCCCTTCTCCTTGTCATAGTTTATACGATAATAAAAGTTCAGTGCTTCTCTTGTTGTTACCCTTGAACCGATAAAGATATTATCCTCATTTGCAAAATAATCGGTATAAATGAATCTGATATATTCATCAAAATTCTCACAGGACATATCATCATTGGTCAGGCGATAAGGGTCACCCTTAAGATACCTGCCTACACAAACCATTGCAAAATCGTCTGCACCATTGTCCGCAGTTCCCCAGAATACCACCTCGCCGTTGTCTACAATAGCAACATCATTCCGATAGCCTCTGCCATAGTTTACTTCTGCAAGATACTCTTCCTCGCCGTCCTTATCAAAATCACCGTAGATACAGCCTATTGCTGCATAATAAGAGGTATAATCCATAAACTCCGCAAAGTGCTTCGAGTTATCTTTAAAATACTCTACTATAGCTTTATCTTCCATAACATCAAGTGCGTAATCGTAAAAGGGTATCTCCTCACCGATGGTACGTCCCGATTCGGGCATTTCGTCATACTCTATGGAATAGTCTATGTTCTCCCAATCATGCTCACGGTTTTTCCAGCCGTGATCCTTTACTGCTTCGGGTTCGCTATCCAATGAATAAAGAGAAGGGTCTACCTTAACGATCTTACCATTTTCATCCAGTGTAACAGGTATGACCATTGAATCACCCACGGCTGTTGTTCCGGGTATCTGCTCTCTAAGACCAATTTCAACCATATAGTTTTCGCCGTCGAAAACATCGCCTATAAATAAGCCTTCGAACTGAACTTCAAAATCTATCGTATCTGCAAGGTCAATAACATTGCCGTCCTCTGTGAGATGCCAGGTAAGAATAGGCTGTCCATTGCCCATTGCAATACTCTCCATTATATAAATGGTATGATCAAAGTTCTGATAATCGGGTAAAGACTCATCGGTAATCGCCTTGGCATAAGTTCCCACAGGTCCCTGCTGAGCATAAAGCGGCTCAATTGTTCCATCAGCCTTGCAATGTATTACAAGTGATGTGGGATTGTCGGCATTTTCCGAAAAAGAGATAAGCTTTGCTCCGCCCCGCTCAAAATATCCGCTGCAGGTAAAGTTTGACATATCATACTCCCCGCCCAGAGCCTCTCCGATTTTTTCCTTTTCCGAAATATCAATGATTTCTTCGACCTCATCCTCGATCACTTCATCCTCAAATATTTCATCCTCGACGTTATATTCGGGAATTTCATCATTAACAAATATTTCGGGTTCATACTCAGATATCTCTTCTTCCATATCCTCCTCAATGAACTCCTCGGAGGCTTCGGTTTCTTCTGCAGCAGCCTCGGTTATTGCTTCCGTTGCTTCCGCAGGGATCGTATCCCCGGCTGTATCGGTGTTGTTTGCTGCACAGCCTGCAAGCATAAGCAGACTAAGAACCGCAGCAGCTAATTTTTTGTACATCTTTTCTCCTCCCATATCCTGCATAATTTTACAAACAGTATTGCATCACTATTCAGATGTTAACACGATCTGCCCATGCTTGTTATCCGTACAATAAGTATACCGTCTCAACGTGTTCACCACAGTGTACAGCTTTTCGGCTTCAATGGATTGTTTCTTTGCTTTTGCGGCAATGAGCTGATTTTCAATACCATCTATCTTATCATACACATTATAAAGGCGGTTGTCAAGGTCTGCTTTCCCATCTGACGAAATCCATCGTCTGAAAACCTTGAAGTATCCGCATATTCCCGCGTTTTTCTTCCATAAGTAAATAACATGAGAAAATGCACATGAAGCCACAAAAAACTTGCGTTTATTGCTTTTGTGTGAGCTGAATGTATGAATTTCCTATGTCGTTTACAATATACTTTCGACAGCGGTTCATCGCATAAAGCTTCATCAGTTATCGGGAGGAGCAATAATAAATTTACAGAAAAATAACTTTGGGTTTATATCCGAAGCACTGAGCTTCTTGACATAATTTGCCCCAAAGTGATATAATTTGATTTAGAGTGGTTAATTAGAATCATAGTGGTTTTTAAACGACATGACAGCCGTAATAAGGAGATGAAGCAAAAATGACGTTTAATGTGACCGCAGAATATATTGCTATGTACATATCCCTGATAATAGGTGCCTCCGTTTCGCTCAGCGTAGCTAAATGGAACAATGATAAAAGGATATTCGTAGCCTGTGCCTTTTCAATTTCCCTAAGTTCATTTTGTAATATACTTTCAGCTTTTTTTATAAATAATTACGGTATGGCGCCTGTATGGGTGAATTATACCGTAACTATGCTGTACTTTGCCCTCCTGTTTATCACTCTGACAATATTTTACGTGTATTTTCTCAATATCATAGAACGGGAGGACTCTCCATGGAAAAAACGTTATACTAAAGCGGCTGTCATTCCGCTGTATGCATCCCTTGCAATAGTCTTTACCACACCCTTCACAAAGCTGCTGTTCAGCTTTGATGAAAGCGGCTATGTCCGAGGAAAGCTCAGCAAACTAACCTATGCAGTCATGATGTATATAGCTTGTCTGATAATTTATGCCGCTCTGAAAAACGGCAGAAAAACTACATTCAGAGTAAAAATACTTATATCATTTTTTCCTATCATCTCGGGAATGGTAATGTTGGTACAGTTTTTTGCAAGCAACATTCTTCTTACAGGAACTGCCGCCCTCGGTCCGCTTATTCTGATGTTTCTTTTTCTGGGTACCGATATCGTGGACATCGACAGCAATACCGGATTTTACGGCAGCAGAAGCTTTGTTGAAACCGCAGCCAAACGGCTCCAGAAGAACTCCAGTTTCTGCTGCGTGCTGCTGAATGTGAATAACTCTCAGGAGCTGAAAGAATCCTTTGGCAGACAAAAGCACAGACAGCTTATCACACTTGCCGCAGTCAATTTAGAGAACGTTATGCCCAGAGTACCCTCATTCCGCTATTCTGAGAACAAGTTTATTTTCATTTTCGATAATATGTCCTCGGAGGATATAGGCAGGATAATCTCCGCTATGGACAAAGAACTTGAAAAGGAATTTACCTTCGACAACACAGTTATCAGATACAGCGTAAGCATAGCGGCTGTCAGCTGCCCCGATCAGGCTGAAACTGCCGAACAGCTCACCGAACTTCTGGAATACTGTGCTCTTCAGGCAAAGAAGAGCAAGACCACGAATATCTGCTACTGTGACGAAAGTGCTCTTGCAAACATACGCCGCAAAAAAGAGATAACCGATATACTCAAACGAGAGCTGAACTCAGATGAAAATAACTTCGAGCTGTTCTATCAGCCTATTTACGAGGTCTCAAGCGGAAGATTCCGCACAGCAGAGGCTCTTATCCGTCTGAACAAAACGGAGATTGGTCCCATATATCCCAATGAATTTATACCGATAGCCGAAGAAATGGGACTGATAGTCCGTCTTGGAGAAATAGTGCTGGAAAAATCCTGCTGCTATATCGCTGAGCTTATTAAAGAAAACATCGACTTTGAAGCCATTTCCGTGAATTTTTCCGTTCAGCAGATAATGCGTAACGATATCGTCGAAAAGGTCGTCGATACGGTACATAAGTATAATATCCCCCCGGAAAAGCTGCGTATAGAGATCACCGAAAGCGTTATCATAGATAATTTCAGCCATGTCAAAAGGATGATGCACGAACTTGGAAGCTTTGGCATCAAATTCTATATGGACGATTTCGGCACAGGCTATTCCAATCTTTCCAATATGATAGAGCTTCCTTTTGAGTATCTGAAAATAGACAAATCCCTCGTCTACAGTGCCGAAAAATCCGACAAGGCATACTTTATCCTCACGTTCATTGCTCAGGCATTCATCAAGCAGAACGTTAAGATACTTACCGAGGGCGTAGAGACCGAAAAACAGGAAAAGATAGTGGACACTATCGGTGCTTCCTACATTCAGGGATTCCGCTTTGCGAGACCTGTAAACGGAGCTGCTGCAAAGGAGTATTTCCTCGGCATAAGAAACGACGCAAAATAATTGCAAATGCACTGTGCAGGTCTTCTTTGTAGTCTGTGCAGTTTTATACCATTTTGCAGAGCCCTATCTTATTCGCAGAGTGTTCTCTGCGATCGTTTGTACATATAGAACCTGTCCTATGTGGACAGGTTCATAGATTTTTTCTGAGCAGCAGCTTGATTTACGGTTATAATACATTTCAGATCCGGGCTTATTTTATTGTTTAGTGAAGCACTGATAAAATCCGGTATGCAAGCAATATGCGTGCCTGATTTATTCAGTGATCCTTAGTAAATACCAAAAAAATTGCAAGCCCTGAATACTGTTGGAAGGAGTACATTTCTTTTTCTTGAGAAATGGCTGTCATATGGATTATCTAAGCTACAATATATCGAAAAATCTCAACCGAATCCGCACCTCACGTGGAATGAGTCTTGACGCTGCCGCAGAACAGACGGGTGTAAGCAAAAGTATGCTCTATCAGATAGAGCAGGGCTGTGCAAACCCTTCGATCAATGTTCTGGGAAAGATAGCCAGCGGATTAAGAATAGAGTTTACGGAGCTGATATCTTCTCCTCCGGAGGACTCATATCTTGTCAGGATATCCGAAGTGTATCCTATCAAGGAAGATGAAAAATATACGGTTAAAACCTGCCTACCTTATGAGGATAATAAAAAAATCGAGATATACCGCATTGACATTCTTCCCGGAGGCGTTTACATAAGCGGCGGACACGGCTCGGGCACAAGAGAGTATATTGCTGTGCTTGAGGGCGTTCTTACCGTGGATACAGGACGAGAGCTCAGAGAAATAAACCCTGATGAGATCTTCCGTTTTAACTGCGAAGAGGAACACAGATACATAAACAACGAGAAATCAAAAACGAGTTTTATCTGTTTCTTTACAGCATAATGTATTGTCACTTTTTAACCGATTTGTTCAATATAATAAACATATCAAATATTATTTTGCAAGATTTATTATCTAAAATTTCATAATTTATAACTTATACGCATTTAAAACTGCTATATAAAACGAATTATGTATATATTTCCGAAAATATAAGAAATGTATTGACTTTTTACTTGCAATGCTATATACTGTAATTGTTCAAAATAATAAACGAAAAGACAACGGTGTCATTGATATCGTTGTCTTTTATTTTTTAAGGAGATGGTTGTAATGAAACTTGCAGAAACAGGTTTTACCGCCGATGAGATCAAAGCCGAGGCAAAAAAGTATATGATCGAGACCTATGAACGTTTCGATTTCCCGGCTGACAGTGCAAAAGGCGTTTATTATGTATGACGAAGCAGGAACGCCACATCTTGATTTCTATGCAGGAATTGCTGTAAACTCTGTAGGAAACTGCAATGAGAAGGTTGTTGATGCTGTATGTGAGCAGACACGCACAATAATGCAGAGCTTTAATTATCCTTATACAGTTCCTCAGGCACTTCTTGCCGAAAAGATCTGCACGACTATCGGAATGGATAAGATCTTTTACCAGAACACCGGTACGGAAGCAAACGAAGCTATGATAAAAATGGCACGTAAATACGGCGTTGAAAAATATGGTCCCAAACGCTACAATATCGTGACCGCAGCAAAGTCCTTCCATGGACGTACATTCGGTGCAATGAGTGCTACCGGTCAGCCCGACAATGCCTGCCAGATAGGCTTCGGTGACATGGTTCCGGGATTTACATATGCTGAATATAACAACCTTCAGGCATTCAAGGACGCATGCACTGAAAACACCATTGCAATAATGATAGAGCCTGTTCAGGGTGAGGGCGGAGTAAATCCTGCAACTCCCGAATTTATGACAGGTCTCAGAAAATTCTGCGATGAAAACAATATGCTGCTCCTCCTCGATGAGGTTCAGACAGGCTGGTGCAGAACGGGTGCAGTTATGTCATATATGAACTATGGAATAAAGCCCGATATAGTTTCAATGGCAAAGGCAATGGGCGGCGGAATGCCTATCGGTGCGATTTGCACCACCGAGGAAGTATCAAAGGCATTTACAATGGGATCTCACGGAACTACTTTCGGCGGACACCCCGTATGCTGTGCAGCTTCTTATGCAGCAATCAGCGAAATGCTTGACAAGGATCTTGCAGCAAATGCCAAGAAAATGGGCGAATACTTTATGAAGAAGCTGTCCGCACTCCCTCACGTAAAGGAAGTAAGAGGACAGGGACTGCTGGTCGGTGTGGAATTTGAAGATATTGACAGCGTTGCAGTAAAGCACGCCTGCTTTGACAGAAAGCTGCTCATTACTGCCATAGGCTCAAGAGTCATCAGAATGGTTCCTCCCCTTATCATAACCGAAAGCGACTGCGACAAGGCTTATGAGATCATTAAAGAAGCTGTTCTGGAAGTCTCATACTAATAACCAATAAAACAGCAGACAAAAAATCTTCGCAAAATCCATATACGCAAGATCATGCTCGATTTTTTGTACAGCTTTTAATTGGTCCTTGGTATCAGCAGAATAAATCAGGGATTTCCGCCTGACGGCGTAAATTATTAACTCATACCCGGAATTACGGGATGTATGAAAGGAGAAATAATAATGAAAGTTAAATCTATCCTCAGAACTATAAGTGTGTTGGCAGCAGGTGTTATGGCAGTATCATCATTTACAGCTTGTTCAGGCTCTTCCTCAAGCACATCCGAAACAGTAGCGGCAGCTTCTTCGGCAGCGGATACAGGCTCTGAAAAGGGTGTTTTAAGAGTCGGTATGGAATGTGCATATGCTCCTTTCAACTGGACTCAGGTAAGCGAAGAGGTTTCCAACGGAGATACCGCTGTTCCTATTTACGGCGGAGGCGGATATGCATACGGCTATGATGTTATGGTGGCAAAGATGCTTGCAGAGGAGCTTGGAATGGATCTCGAGGTCCACAAGGTGGAATGGGATTCCATTGGCATATCAATGGATTCCGGCGAGTATGACTGCATTATTGCAGGTATGGGAAGAACATCGGAGCGTATGCTTTCCTACTCCTTTACCGAGCCTTATTATTACAGAAGCAACTGCGTTGTTGTAAAGAAGGGTTCGGATATTGAAAACATTACGGGCTTGTCAGATCTTGCAGGCAAAAACGTAATTGCTACCACACAGCTTGGAACAGGCTGGGTGCCTCTGCTTGAGCAGATACCCGATGTTACTCTCGGTGCAAACTACGAGACCACAGCAGAGGTATTTATGGCTCTTTCCAATGAAACTGCAAATGTTGCAGTCATAGATATCCCTACTGCACAGTCAGCTCTGCTTACAAATACCGATCTGAAGCTCATCACTCTTGCAGATGGAGATACCTTTGTGGGTGACGAGGAAATGACCAATGTATGCATTGCTACCCGCAAGGACGATACAGCTCTCAGAGACAAGCTCCAGGCTGCAATGGACGCTGTGGGACTTGACAGAGATAAGATGAATTCTATGATGGAAGAAGCAATTTCCGTTCAGCCTGCTGCAAAATAATGTAATAACCATCTGCGCCGCTTTCAGATAAATCGGGAAGCGGCGCACTATTAAAAAAGGAGGATAGGCTATGACAGATACACCAAACGGCGTACTTGAATGGATATGGTTTATCGCTACCCAGTATTCGGAGCTTTTCATAACAGGAACGATCATTACCCTTGCCGTATCCGTGGCAGGAACCATTCTTGGATTTATTCTGGGCTTTATAGTGGGCATTGTGGAGGACTCCAAGCTCAGCAAGGACGACCCTCTCCCGAAGAAGATAATTCTGGGATTTTTCAAGGGTATTTGCAAGGTCTACATTGAGCTTTTCCGAGGAACGCCTATGATAGTTCAGGCAATGATAATTTATTTCGGACTTCGTCAGAGCGGTTTACAGATCGACCCCATTTCTGCAGGTATTCTTGTTACCGTGCTGAATACAGGTGCATATATGGCTGAAACAGTACGTGCAGGTATCAAGTCCATTGATATCGGTCAGCGGGAGGGTGCTCTGGCACTTGGAATGTCCCCTATTTCCGCAATGATGAATATCATACTGCCCCAGGCTTTTAAAAATATCGTTCCGGAAATGGCAAACACATTCCTTACAAATCTGAAAATGACCTCTGTTCTTAATGTAATCGGAGTTAAGGAGCTGTTCCTCCAGGCAAAGACCGCAGGCGGAACATATTACAAATACCTTGAATCCTATCTGGTCATCGCCGTGATCTATTTTGTGCTTTGCTTTGTATTCAACAGGATATTCCTGCTTATCGAAAAGAAGATGGCAGGCAAGAAGGATTATGTCCTTGCTGTGGAATATATGGATAACAACGAGTAAGGAGGCGTAATAAGTGAAGGAAGAAACTAATGGAAAAGATATCATTCGCGTTGAGGAGCTGAGCAAGAATTTCGGAGAGCATCAGGTGCTTCGCAAAATTGATTTTTCAGTCAACAAGGGCGATGTTATCTGTATACTCGGTTCCTCCGGTTCGGGAAAATCCACACTTCTTCGCTGCATAAATCAGCTTGAAAAGCAGACCTACGGCAAGATATATTTTAACGGGAAAGAGCTTGGAAAAACTCAGCGTGAAATAAACGAATACCGCTCCAAGGTGGGAATGGTGTTCCAGTCCTTTAACCTTTTCAATAATATGACGGTCCTGAAAAATTGTATGGAAGGCACTCTGAAGGTTTTGCACCTCCCAAAGGAGGAAGCAAAGGAACGTGCTATAAAGCATTTGAGATCTGTTGGTATGGCTCCTTTCATCAACGCATATCCCTCGCAGCTTTCGGGCGGACAGAAGCAGCGAGTTGCTATTGCAAGAGGACTTTGTATGAATCCCGAGGTGCTGCTTTTCGATGAACCTACCAGCGCCCTTGACCCGGAAATGGTGGGAGAAGTTCTGAATGTTATGAAATCTCTTGCCAAAACGGGCCTGACAATGCTCATTGTGACCCACGAGATGGGTTTTGCCCGTGACGTTTCATCAAGAGTGCTTTTTATGGATAAGGGATATATCGTGGAGGATGCTCCTCCGGAGAAATTCTTTACTGATCCCGACAACGCAAGAACAAAGGAATTTTTAAGCAGATATATTTCGGACGGAGAAAGGAGATCATAATGCATAATTATGTTGTGACATTTGCCAGAGGCTTCGGTACGGGCGGAAAGGTCATTGCTTCCAAGCTTGCCGCAGAGCTGGGGATACATTGCTATGAGAACAGAATACTTACCCTTGCTTCACAGCTCAGCGGACTGGATGAGAATGTTTTTAAGGAAGTAGACGAAAAGCTCAGATCTTCCGGAGGAGGATTTGCAAGCCTCATGAAAGGTCTTCCCCGTGCAAGAAAGTATATTGCCCACAACGAGAAATTTGTCTCCGACGATACTCTGTTTGAATATCAGAAGCAGATCATTCTTGATCTTGCCGAGACCGAGTCCTGCGTAATAGTCGGAAAATGTGCCGACTATATCCTACAGGGCAGGGATAACGTTGTAAGCGTATATATCGAGGCTCCCCGTGATTTCTGTATCAAGAGAACAATGGAAAATATGGGAGTTACCGAGGACGTGGCTCAGGCAACTATCAGACAGACGGATAAATTCCGTGCGGATTATTATGAATACTATACTCACGGCAATTACTGGACAAACCCCATAAATTATGATATGACTCTTAACAGTGAAAAAGTCGGAATTGACAATTGCGTTGCACTGATAAAGGATTATCTGAAAATAAAAGGACTGATAGACTGATGGATTTTCAATATAACCTTCCTGTAAATCTTATTTTCGGCAGAGGAAAAGCCGATAAGACAGGCGAAATAGCTTCGGCATACGGAAAAAAGGCCCTTGTTGTCACAGGAACGGGCAGCACAAAAAGATCGGAACTGCTGGACAGGGTAGTAAGCTCTCTGAAAGCTTTCGGCACAGAGACTGCCGTATTTGACAAGGTAACGCAAAATCCCCTTACGACTGCCGTTTATGAGGGCGTTGCTCTGGCAAAGGAAAGCGGCTGCGACATGATACTGGGCGTAGGCGGCGGCTCCATTATGGACGCTGCAAAGGCTATCGCATTCTGCTGCGTGAACGACGGGGATATATCCGATTATATATTCGGAAGGAAGCAGGGAAAAGGCTCTCTGCCTATCATACTTATCCCCACGACATGCGGCACAGGCAGTGAGGGAAATCAGATAGCAGTGCTCACAAATCCCGATACCAAGGACAAAAAGGCACTGTATACAATGCAGATAATGCCTTCGGTCTCCATAATTGACCCTGATGTGATGATGACAATGCCGAAGCACGTGCTTTCCTCTGTGGGATTTGATGCGTTCACCCACGCACTTGAAGCATATACCTCTAAAAAAGCCAATCCCCTGACAGACGCACAGGCATTGCTTGCCATAAGACTGATAACGGAAAATCTCCCCAAGCTGATGTCGGACTACAGCGATGCTTCCGCATGGGAGTCGGTCAGTCTGGCTGCTACGCTTGGCGGTATGGTCATCGGGGCTGCAGGAGTATCCGCCGCTCACGGAATGGAGCACCCTGCATCGGGACTCAGAAATATCGTTCATGGCAGAGGTCTTGCCGCTCTTACTCCTCCCATTGCAGAAAGGCTTGCTCCTGCTCTGCCACAAAAATTTGCCGAAGTATCAAAAATACTCGGCGGAAGAGACGAAAATGACTGTGCAGACGTTATAAGAAGATTTCTGAAAGTCATAGAGCTTGATGTTAAGCTGAGCGATCTGGGCATCACCGCAGATGATGTGGAATGGATGACCGAAAACTGTATGAAGATATCAATAGGAAATCTTAATAATGCACCTGTTGTTTTCAGCAGAGAAGAGGTTGCCGAGATATATCGGGAAGCAATATAAACCATTAATCACTGGAATTATTTTACGCCGATTTATTCTCCGTGATAAAAATGGTATCTATCACAAAATAACCTAGGAGGAACGTTCATTATGCTGGAATCGGGCAAAAAATACACCAGACCAATTTCACCCGATAATTCGGGGCATATCCCGGACAACATCAAGGTGCATATGGAAAATGCTATAAAGATCATTCCGGAAGAAAACAAATCCCATCTTGGTGACACTTCCGTGTGCAGGATAATGCCCGGTGACAAGTTTCCGGACATGGAGACTGAGCTTGGCTATACGGGTATTTCTCTTGACAGCGGTGAGAATATAAGGATCGTTCCGACGCCGAAGAAATAGCTATAATACTAATAACCATTTGTTCTATGGATAAAGATGGTGGATAGAATACGTCCAATCTAGGAAACCGACTACAGGTGGGCTGTCGCCCGGCAAAGGAGTTTGACGACGAGTGGGCGTATTATAGACACCATATTTTGTCCATAGGTTAGCAGTGGTAAACGTACATCGTTTTTAAATGCGTTGCTGTTTGGAGCTTTCCTTGAAACACCACTTTTAGTATTTGCATTTGGTACTTCGATAGGATTGATACGGTCATATTTTATTACGAACTTGTCATACTTTTTGTTTAGTTCGTCTTGTAATTTTTTAATTTCATCGTCTGAACGGTTTTCAACCTGTGCTTGCAACAGTTCTCGAACCGAAACAGCCAAATCGCACATAGCTTTTCGACGTTCCGCTGTTTTACCATGCTGTTCGCTTTCTTTTAAGGGAATAAGGTCATCGTCAACACGGTAATATAGCTTGTCGTTTATGACAGTATATGTGAGGTTTTCAATATCAGGAGTTGCGTTAAGATATTCGTCTGTTGCTTTTTCGTCCAATTCGGGCTGAAATTCAAGGGGAGTATATTCACCCTTAATATTTTTTATTGCTTCTGAAAGCTGTTCCTTGAGGTCAGCTCCTGAGTTTGCTTTACAAGTTGTTTTGTCAAAATTTCCTTTTGCAAGCGTTCCCAATATCATATCCGGATTGTCTACAAAATAACTGTTTATGGTAAATCCGTCAGTGCTTTCCTTTGTGTATATCCAATCACAGCTTTTATCCATAGGCATATCGCTGATTTTTAGTTCCTTATCACGCTTTTTGAGGAAAATAATGTCTGTTGCCGTTTGAGTTCCTGCATTTTTTTGAAAAGCATTGTCGGGCAGACGTATTGCACCAAGCAGCTCTGCTTTTTGAGCAAGCATTTGTCTAACCTTTGTATCTTCCTTATCCAATGTTCCTGTTGAAGTTACAAAGGCTACAATACCGCCCGGACGTACACTGTCAACCGATTTTGCAAAGAAGTAATCATGTATCATCAGGCTTTTATAGTCCTTATTACTTTTGTCATTAAGGCTATAATTACCAAATGGAACATTTCCTATTGCTAAATCAAACGTACCTTTGTTGAATTTTACTTTTTCAAAGCCATTTATTGCAATATCTGCTTCAGGATAGAGTTTTTTGGCAATTCTTCCTGAAATGCTGTCTAATTCCACACCGGACAAATTGCTGTTATCTCTAATGTTATCAGGCATTGCCCCGAAAAAATTACCGACACCCATTGACGGTTCGAGGATTTCGCCACCCTCAAAGCCCATATTTGCAAGGGTTTCATATATTGCATTGATAATGACAGGAGACGTGAAAAATGCGTCCTTAACAGTAGCTCGTGCCGCTTCATATTCATCTTCTGTCAATAGATTTTTCAGTTCATAATATTCGGCATTCCATGATGGTTCTCTGTCATCAAAAGCTTCCTGTAAACCGCCCCAACCTATATATTTTGAAAGCTTTTCCTGTTCTTCAGCAGTTGGCAGACGTTCTTCTTTTTCAAGAAGCTGTAATGTTTTTATTGCTTCAACGTTATTTCTGAACTTTTCTTTTTTACCACCCTCCCCAATATGTTCATCGGTAATTCTGAACCTTGTCTGCTTTTCTTCATTATTTTGTTCTTCAGCAGAACTTTCCCGGGTAATTTCTTCGCCGGAAACATATGCGTTGATTTCCGAAATAATATCGTGAAGCTTATTATATGGCATAGAAACGTCCCTATCGTCTGATTTAATCAAATCAACGGTGTTTGCAAGTCTGTCAAAATCCAAAACACTGTATCTTTCTCCGTCAAGCGTTATTTCCATATTTTGTGTTATATCACGCTCGAAATACGGACATTTAGCATATAATTCAGTGCTGAATTCTGCATTGTTTTCAATTTCTTTTCTTAGCGTTGCTAAAGCCCGAGAAGCTTCTTCATAGCTTTGATATGTACCGTATACATAAGAATGTTCATTTTTTTTGCTGCTTTCAGAGATGTGCGTTGAAATACCGTCAATAACATTTAATGCTCTTGATACACGCACGTCCCATGAATGTGAATTATCTACTGTTTCTTCAAGCTGCACTTCGTTATTAAGTGTATTTGAAATATCAGGTTTGCTTATACCGATAAGGCTGTCTCCTGCTTCATCTGCAAGTTGATTTTGCCAATTGCCAATAAACTGTCTGCTTGCTTCACCGATAAACTCGCCTGACAAGGCTTTTACATTGTCCATACTCATCATAAAACTTCCATTTATGGACTTTACAACAAAAGTTTCGCCTTTCAATGTAATTTCATCGCCAATTTTTATACTATTAAGAGCTTCAAGATTTTTTTCCCTTATTGTTTCATCACTATTGATTTCAGAATCCAGTATTTGCTGTTGCTTTAGAAGCTGTTCAGAATT
>JBJERX010000040.1:2382-4251 GCA_051882495.1 Huintestinicola sp. | reverse complement strand
TAATATATTCAAGCACAAGAGCAACGTCATCGGGCAACTCGGTTGGGAGTCCGTTTACGAACATTTGTGATAACAGATTTTCGGGATATTCCTTTTTTTCTTTGATATTTTTCATAGCAATTCCTTTCTTCGGGAAACAAAAAAGCCCCCGTACGCATACAAAATGTACGCATACGGGGGCCTTGCCCTCGATATACAATTAAAATACAATATAAACTGCATAAAACGACACTAACCATCGTTGAAGGCTGAGATTTACAAATATCACTCTCTATACCTTTTCTCGATGGTTAGTGTTAAGAATTGCTTGGCTCCCCAAGGCTCCTGCCATCCGAAACACACCCATCGGGCAAGGCGAGAATACTCGCCTTTTCCCGACAGTTGAAGCTCACGACCATTCTGTCATCGTAAAGATACACAGAATTTACGAAAGTATCAACCATTATTCTCTTGTTGTCATCGCTTGCCAGATCAAGTGACTTCATCTTCTTCAGCCAGTCAATGACCTGTCCTCTGCTGAGCTTTCGACTGTTTATTTCCTCATTTATGATGTCCGCTTCAAGCTGTTCCTTTCTCGCTTCAAGTTCATCAAGCCGCTGCTTTGTGGATTTCGTAAGCATACCCATCTGCATTGCGTCGATAAGATTATCGATATATTTTTCCGTTTCCGCAAGCTCCTTTTTAAGCAGCGGAATCGACGTGTCCTCCTTATCCTGCAATACCATTACCTTGTCGGCGATCTTTTCTATCATATCTTCGGTGAACATTTTGTCTGCCACTTCCAAAAGAACGGTTTCTTCAATATAGTCCTTGCGAACAGCCTTTTTGTGACAGCCCTTGCGGTTCTTTGCATTTGAACATTTATAATAGTTGTATGTTACATTCCCTCTGCCTGTTCCCGATTCGCCCACCATACAAGCACCACAATCGCCACAAAACAGCTTTGATGAAAGGAAATATTCTTCCTTTGCCTTAAAGTGAGAACGGGAATGCTTGTTCTTCTTCAAACGCTCCTGAACACGATTGAACAGTTCATCGGAAACAATTCTCGGAACACCGTCCGCAATCTCAACGTCCCTGTATTTGTACACACCCTTGTACTTGCAGTTTGAGAGCATTGTGGTCACAGATGTTTTTGTCATAGGCTTTTTGTATGCGCTGACCACGCCTTTTTCATTCAGATATTTCACAATATCCTTAATCAGATAACCGTCCGCATACATTCTGAACGATTCTTTTATAAAAGGTGCCACCAAGGGATCTATCACATAATGCTTGTTTTCATCAATGATGTAACCGATAGTTCCCGATCCTCCGTTATACTGACATTTCAGTGCATTCTCCGTCATACCACGAATAACCTTTTCCGAAAGCTCCGCCGAATAGTATTCCGCATAGCCCTCAAGCACCGATTCAAGGATAATTCCCTCCGCACCCTCGGAAATGACTTCCGTTGCAGAAATAACCTTTGCACCGTGCTTGCGAAGTACAGCCTTGTAATGAGCCGAATCATAACGGTTTCGGGCAAAGCGGTCAAGCTTCCACACTATAACGGTATCAAAAAGCCCCTTTTCGCTGTCTTTTATCATTTTCTGAAACTGCGGACGATTATCGGTCTTAGCGGACATTGCCCTGTCGATATATGTGCCGACCAGCTTGATACCCTTACGCTCTGCAAATTCCTTGCACTCACGAAGCTGTCCCTCAATACTTTCTTCTCTCTGATTGTCGCAAGAATATCTTGCGTATATTACTGCATTCATAAATATTCCTCCATTTCTCTTTGTTTTTGTTCTTCAACAGTAGTATATCATATTTCAAGAAATTTGTCAACGCTTTAAAGTGGTAAATCGAAATATATTTTTCAAA
>JBJERX010000040.1:0-2282 GCA_051882495.1 Huintestinicola sp. | reverse complement strand
ATTTCAAGAAATTTGTCAACGCTTTAAAGTGGTAAATCGAAATATATTTTTCAAATGTAAATCGGAATATATTTTTCAAAGCTATTGACTTTTCCGAAAAAATCGAATATAATAATAGTAACAGAACCCGACACGCCTCTTAACAATGCGTACCACGTCGGGTCGTTTAATTTATCAGAGGTATTGCTATGGAAATCAAAGAACATCAGCCATCAATGAACATTGACGAACAGATCAACAACTTAAAAGCTATTGGCTTAAAAATTGACAATGAAGATTATGCCCGTCAGATTCTCAATGATATATCATATTTCCGTCTGATCAAGGCTTATGGACTTGGTCTGAAAAAGAAAAATGCCAAATTTGACGGGACTGTATCATTTGAGCAAATAGTGGAACTTTATCTCTTCAATGCAAATTTCCGTCAGCTCTTATTTACTATGGTCGAACGCATTGAAATAAATCTCCGGTGCAGGATAGCTAATCACTTTTCTCATACATACGGTGTCCTCGGATATGAAGATCCCACAAATTTCAATGATCCCGATTACCACAAGGAATTTCTCAATGACATTGATGAGGAGATCCACCGAAACAGCAAAGCTCCCTTTGTAAAGAATTTTCGCAACAATTATGCCGACGGCAAAATTCCATTTTACGCTCTGGTTGAATTATTCAGCTTTGGAACGCTCTCCAAATTCTACAAGAATATGAAACCGCAGGATAAGAAAGCCGTTGCTCAGTTGTACGGCATCGGCTATACTTACCTTGAAAGCTGGGTCGAGCATATTGCCTTTGTCAGAAATATCTGTGCACATTACGGTCGCTTATACAATGTTAATCTTGCCAAGACGCCTAAGCTGTACAAGCAATATACCGAGCAGGGCATCAGCAGTATCCGAGTGTTTGCTACCCTTCTTTGTATCAAACATCTTATACCCAATGACAGGCACTGGACGGAATTTGTCGATACAATTGATTTACTGTTTGAGAAATACCCTCATGCTGATAAAAAGCTCATGGGCTTTCCCGATAATTGGGCTGATGTTCTAAGATCATAATTCATCATCGCACTTGCAGAACGCAGGTGCGATTTTTTCAAGCCACCTTGTTGTCACTCTCCCTTTCTTCCGAAATATTTTTATAGTATTCGATCATCTGAGCAAGCATTGATGCAGCAAGTGCTTCAAGCTGCTCTTCGGTGATTTCCTTGTCATTGTATTCTGTAATGATTGTCATTTGGGTTCTCCTTCTTTCTTTGTAAATTTCTTTTGTTCTATTTTGGTTTTTGTGAAATATTCAACGACAATAACCGCTTCGGCTCCTGTCCCTCATTTCTCTCTGCCGCTCATCTCTCCTTCGCTGTTCATAAGCACGCCTGCGCTGTTCCTCACGCATTTCCATATACGCAAACTCCGCATTTCTCTCTGCCGTGGGTTCAGGCTCTGCTTTATATGTACCATCTTCCTGCGGTTCAAGCCCGTTATGATAGTTCTCAATCTGAATGCGAAGCTGCTCCTGTTCACGAATTCTGTCATAATCGGATTTCAGAAAATCTTCAAGATACGCAAGCGACATTTCAGCTTTTGAACGTTCTTTAGAAGCTCTGCCCATTTCTTCGGCAAGGCTGTCAAGCTGTCTGAGGTCATTATGAAGCTTGTCCTTTAGCTTGGGCAGCCAATTCTCCATATGAGTATTCCAACCGCTGATACCTCCGCTTATCATAAGCTGCCAATGCAGTTTTTCCAACTGCTTCTGCTGCGCTTCATCTCTGTTTTCTGTTTTCAGCAGACGAGCATATTCATCTCCCAAAAAATCCAGCGTTTTCAGCTGTTCCTTTTTATCGGCAAGCTTGAAATATCTGTACATTGCATTGTCCTCTTTACGATTTGCCGCCGCAAGACAAGCTCTCATATCTTCAAGGGAATGAATATGATTGCTGTGGATAAAGTTCAACACCTCAAAAGATTTTCTTACCTCTGCATAAGTCGGCATATGCACCGACTGAGAACGATATATGTCAAACTGACGTTCACGAAGCCCGATAGCAATTTCAACCTGAAAACCGATAAACGCACTTATCTTCCTGCCAACAAATTCATTCTGCTTGTTGTTTATCCTCTGAATTAACATTTGATAGGAGTAACCATATCCCAACTTTGAAATGCAGCAGCCGTATTTCACGCCTTTCGGTTTTGCTATCATTCGACTTTCATTGGTAAAGGTATATCCGTACTCTTTCATTTTTTCAATCAGAGAGTAAATGTCCGTAACATCATCAC
>JBJERX010000039.1:0-4264 GCA_051882495.1 Huintestinicola sp. | reverse complement strand
TACGGCTTCCTTAGTGATAAGCTGACCTGCTTTTCCGTTTGCACAAATAACTGCGGTTTTCATAATAAAATTCCTCCTGAAAAAAGACGAGCCGCCTTTGCCGATTCGTAATAAACTTACGTGCTGACTTGAATTCAGCGGCTCGGTACCATAGTTTGTTACAGACTTATTTTTTCGGGAGATTTAAGCGCTTAATCTCTTTCCCTGATCCTATGATAACACTACTTTTCCGAGTTGTAAAGTAGGCACTTTTTTGTGGCATAGTTACTTCAAAGTAACAATTGCGGTGTTATGGGGAAAAACGGCACTAAAGTTTTTTGAAATCTTTTTATACCTTTTCAGTTGCAGGAATGGGAGTTTTATGATATAATACTAATAACCATTTAACCTATGGATAAAATACGGCGGCTATAATGCGTCCTCTCTGCGTCAAACTCCCTTGCCGGGCGAAAGCCCGCCTGCGGTCGTTTTCCTTGATAGGACGCATTCTATCCACCGTCTTTATCCATAGAACAAATGGTTATTAGTATAATATTAGAAAACAGGGCGATCGTTTGTCCGACAATCGGAATCTGACAGGGTTGCTAAGGAAGTGTAGAGGTGAAAGATTTGAATAGACTGATAATCGTTGAAGGATTGCCATGTTCTGGTAAAAGTACAACCTCAAAATATATTGCGGATAAGATCAACGCATTATATTTTGATGAAGGCAGTGGTGATCATCCTGCTGATTACGAATTTCATGCGTTTATAAAAGACAGTGAATTGAAACGTTTTTCGGATAAAGAACAAGAACTTATAATTCAAAATGCTGTTGCCAAAAATGATGGATACGTAGTTTCACTCAGAAGATTCAGTAATGAACTTTTTGATAAATTACTGCAATATAAGATATATGATTTTCTTCCATGGGAAACTGAGAAACCTGTAATGCTCGATAAATGGAGAGAATTTGTAAATTCAGCCAATTCAGAAGAAAAATATGTTTTTAACTGTGTTTTGTTGCAGAATCCTATGTGTGAAACAATGATGCGTTTCGGCTTTGATATTCAAAAGTCGTTTGAATATATAAAAAGCATATGTGACATTATTAAACCTTTAAATCCTTTTATTGTTTATCTCAGTTGTGATAATATTCGCAAAGCAATAGAAGACACAGCTTCTGAACGTGGTGCAGACTGGCTGAACAGCGTTATAGATTATCACTGTAATGGTGTTTATGGCAAGTCTGAGGATTTACATGGATTTGACGGTTATATTACAGCCTTGGAAGAACGTCAAAAAAGAGAATTTGAAATACTTCGTAATCTGAATGTACAGCATATGATAATCAATGATCCAAGCGAAAATTGGGAAAATGCTTACCATCAAATTATCAATATACTTAAAGAATAGTTTTTTCTCAACTACAACTTCCCATTTGTCGGGGAGTCTGTTTTTACTTCCCGAAAAAACTGTACCCGGAGGAGTTTTTATGATAGATAAAACCAATCTGCCACCCTGTCCTGTTGAAACTACCCTTATGCTTATAGGAGATAAATGGAAGGTGCTTATTCTCCGTGATCTGCGAAGCGGTACAAAACGTTTCGGTGAGCTAAAAAAATCGGTTACGGGAATATCACAGAAGGTGCTGACCTCAAATCTGCGGGATATGGAGGAAAACGGACTTCTGACAAGAGAAGTCTTCCCTGAAGTGCCGCCGAGAGTGGAATATACTCTTACCGAACTTGGACAGAGTATGTCGCCAATTCTGGACGCTATGGCAAAATGGGGGACGGAGTTTAAAGAAAAATGCAAGTAAATGCGTAAATCAAAAATCAGCAGTTCTCATTTTACGGGAATTGCTGATTTTTTGTTTTATACTAATCTTTAATCGTTCTGTAGACAAATACGACAGCTATAATTACGTCACTCTGCGTCAAGCTCCTTTGCCGGGCAGCAAGCCCGCCTGCAGTCGCTTTCCTTGATTGACGAAATCCTATCTGCCGTCTTTGTCTATAGAACGGTTTAGAATTAGTATAAAGTGTCCAAAATGAAAAAACTGAAACAGCAGTTTTTTTTAGCTTATAGTTTCCATTCCTTTTATATTCAGAAGATCGTCCGTTTCAGATCGGGACAAAGTGTTTTTGATAGCATACATTATTACCGAATCTCTTGGTATTCGCGGATAAAGTGCACCGTTGCCCGATATCTTCAGGAGTCTCTGGGTCTGAATGATATCAAGCTGCATTGATAATGATAAGGCGAGGATAATATTTCGGGAGGGCTTTTTGTTTTTATATCCGCTGAAAAGATCGTATCCGTAGGTGACGGTGATACCGCTTGCGGCAATAACGTCGGATTTCTTCAGACCCTTTTCCTCCAAAAGCCGGCAAAGCTCAGTGGGCAGGGATATATCAGTAAGATAAGCCTCATTATTTTTAAAATATTCATCAATGTCATCTGCACGGAGGATCTCATTAGTGAGCTGTTCGGTATCTTTTTCGGATGCTGCCCTCAGCTTCTCTATACTTATTTGTTTCATAAAATTCACTCCTCATTTTATGGATATGATATCACACTCTAAAAATAATTTCAAGCATTAAGAAGAGAAATTTATGAATACAGCTGCATTCAGCTGTCAGCTGTAGATTTTTTCGGTTGATTCCGATAAAATATAAACTATGAAAGAAGACTCATTTTTTTTTATGCTTGTTTTGAGAGCTGTGCAGAACATCAAGACGCTCAAGAAGCCTTCCCTTCTGAACATCGTTAAGGCTCCGGAAGTTTTCTATCAGATAATGTTCTTCGGTGTTTAGTTTGAAGCTGTTAGGCTCCTTAATGGAAGAAATACCGGAAATATAGTCAAGAGAAACATTATATTTCTCTGCAAGCATAATTGCTACAGAAAGAGGAATTTCTCGTTCTCCTGTTTCGTATCTGCGGTACTGGGTCAGATGCATAAAAAGACTGTCCGCTACGTTTTTCTGTGTCAGATCGGCATCTTCCCTCAGGTCACGGATACGGTCGTATTTTGACATTTGTTTCACTCCGTTCAAATGTGAATATGTACAATTGAAAAAAAATTATTTATTAATTATAACATATTATTACGGTTCTTATTGACAAAATTTGTTGAATGGTGTTATAATACTAAGTGTATAACACTGAATAGTGTTGTTTTCTTGTATACATATCAAAACTGTCTCCGTACGTGCAGCATGAACAGAAGGGGCGTGTTTTTTTATCAGTACATCTGATTCAGTGGTACCATAGTAACATTTTGTCCGGAGACTGACACTCCGTATCTGTTTTGTTAAGGAGTGCTCTGCTATGCTTGCTGTTTTTATTATCGTAGTGTTGATCCTGTCGGTCCTACTCGGGAAAATATATCACAGGCTTTTCCATGTGATATATCTCTCGTTCAGCAGTATCATAAAGGAAGCGGGAATTCTATTTGTTATATCGTTCACTAGGGAACAAAATGCTCAGCAAAGCATCTTGTCAACTCAGGCTGCTGTCAGGAACGAAAAGAAGGTTTGTCTTGATGACCCGAAGGATAGGGAACGTATACTGCGGCAAAAGCGTTCAAAACGCTATATGGATTTTCTCACTGATCTCGATACGGGAAATGTGGATATGAAAGCACAGGTCAACGCTATTCTTGATGAGGTAGATATGAAAGCACGGGTCGACGCCATTCTTGATGAGGTCCGTGAAGAATTTCCTCTTATAGAGATCCCCGGCGACTTTATCGGATACTGTTCAAAATGCTATCTTGGAGAAGATTTTGAAGTTCATACGGTAGATTTTACCGAGGCGATCATTGAGCATTTCAGAAAAAATGAACCTTTGCCCGATGGTATGGAAAAAGCAAGATACCTGGCAATGGATGAAAATTATGAGATCATTGAGGTTTATACTCACTGCATCCGTGCAATAGATTATAACGGCTGCGTTTCGGTAATTGAGTGCTGATCGGGATCATTTTTTAGGCAAAGACGGCAGATGAAATAATCACAGTCAAGGAAAGCCCCCTTGCCGTGGGATAGCACGCCTGCTTCGCTTTCCTTGATTGGTGCAATTCTATCTGCCGAACAAATGGGGATTAGTATAAATGGTTATTAGTATCACTGCTTTGTGCGGGTATGACCCCACAAAAAATGAGCACCGCATTTTCTGCGGTGCTCATTTGTTTCGGGATCATTGGGTCATCAGATACCAAACGAAGCCACAAGCTTCTTGAACTCAGCTGAGCTTGTAAAGCCGTTGAATACCTGCTCTC
>JBJERX010000038.1:0-57987 GCA_051882495.1 Huintestinicola sp. | reverse complement strand
GCTTGACGCAGAATTGGATTATTATATCCGAGGATTTGTCTATAGGTTGATTTGAAATTAGTATTATACAAGTATTATGCAGCAGGTCATCGGCAATAGGCAGTGCCTTTATTTCTGTGCCTCATAATACTCTTTCATGGTTCTTGCATCCTCTGTCTGTGTTCCCGCACTTTCGCAAATGAATGTGGGTGACCAGCCTCTGGCATAGATAAGCTCCATCAAAGGCTCATAATCGGGACCGAAGCCTTCGTTATTCTCAAAGGTGACATGATTTTTCTCTCCGCCCTTTTCCGTAAATTTTATCTTGGAAAAATGGGAGTGGAATATCCTTGCTCTGTCAATGCCTATCCTGTCCTCGATCATATCAAGCATAGCGGCATAGTCCTCTTTTGTTCTGATACCGCCGAAGGTCCTTGCGTTGAGATGACCGAAATCTACTGTCGGAAGAAAGGTGTCATCCACACGGCATATCTCCAGGACCTCTTCAAGTGTTCCCAGCTGATTGACCTTGCCCATTGTTTCGGGACAGCAGATAATATCCTCAAATCCATTGTCAATAAGTACCCGGCGGGCAAGCTTCATGGTGTCCTTTGCAAGCTCCAGAGCCTCTTCACGGGAGATCTTAGCACACGAGCCGCTGTGTATAACTATCCTTTCCGCACCCATAGCCTTTGCAGCCTTAGCGGAGGCAAGAATGTAGTTCAATGAGTTCATCCGCTTTTCTTCCTCAACGCTTGAAAGTGATATGAAGTATGGTGCATGGAGGGATAATGTCATCCCCGCATCGGCAAATGCCTTTCCGATCTCAGCAGCTGCCTGATCGGATACCCGCACACCCTGTCCGCACTGATATTCAAAGTGGTTCAGTCCGAATTGTTTCAGATATTCGGGCAGCTGGACCGATTTTTTATATCCCATTGTCTTAAAGCTTTCCGCAGTTCCTGCGGGTCCGAAAATCGCACTCATAGATAAACTTCCTTTCTTTGTATTTTATACTAATTCTAAACCAACCTATAGACAGATCCTCGGCTAGAATAAGCCCATTCGTCGTCAAGCTCCCTTGCCGGGCAAAAGCCCGCCTGCGGTCGCTTTCCTAGACTGGACTTATTCTATCTGTCGGCTTTGTCTATAGAACGATTTAGAATTAGTATTACTGTGCTTAATTATAAATATTTTTTCGGCAGGAACGGCTTTTCCGCCGCTCTTTTGAATTTAAAGAATGCAGTCTTCTCCATCTCTATAGGCTTAACAAGAATAGATTTTATACCGAAAAGCTTTGCACCCAGGATATCGGTAAAAAGCTGATCTCCAATGGTGACTATCTGGCTTCTGGGCACACCCATTTTTTCGGAAGCCTGCCTGTAGCCCTTTGGCAGAGGCTTTGCACCCTCGGGGATGAAATCCAGCCCCAGCAGCTCAGCAAAGGGAGCAACACGTGGAGGATGATTGTTTGATACTATCATCATTTTTATTCCCGCCTCACGCATGCTGTCAAGCCAGTCAAAAAGACCATCAAGAGGCTTTGGATTGTCATGAGTGGTGCAGGTATTGTCTATATCAAGAATGATGGCTCTTACGCCCATTTCCCCGAGGACTTCGGGGGTGACGCTCAGTATTGTTTCATAAGCAGCTGTAGGGGTAAACAGCATTTTTATTTCTCCTGTCACAAAAGATAAAATATAACAAAAGCGGCGGCAATGCATAACACTACCGCCGCTTTAATTAAGCGAAATAATATTAAATATTAATACTTACGCTTACGAGCAGCTTCGGACTTCTTCTTACGCTTAACCGAAGGCTTCTCATAGTGTTCTCTTTTACGAACTTCAGCGATAACGCCGTCCTTTGCACAGCTTCTCTTAAAACGCTTGAGAGCTGTCTCCAGAGTTTCGTTCTTGCCAACATGAATTTCTGCCAATTTTGTTCCCTCCCTTTGCCCTGCGGCAGAGGATTATATATATGATATAACTATAACATTATACTATATATCTGTAGTTTTTGTCAAGGGACTGCAAAAAAATATTTTACAAACTTTTTTGGGAGTTTTTATGCAATTTGCATCACTTAACAACAATATTGATGATCCTGCCCTTAACGTAGATCTCCTTGACAATGCTCTTGCCTTCAATGAATGGGATGACCTCAGGATTTGCCTTAGCCTTTGCCAGAGCGGAATCCTGCTCCTCGTCAACGCCAATGTTTACCTTGCCTCTTACCTTGCCGTTGATCTGAACAGCGATCTCAATGGTATCAACAGTCAGCTCGTTTTCATCGTAAACAGGCCATGGTTCGTAAGCGATGGTGTTGTCATGACCGAGAATGCTCCACATTTCCTCACCAACGTGGGGAGTGATGCAGGAGAGCATTTTTACGATTCCCTCAGCATATTCCTTAGGGCATTTTCCAACCTTGTAAGCAGCGTTCATGAATATCATCATCTGGCTGATCGCAGTGTTGAATGCAAGAGCCTCAAAGTCATCTGTGACCTTCTTGACTGTCTGGTGATAGATCCTTGTAAGCTCGCCGCTGTTGTCATCGGTAAGCTTTTCCGCATCAGTGAAGAAATTCCATACTCTTGTGATGAATCTCTTTGCACCCTCAACACCCTCGTTGCTCCAGGGCTTGGAAACCTCCAGAGGACCCATGAACATCTCGTACAGACGGAGAGTATCTGCTCCGTATTTCTTTACGATATCGCTGGGATTAACAACGTATTCGGGGTATCTCTTACCCATCTTGATGCCGTTGGAGCCGAGTATCATACCCTGATGAACAAGCTTCTTGAAGGGCTCCTTTGTAGGAGCAAGACCCTTGTCGTAAAGATATCTGTTCCAGATACGGGAATACATCAGGTGACCTACTGCATGCTCGGGACCGCCTATGTAAAGGTCAACGGGCATCCAGTGCTTAAGCAGCTCCTGATCTGCGAATTCCTTGTCGTTATCGGGGTCGATATATCTGAAATAGTACCAGCTTGAACCTGCACTTCCGGGCATTGTTGAGGTCTCTCTTGTGCCCTTTATGCCGTTTTTGTCGTACTGCTTCCACTCGGTGGCATTTTCAAGAGGAGCCTTGCCGTTCCTGCCCTTGTAATCCTCCAGCTCGGGTAGGATAAGGGGAAGCTCGGAATCATCCAGAACGTGTATCTCGCCGTCCTCGGTGTGGACAACGGGAACAGGCTCGCCCCAGTAACGCTGACGGGCAAATATCCACTCTCTGAAATGATAGTTTGTTGTTCTCTTTGCAACGCCCATCTTTTCAAGCTTGCAGGTGATAGCTTCCTTAGCTTCCTCAACAGTAAGACCTGTGAATTCCTCGGAATTGATGAGCTTGTAGCCCTTGCCCAGATATTCGTCCTTTTCAAAAGCCTTTTCGGAAACATCGACCTTGCCAAGCTTATCGTCGCCGTCGATTACCTGTATCATACCGATATTATGAGCAACGGCATACTCAAAGTCTCTCTGGTCGTGACTGGGAACAGCCATAACTGCACCTGTTCCGTAGCTTGCAAGCACAAAGTCACCGATGAACATTCTGACTTCCTTGCCGTTTACGGGGTTGATACAGGTAACGCCCTTCAGCTCGCAGCCTGATTTTGTCTTGTTAAGCTCGGTACGGTCCATGTCGTTCTTCTTCACAGTCTCGTCGATGTAAGCCTGAACCTCGTCCTTGTTCTGAATTCGGGGCATAAGCTCCTTGACGATCTGTCCGTCGGGAGCGAGAACCATGAATGTAATACCGTATATAGTTTCGATACAGGTTGTGTAGATGCTGAATTCTCCGCCGCCGACGATGCTGAATTTAACCTCAACACCGGTGGATTTGCCTATCCAGTTACGCTGTATCGCCTTTGTGGATTCGGGCCAGTCAACTTCGTCAAGACCTTCAAGAAGCTTTTCTGCAAATGCAGGCTGATTGATTACCCACTGCTTCATGTTCTTTCTCACAACAGGATAACCGCCTCGCTCGGATTTGCCGTCGATGACCTCATCGTTTGAGAGAACTGTACCAAGCTCCTCGCACCAGTTTACGGGCATATCCACGTACTTTGCGTAGCCGTCAAGATAAAGCTGCTTGAATATCCACTGTGTCCACTTGTAGAAGCCGGGGTCAGATGTTGCGACCATCTTTGACCAGTCATAGTCAAAACCAAGCTCCTTGAGCTGCTTGGAGAATGTTTCGATATTCTGCTGAGTAAAGCCGTTGGGGTGATTGCCTGTGCTTACCGCATACTGCTCGGCGGGAAGACCGAAGGAATCGTAGCCCATAGGATGAAGAACGTTGTAGCCCTGCATTCTCTTCATACGGGAAACGATATCTGTAGCTGTATATCCCTCGGGATGACCTGCATGAAGTCCAACGCCTGAGGGGTAGGGGAACATATCGAGAGCATAGAATTTAGGCTTGGAAAAATCCCATACATCAGTCTTGAAGGTCTCGTTTTCCTCCCAGTATTTCTGCCATTTCTTTTCGATGGCGGCGAAATCGTAATGTTCTGCCATTTTTATCAATCCTTTTTTATAATTTCGGAAAAAACATTCCGTTGCTGTATGAAAATGTATGCATCAGTTGGGCTTTATCCACTGTGAAATGTCTATATCCTCGCCGTCTCTCCAGAGTCTTTCAAGATTATAGAAATCTCTCTGCTCCTTGTGGAAAACGTGGACAACAACATCGCCGTAGTCGATGATGACCCAGTTTGAACCGCCTGTGCCCTGTATTCTTTCGGGCTTGATGCCAAGCTGAGTTTCCAGCTGATATTCTACTTCATCGGACAGTGTCTTTACCTGTGTGCTTGAAGTACCGTCTGCGATAATGAAGTAATCTGCAATTATAGTAAGGTCCTTGACCTTTATTACCTTTATATCCTCTGCTCTTTTAGCGTCCAGTGCTTTAACTGCTGTTTCAAGAACAGACATCTGTGAAATTTCAGGCATATTATGCTTCCTTTCTATTTTCTGCTCTTTGAAGAGCGGATTTTCTGAGCGTATCTGTTGTAAGCCGCTGCGGAGCTTTCGGGGATCAGGGAACACTTTTCCAGAACATCCGACAGGGAGAATTTCAGTGCCTCAAGCATTGCTTCGTCAAGGTCCTGATAAGCAAGCTTACGCATCTTAGGTGCGTCCTTGTAGCTTCTGTCGGCGGAGATAAGATCAGCCATATAAACTATCTCCTCCAGCAGCGACATATCATCTCTTGCCGCAGTGTGATATCTGACTGCGTTCAGTATGTCATCATCATGGATATGCAGTGCATTCTCGGCGTACCATACTGCAGCCGCCGCATGATATAGGGGAGGTATCTTCTGTTCGATGGGAGTGAGAGGATGTCTGCATTTCATTCCCATATCAAGCTGCTCTTCGGAAGGTATCTCCTTGCATATATCATGGATAAGTCCTGCAGTATATGCCTTTTCCTTATTGCCGCCGTAATGTTCGGCAAGCTTTACAGCTTCATCGGCAACATTAAGGCTGTGCTGCATACGCTTTTTGGAAAGCCTGATTTCCAGAACATCCTTGATATCCTTAAGCTCCTGCTCGGAGATGCGGAATACTTCTGCAGTATCCATTATGTTATCACCACGGTTTTCTGTAGAGATTTCGTTCATCTATATATTTTACTACATTTTCATCCATATAGCAAGATATATCCTGATTATTTATAATTTTTTCACGTATTTCGGTGGAGGATGCTTCAAATGGTTCAGTGTCAATAATGATGACTCTTGCTCCGGATGCTCCTGCTTTCTCGGAAAAAGCAGCTATCCTTTCGCTGTCCTCACGGGAACGTGAAACAGCGGCAATATCAGCTATGCGGAAAATATCCTCCGCTCTGTACCATGAAGGCAGGCTTGCAAGGGAATCGCTGCCCACGGTAAGCAGCAGCCTGCGATGGGGTTCATTGCTTTTCAGCCATTCCAGAGTGTCAATGGTGTAGCTTACTCCGCTCCTTTGTATCTCGTGATCGGACACGATGCATCGGGGAATTGCTTCAAATGCAATACGGCACATTGCCAGCCTGTCCTCATCGGAGGCACGGGGAGCGTTTCCTGTCTTGAAGGGATTCACCGCAGCAGGCATTATGATAACTCTGTCAATATCCTTCATGGAGCGGATAATTGAGCGGACAACATTCATATGTCCCAGATGAACAGGGTCAAAGCTTCCGCCGAAAAGTGCGATAGTCCCGCCCTTCATTACTTCTTTGAGGACTTGGGAAGCTCTATCTTTGGCTCCTTGGGATTTCTCTTGTAAAGCACCAGCTTGCTGCCGATGACCTGCACGACCTCGGACTTTGTAGCCTGTGAAAGCTCCTCAGCAGCCTCATGTGCCGATACCATAGAGTTGTCAAGTACCTTTATCTTAACTATCTCACGTACACGTATAGCGTCATTTACCTGAATAATAAGGTTTTCGTTGATGCCGCCCTTTCCTATCTGGAAAATGGTGTCCTCCTCAGCGGCGATGCCTCTTAAAAATGCTCTTTGTTTGCTTGTCAGCATAAGCTACTTCCTTTCGATGAATTAAGGATTATCTCCTCCAGCTTTTTCAGTGCATTGCTTCTGTGGCTGACCCTGTTCTTTTCCTCGGCGGATATCTCCGCAAAGGACTTGTCACCAAACATAAAAATAGGGTCATAGCCGAAGCCGTTTGTTCCCTTCTTTTCGTAGCCTATTTTACCCTCGCAGGTACCTTCGGCAATGTGCTTATTGCCATGGGCGTCAATGTAGCAGATGGAGCAGACAAAGCGGGCAGTCCTCTTTTCATCGGGAACCCCCTCAAGCTCGCTGAGAACTCTTGCACATCGCTTGCCATCTTCGGCATAGCGTGCGGAGTAGATGCCCGGGGCACCGTCAAGTGCATCCACCGCCAGTCCGCTGTCATCGGAGATAACAGGAAGACCCAGCATGTCATAAATAGCCTTAGCCTTGAGGTATGCGTTTTCGGCAAAGGTAGTGCCGTTTTCCTCGACCTCAATGTCAGCACCCGCTTCGCTCTGTGAAACTACCTCAAAGCCTAAGGGCTCAAGTATCTCACGGACCTCACGGAGCTTGTTTTTATTATTTGATGCAAGTATGAGCTTCATATTATCAGCCTTTCATTATTCGGGATCATCATTGTTTTTATTCTTTTTGCCGAAAGAGATATCCTTGAACAGGAATCCGAACTTACCGTCCTTAAGGCTCTTCTTTTCGGGAGCTTCCTCAGCGGCATCACCGGTATCGGCTTCGGTCACATCTGCACTTTCCTCAGTTTCGTCTGTCTCGGATCCTGCTGCTTCTTCCACAGCCTCGGATATATATTCGGCTGTGTCCTCGGTTTCGGTTTCCGGTATTGCTTCGGCAGCAGCTTCCTCGGAAACAGCTTCCTCAGAGGGCGTGTCCTCTTCCGGGGCGTCCTCGGATTCCTTTTCGGGGTCATCGGTAAGACGTTCATAGTTACCCTCGAAATCATTTTCCGTGTCAAAGAGAGCAGCGGCGTAATCCTTTGCGGAGAAATCCATAAGGTCCTCCACCTTTTCGCCTACACCCACAAGCTTGACGGGAATGCCAAGCTCACGATGAATGGAGATAATGATACCGCCCTTTGCGGTGCCGTCAAGCTTTGTAAGAACGATACCTGTAATGTCTGCTGTTTCAGAGAAAAGCTTCGCCTGATTTACAGCGTTCTGTCCCGTAGTTGCATCAAGAACAAGAAGAGTTTCGACAGAGCATCCCTCAGCCTGCTGAGAACATATCCTTGTAATTTTTTTAAGTTCGTCCATGAGGTTCTTTTTATTATGGAGACGTCCCGCAGTGTCGCAGATAACAACATCCGCACCCCGTGCCTTTGCCGCAGTGATAGCGTCAAAAACCACCGAGGCAGGGTCGGAGCCTTCGGAGTGCTTGACAATATCAGCACCTGCACGGTCAACCCATACTTCAAGCTGATCTATGGCAGCTGCACGGAAGGTGTCCGCAGCAGCAACGATGACCTTTTTGCCCTCGTTGACCAGCTTAGCGGCAAGCTTGCCGATAGTGGTTGTCTTGCCTGCACCGTTTACGCCGATAACGAGAATAACGGAGGGCTTTGTGGAAAGATCCAGTGTCCTGTCCTCACCGAGCATATCCGCAATGATATCCTTCAGCTCCGTTTTAATGTCAGCAGGGGAGGTAAGTCCCTTTTCCTTGACCTTTTTTCGAAGCTCACCGCATATATCGCAGGAAGTCTGCACGCCGATATCACACATGATAAGGGTCTCCTCAAGCTCCTCAAAAAAATCCTCATCAATCTTTGTAAAGGAATTGATCAGTGAATTGACCTTTCCCATCATAGAGTCTCTTGTTTTTCTGATACCTTCGGCGATCTTATCAAAAAATCCCATACCGGCACCTCCTTAAAATTTTTCCAATAACTATATTATATAAAATACTGCACCGTTAAAAGTTAATTTTCTGTTAACAATGAAGAGAGGAAATCATTCAGCGTCAATATCCTCGGGAGGCTGTTCCATTTTGAGCAGCCTTGAAATGCCTTTTTCCTGCATTGTGACGCCGTACATTACATCAGCCTCTTCCATAGTGCCCCGTCGGTGAGTAACGGTGATGAACTGAGTTGTATCCGTGAAATTACGGAGGTATGCAGCATATTTTGATACATTCACATCATCCAGAGCCGCTTCGATCTCGTCAAGGATACAGAAGGGAGCAGGACGTATGGTGAGGATGGCAAAGTAGATAGCGATAGCCACGAATGCCTGCTCGCCGCCCGAGAGCAGTGAAAGATTCTTTATGACCTTTCCCGGAGGAGCAACATTTATCTCTATGCCCGATTCAAGCACATCATCCGGGTCGGAGAGCACAAGCTCCGCCTTTCCTCCGCCAAACAGCTCCACGAATATCCTTTTGAAGTTATTATTTATCTTCACAAAGCTTTCGGAGAACATCCGCTTCATATTGTCGGTCAGCTCGTTTATCAGCTTTTCAAGCTCCCGTTTGGAGCTTTCAATGTCAGAAAGCTGACCCGACATGAATTCGTATCTTTCCGATACTTCCTTGTATTCCTCAATAGCCGCAACATTTACCGAGCCTAAAGCACGTATCTTCTGCTTTATCTCGTTAAGTCCCGCCGCTATTTCAAGCTTGTCGGCGTCCTTTATGACCAACTTTTCCGCCTCGGAGGGGTACAGCTCATACTGCTCAGCCATGTCACGAATGATGCCGTCATAGCTTGCTGTGAGGGATTTTTTTCGCTCCTCCAGACGGGTCTTTTCCGCTCCCAGACCTTCTCTGGAATCGGTGAGCTTACGAACCTCTCCGCGTATCTCATTGGAACGCTGCTCGTTACGCAGGTTATGGCTCTGGACCTCGGATATCTTGGCATTTATGTCAGCGGTCTGTCCCGACGCACTTTCAAGGGATGCCTCGCGTTCAGCTATCTGCCTGTTCTTTTCCTCGATCAGACGTTTCTGTGCGTCTATCTCCATAGCAGCCTTAACGCCTGTGTCCCCAAGACTTCTGCTCTGCTCCTCCAGACGCTTAACGTCCTCAAGCAAAGCTTCTTTGTCCTTTTCAAGCTGTGTCTGACGTATTTTTATATCGCTCATCATGGATGAGAGCTGTTCTCTTTCAGAACGGAGCCTGTCCTTTTCACGGTTCTGCTCGCTGACCTCAGCCTCAGCCTCAGCGATCTCCTGAGCAGTTTTTTTCAGCATTTCAGCTGCCGCCGCCGCATTCTTTTCAGTGTCGGCATATTTAGCGTCAAGACGTCTGATAGTCTCTTCTGCATTTCTGCGGCTTTCCTCGCCTGAGACCGATACCTGGATTATTCGCTTTATCTCAGCCTCGAACCGTATTTTGTCCTGTTCAATGAGACGTATCTCATCATTTGCAGCTTCGGTTTCCAGTCGGAGCTTGTCGGATTCGGCTTTCAGCATGGCAGCCTTTTCCTTAAGTGTGCCAAGCTTTTCTCTGCAGCCGCTGAGTTCATTGTCCAGACGTTCGATCTCATTCTTACGTGTAAGCACACCGCTTGAACGGTTAGCAGAACCGCCTGTGAAGGAACCGCCCGCATTGACTACCTGACCGTCCAGAGTAACTATCCTGAATCTATATCCGAATTTCTTAGCAATAACAGCTGCAGCGTCGATATCCTCCGCAACTGCAGTTCTGCCGAGAAGTGAATTGATTATTCCCGTAAATTTAGGGTCATATTCAACCAGGTCGCATGCAAGAGCAACAAACCCCATGCATTGCTCCAGACCGGCTTCATTCAGTCTGTTTCCCTTTACGGAGGTAACCGGAAGGAAGGTAGCACGTCCGGCGTTCATTTCCTTTAGCAGACGGATGCCACGCTTTGCAGCCTCTTCATTGTCCGTGACAATGTTCTGCAGAGCACCGCCCAGAGCGGTTTCCAGAGCAACGGTGTGTTCGGGTGATACGGTTATGAGCTGAGCCACCGAACCGATGATCCCGCTTATCCGTCCGTTCTTTCCCGCAGTAAGTATCTTCTTGACAGCGTTTCCGAAGCCCTCCATGCTGTTTTCAAGGTCGCTGAGCAGTCGTATTTTCTGTTCCTTTTCCCTGATATCCATGGTGAGCCTGTCAAGCTCCTTAGCCGTCTCGGAGTATTTTTCCGATTTGGATGAATACAGTCTGTTCAGTCCGGCGATACGGTTGTTCTGTTCAAGGAGCTTTTCTTCAAGGAGCTTAAGACCGTCCTCGACCTCTTTTTTCTCCGCTTCAAGGGAGTCGGCAGACTTCATGGAGCTTTCAAGCTGTTCCTTCGCTTTAAGCTTCTGATCCCTGATATCTTCAAGATTCTGCTTTGCACTGTTTACAGTAATGCTGCATTCGGTCTGTTTTATGTACAGTCTGCCCAGAGCATTGTTTTTCTCATTAAGCTCCTTGTCGAAGCCGTCCTGCTTATTGCTTGCCGCACTGAGCTTTTCAGCCGCCTTCCTATAGGATTCCTCCGCCTGAGAAATGTGCTCCTCAGTCTCTTTTATACGTGCAAGCTTTTCCTCGGTCATCCTTTTGTTGTCGGTGTCGGATGCCTTTGCATTCTTCACCTGCTCCTCCAGGGAAGCAATAGTCTCCTCTGCATGACGGATATCGTTCCTGCATACGGCAATATCTGAACGAATATCGGAATTAGCTCTCTCCGCTTCAAGTATAGCATTGTTAAGCTGTTCGATGCGAATATTGCCCGCTGCAATATCCTTGTATACAACTCTCAGCTCTTCTTCCAGCCTGTCTATATCTGCCTGAGCAGCTTCATATTCCGCAGCGTTAACAAGAATTTTGTCCTCTAATTCGGATAATCTTGCTTTCTGCTCAGAGAGCTGGTTCATCCAGACGGTTATCTCAAAGGATTTCTTTTTCTCGGAGAGCACAATAAATTCCTGAGCCTTTTCAGACTGCTTTCTCAGAGGTTCAACACGTGCTTCAAGCTCTCCGATGATATCACGGAGACGGAGGATATTTTCCTCCGCAGCAGCAAGCTTTCTCTGTGCTTCCGCCTTTCTGTAGCGGAGCTTTGAAATGCCCGCAGCCTCCTCGAATATCTCACGTCTTTCTCCGGATTTAGCCGAAACTATCTCCGCAACACGTCCCTGTCCGATGATGGAATAACCGTCACGTCCGAGACCCGTATCCATGAAAAGCTCGGTAATGTCTTTCAGACGTACAGCTGTGCCATTGATCCGGTATTCACTTTCACCGCTTCTGTACAGCTTTCGTGTAACTGAGACCTCTTCGGTATCTATATTCAGCAGACCTCTGTCATTTACTATATTTAGAGTAACGCTTGCGAATCCCATAGGCTTTCGAAGCTGAGTTCCCGCAAAGATAACATCCTCCATTTTTGAGCCTCGCAGCGTCTTTGAGGACTGCTCGCCCAGTACCCAACGTACAGCGTCGCCTATATTGGATTTTCCGCTTCCGTTGGGTCCCACAACAGCCGTAATGCCCTTGTTGAAATCAAGGGATATCTTGTCGGGAAAGGATTTGAAGCCTTGTATCTCAAGTGATTTTAAATACATTTATAACCTCGTTGTTTATAGAAATTTCATCGGGAGCAAGGTCGTTGTCTTCGGATATTCTCACATCCATCCCATGCTCCGAAAAATATATTCTGTTGGACTTCCTGTGCCCGTAAACAGCACCGATAAGTCCCTTGTTTGCCCGGATAAACAGGGGAGCGTTCTTGTGGGCATGCTCAGCCATATAATATTTCAGCACCCTGTTTTTCACGATATCCGACCGCACAAGCTCCGCAAATGCAGGATGATAGAAGCCTGCAGCAGTGTTTTTCTCCACACCATCCTCGGCATGAAGACCCATGCGTATCACACGTATCCCAACAGATTCAAATGCACAGTATATGATACCGCATATATTTACGGCCCGGTCAAAGGGATATAGCCTGTACTCACCGCATTCATAAAGCTCAGCAAGCCTTGTGCCTCTGATAACGCAGACGGGATATATCCGTGCAGTGTCGGGATGTATCTTTATAAATTCGGTCATAGTGTGATATTCATCCGCTTCGGTGCTGCCGTACAGACCCACCATCATCTGCAGTCCAAGCTCAAAGCCATATGAACGTATCATCCCGGCAGCACTGCGTACATCTTCCGCAGTGTGACCACGTTCATTCAGCGTAAGCACATTGTCCGACATGGACTGTGCACCAAGCTCTATGGCGGTAACGCCGTATTTTTTCAGCAGCATAAGGATTTCCCCGTCTATGCAGTCGGGACGGGTGGAAATCCTTATGCCGCGAAACCCGTCGGGGCAGCGGATGTATCTGCTTGCCGCTTCCAGCAGAGCAGTCATGTATTCACGGTCAATAGCGGTAAAGCTTCCTCCGAAAAAAGCAATTTCCGTATTCCTGCGTTTTTCGGGAGATGAAATATGGTCAAATGCTTCTCCGAGCTTTATTCCCACCTCATGGGGAGAGGGAGCTGCCGCTGTGCTGCTTATTGTACGCTGATTGCAGAATGAGCAGGTATGGGGACATCCCATGTGGGGGATGAATATGGAAATATTTGCGTGCTTCATATCAGGTGCTCATACCCATGAGTGAAAGAGCTTCCTTTGCAGCCTGCTGTTCAGCCTGCTTTTTGCTGTGACCCTCACCCTTGCCGATAACGTTTGAGTTGAGACGGACCTCGACAACAAAGTGCCTGTCGTGATCGGGGCCTGACTGATCGGTAAGCACATATTCTACCTTCTCCTCGGGATTCTTCTGAATGACCTCCTGAAGGATAGTTTTGTAATCCTGCAGCTTTTTCACAGAGCCTTTGTCCAGGTCCTTAGGTATGAATCCCAGAACATATTCTCTCGCCGCTTCCATGCCGCCGTCAAGGAAAACTGCTGCGATAACAGCCTCAAAGGCGTCGGAAACGATAGAAGGTCTTTCCCTGCCGCCGGTGTTTTCTTCGCCCTTGCCCAGCAGGATAAATCTGCCAAGCTCTATCTGCTTGGAGAACTCAAACAAAGCCTTTTCGCATACAAGTGATGCACGTATTTTAGTAAGATCGCCTTCGGGAAGGTGCTTGAAATGAGTGAAAAGATGCTCCGAAATAACGATGGAAAGCACGCTGTCTCCAAGAAATTCAAGACGTTCGTTGGAATGCCTGCCTTTTTTTGTTTCGTTAGCAAAGGATGAGTGGGACAGAGCCTCAAAAAGCAGACTTCTGTTCCTGAATCTGTAGCCTATCCTTTCCTCAAATTCCCCAAGGTGTTTTTCGTAGTTTTTCATAGAATTCAGATGCCTTTCGGAATATTGTCAACAGTGAAATGCCCTAATACTTATATCAAATCAGCCTATAGACAAATCCTCGGATATAATAATTCAATTCTGCGTCAAGCTCCCTTGACTTGAATTATTATATCTGTCGGCTTTGTATATAGAACATTAGTATTATTCGGCACTTACCTTTTCAGCCTTTACCTTGTCAAGAGCACGTGTGATCTCACCGATAACGTCTCCTTCAATGCAGTTCTTAGCCTGACGAATCGCGTTATAGAATGCCTTTGCGTTTGAGCTGCCGTGTGCCTTGATAACAGGCTTTGAGATTCCCATAAGAACAGCTCCGCCGACTTCTGTGTAGTCAAGCTTTTTCTTGAATGCCTTTACCTTGCCCATAATGAGCAGAGCTGCAAGCTTTCCGCCGATACCGTCCATGAGCATACCCTTAAGCTCCCCTGCAAAGAAGGAGCCCATGCCCTCATACAGCTTAAGTGCGATATTGCCTGTGAAGCCGTCGGAAACAGCTACCTGACAAACACCCTTGGGAAGCTCTCTTGCTTCAAGATTTCCGTAGAAATCAACGGGAGCGTTTGAGAGGAGCTTGTATGCCTCGATATCCATGTCACGGCCCTTAGTTTCCTCAGCACCTACATTCAGGAGACCTACCTTGGGTGACTTGATGCCCATTACCTTTTCCATGTAGCAGCTTCCCATGATACCGAACTGCATAAGCATGTCGGGGCGGCAGTCAACGTTTGCACCGCCGTCCATAAGGATAACATGACCCTGTGCGGTAGGGAGGATAGGAGCAAGTGCCGCACGCTTGATGCCCTTAAGTCTTTTTGCGATAAATGTGGAGCCTACAACAAGAGCACCTGTGCTTCCCGCAGAAACGAATGCGTCACCATTTCCATCGGCAAGTGCCTTGAGACCTACAGCCATAGAGCAGTCGGAGCGGCTTTTGATGATCTCCGTAGGCTCCTCATGAATGTCGATAACGGATTCTGTATGTATGATAGTTATCCTGTCAAGGCTGATATTGTTCTTTTCAGCCTGCTCACGGATTATCTTTTCGTTTCCTGTAAGTGTAATGTCAACGTCCAGCTCAGCAACAGCCTGAGCCGCACCCTTTATGACTTCAAGAGGAGCGTTGTCCCCTCCGAATGCGTCAACGATAATATTCATAAAGCTACTTCCTTTCATTTGCATCAATGTCCGCTGCTAACGGTATTCGTTCTGTATTGCTTTGATAAGAACTCGTCTTCACAAGAAATGTGTGCGGATTTTCGAGCATAATTTTGTCTAAGACAAGGAAAAAATCCGCAGGCGGGCTGGTCTGTCGTTCAGCCCCTCTGTCACTTCGTGACACCTCCCCCCGCAGGGGAGATTACGCCCGGCAAGGAGCTTTAACGCAGTCTTAGGCAAAATTTGCCGAAAAGATGCGTGCATATGCTTGTGAAGACGGGTTCTAATTATTTATCCATTCCGGAAAAGAATTTCTCAAAGGCTTCCAGTGCCCTGTCGGCAACAGCCTGATATCTTGCCTGCTTGTCCTTTATCCGTTCGCCAAGGTCGGGGAGAATACCCATGTTAGCTCCCATTGGCTGGAAATTCTCAACGGTGCTGTCGCTTATGTAGCGGGACAGGGCACCGATCATAGTCTCACGGGGGAGTGTGATGGTACTGAGCCCATTCATACGTCTGACAGCGTTTCTGCCCGCAAGTATACCTGCGGCAGCGGATTCCATATATCCCTCAACGCCCGTTATCTGACCCGCAAAGAATATCTCCGGACGGCTTCTCAGTGAAAAATCCGAATCAAGGAGCTTGGGAGAATTGATGAATGAATTGCGGTGCATTACACCGTATCTGACAAACTCTGCATTCTCAAGACCGGGGATAAGTGAAAAGACCCTTTTCTGCTCGGGAAATTTCAGATTTGTCTGGAATCCCACAATGTTGAAAAGAGTTCCCTCAGCGTTTTCACGTCTGAGCTGGACTACGGCATAGGGACGTTTTCCCGTTCTCTCGTCCGTAAGTCCTACAGGCTTCATGGCACCGTATCGCATGGTTTCCTCGCCGCGTTTGGCAAGCACCTCGATAGGCATGCAGCCTTCATATACTGTGAAATCGTCACGGCATCCCGCTGGACGGTCAAAATCATGGACGGGAGCGGATTCCGCTTTGATCATCTCATTGTAAAAGGTCAGATATTCATCCTTGGTAAAGGGGCAGTTGATGTAATCATCTCCGCCCTTGCCGTATCTTGCGGCAAAAAACACCTTATCCTTGTCCAGTGAATCGTAAGTGACGATAGGTGCTGCAGCATCAAAAAAGCTTAGGCTTCCGCCGCATAGTGAGCTGATATTTTCCGCAAGCTTCCCTGCAGTAAGGGGACCGCTTGCAATGACCGCATATCCCTGAGGGATAGCCTCGCATTCACGGGATATGACCGTGATGTTGGGATGAGAGCGTATCTTTTCCGTAACAAGGTCGGAGAATTTCTCTCTGTCCACCGCCAGTGCTCCCCCTGCCGCAACAGCAGTTGCCTCTGCACAGGGGACTGTCAGAGAACCCAGCCTCCGCATTTCTTCCTTCAGCAGACCTGCAGCGGAATTCACTCTTGAAGCCTTAAGTGAATTGGAGCACACCAGCTCCGCAAAACCGCTGTATTTGTGAGCGGGGGAGAATTTCTCCGGCTTCATCTCGTAAAGCCTTACCCTTATCCCGCTCTCAGCAGCCTGCCATGCTGCCTCGCATCCTGCAAGACCTGCACCGATAACCGTAAGTTCTTTATCTGTCATTATTATTTTTCCTTCTTGATGGCTACTTCATAGCCGCAGCCTTCCTTTAGACAGAACAGCTTGCCCGATTTTTTGAAAAGGGTAGTTCCGTCTCCGCACTTGGGGCATTTGTCTGAAACGGGAGTGTCCCATGTCATAAAATCGCATGTGGGATTATCCTCGCAGCCGAAATACTTCTTGCCCTTCTTGGATTTCTTCTGGAGCACCTTCTTGCCGCACTTGGGGCAGATACCGCCGGTGTCCTTGACGATCTTCTTTGTGTTTGTGCAGTCGGGGAAGCCTGTGCATGCAAGGAATCTGCCGAAGCGTCCTATTTTGATGACCATAGGCTTGCCGCAGATCTCGCATACCTCGTCCGTCTCCTCATCGGGGACCTTGACTCTCTTGCCGTCCATAGTGACCTCAGCCTTTTTGAGGGTGGTGTCAAAATCGCCGTAGAAATCGCTGAGTGTGTCAACCCAGTTCTTTTTTCCCACTTCCACAAGGTCGAGATCGCTTTCCATCGAAGCGGTGAATTTGGTATCAACTATCTGCTTGAAGCAGTTTTTCATGAGATCGGTGGTAACATCGCCAAGACCTGTAGGCTTAAGCTGCTTACCGTCACGCTCAACGTAAAGTCTGTTGATGATAGTTGAGATAGTGGGAGCATATGTGGAAGGTCTGCCGATGCCGTTTTCTTCAAGGGCCTTGATGAATGAAGCTTCCGTGTAGCGTGCGGGAGGCTGAGTAAAATGCTGCTTGCCCTCAATTGCTCTGAGCTTCAGCACATCACCCTCGTTGATAACGGGAAGCACCTTGTTTTCCTCATCATCCTTGCTTTCCTCATAAAGAACGGTGAAACCGTCAAATTTAATGGAAAATCCCGTTGCCTTGAAGCTGCAGCCGTTTGCTTCGATATCAACGGATACAGTGTCCAGCACTGCATTTGCCATCTGGCTTGCAATAAATCTTTCCCAGATAAGCTTATAAAGCTTATACTGCTCATTTGTAAGGCTGCTTTTTACCTTTTCGGGAGTAAGCTCGGGAGTGGAGGGTCTGATTGCTTCGTGAGCGTCCTGAGCGTTAGCCTTGGATTTGTATATCTTGGGTGTGGGAGGGATGTAGCTTTTGCCGTAAGCCTCGCCGATATATTTGTAAGCGGCAGCTCTCGCTTCGTCGGAGATACGGAGGCTGTCTGTTCTCATGTAGGTGATAAGTCCAACAGCACCCATTCCCTCAATGTCAACGCCCTCGTAAAGAGTCTGAGCAGTTTTCATTGTCTTGGATGTAGCATATCCCAGCTTCTTGGAAGCCTCCTGCTGCATAGTTGATGTGGTAAAGGGAGCGGCGGGAGACTTTCTTCTGACAGATTTTTTTACACCTGTTACCTTATATTCGGCACCGTTGAGAGCTTCCAGGATCTTGTTGGTCTCTTCCTCGGAGTGAAGCTCTGTTTTTTCTCCGCCAATGCCTGTGAAAACGGCATCAAACTGCTTTTTGGATGAGGGAGCGGTCATCTTTGCTTCTATTGACCAGTATTCCTCAGGCTTGAAGCTCTGTATCTGTCTTTCCCTGTCAACGATCATTCTTACAGCAACAGACTGAACACGTCCTGCAGAAAGACCTCTTCTTACCTTTTTCCAGAGGAAGGGTGACAGCTTGTAGCCAACTATTCTGTCAAGAATACGTCTTGCCTGCTGTGCGTTAACAAGGTCAAGGTCGATGGAACGGGGATTTGCCATACCTGCCTGAACGCCTGTCTTTGTGATCTCATTGAAGGTAACTCTCACGGGAGAGTCTACGGGAATATCCAGCAGCTGAGCCAGATGCCATGAGATAGCTTCGCCCTCACGGTCAGGGTCCGTTGCAAGGAAAACAGTATCGGACTTCTTCGCTTCCTTTTTCAGCGAATCAATAAGCTCCTCTTTACCCTTTATCTCGGTGTAAACAGGCTCGAAGCCGTTATCGATATCAACACCCAGCTTGGATTTCGGCAGGTCACGTACATGACCCATAGACGCAACTACTTTGTAATCGCTGCCCAGATATTTCTGAACGGTCTTTACCTTACCGGGTGACTCTAATATTACAAGCTTTGACATTTGATCTAACTCCTTGAATCATTTATGGGGTTCTCGTTTAAACCTGGACACGATCAGGTTTTCGAACATGACTTACATCAGCTGCAAGGCAACTGCACCTGCAAGCAGCTTTCGCCGTAATACTTGATGTATTACAAGGTTTGTTAACGCAGCAGGTGATGTAAGTCATAGAAAACATGCCGTGAAGGAGGTTTAAACGAGGTTCCCTTATGAGAATCTGTAATTGATGCGATTTCTGCATGGAAAATAGTTATAGGTTTATGCTGTAGCTTCCGTTTGTCAGACTGACAGTTCCGCTGATCTCAAGCCCTGTCAGTGCCATAAGTACATCATCGATGTCAAGACCGCTTACGTTGGCTATTTCGTCGGGACGCATAGCCCTGCCCAATCCCAGGATAGTTTTTGCTGTGAGAAGTTCATCTCCCGTAAGTCCCGAAAGATCGGGAGCCGCAGGTTCTGCTTCTGCAATACCAGTATTATCGGCGGGAACAGCGTGTTTATGCGTTTTCTTTCCGGTGGACTTTGTCTTTGATGTATCCGCTGCCGCAGGATATGCGGACAAGCTTTCTGTTTCGGGAGATGTTACCGTGTATTTCGGAAAATTATCCCTGTATTCCCCAAGAATATCTCTTGCACCGAAAAGGGGGATAGCACCGTCACGGAGCATCCTTACATTTCCTGCATAACGCAGGTCGAACAGGTCATGAGGAGGTACAGCAAAAATATCCCGCCCCTGAGACAGAGCTTGACTCGCCGTGTTGAGGGAGCCGCTTTTCTCTCCCGCTTCCATAACAGCAACACCAAGAGAAAGTCCCGACAGGATGCGGTTTCTCTGGGGGAATGAGTGTGTTGTGGGTCTGTACTGAGGAAGATACTCGGAAATTAGAGCACCGTTTTCCTCAATAAGCCGCCTGTACTTAGCATTCTCAGCGGGATAATCATAGTCAATGCCCGAACCGAGAACAGCATAGGTCTTTCCGCCGCTCTCGGCAGCAGTGAGATGAGCAGTAATGTCGGTACCCACTGCGAATCCGCTTACGATACGGATCCCCTCCTTTGCTAAGGTCCTTGTCAGAGCCTTTGTGACCTTGATGGTATAATCCGATGGTCGGCGTGTCCCCACTATGCCCATGGTCATGCTGCTGTCAATACCGGAAATATCACCTCTGTAAAAAAGCAGCATAGGAGGAGCATAGATGGAAGCCAGCCTTTGGGGGTAATCCTCATCGTCCTCTGTAACTATATTTATGTTGTTTTTATTACAGTATTCCATGACCTGCTTTGCAGCGTCCAAAGAAGCAGAATCTATCCTTCGGATAATCTCTGCACTGAGCTTGCTGCGATATTGGCTGAGCTTGTCCGTTAGAACGCCATACATTTCCTCAGCCGATGAAAAATCAGCGGCGATCTCATTTGCAGCACGATTTCCCGGACCGAATGCAATAACAGTCCAGAGCTTAAATAATGTGTTCCTGTAATTATTTTCAGGCATGAAAGTCCACCTTTTTAAGAAAACTGTCCCTGAGAAAGCTCCCACATGATTATCCCCGCAGCCATAGCTGCGTTGAGGGAATTGACAGTCCCGTGCATTTTAATAGTCATTCGGGTATCACACAGAGCAGCGTGTTCCGGGGGGAGACCGTTGCCCTCGTTGCCGATCATAACAGCTCCGCCACGGGAAAAGTCGCAGCTCCTGAGGCTGACAGCGTCACTGTCAATAACCGCAGCAAACATAGGAATCCCCGCATTTCGGAGCATTTGTGCAGCCGTTTCGATATCTGTTTCGATAATATCAACACGGAATACGCTGCCCATAGCAGAGCGGGTGACCTTGGGACTGTAAATATCGCAGCATCCGCATACGATAACAGCGTTAATTCCGCAGGCATCAGCAGTCCTGAGCATAGTTCCCATGTTGCCCGGGTCCTGGATGTAGTCCAGAACAAGATATCTTCCGCCCTTTACTATTTTAGCGGAATATTCTGATTTGTCAAGTGCAGGTATCTCGCCTATCGCAAAAAGTCCCTGGGTCATCTGAGTATCGGCAAGCTGACCTGCAAGGCTGTCGGGAATAAGGTATGTTACGTTTTCATAATTCTTCAAAAGAAGCTCCAAAGCTTCACCGTATTTTTTTAGTGCCGTTTCGGAAACGAAAATACAGTGCAGCTTTACAGCCTCAGCCGCAGCATCGGTAACAAGCCTGATGCCCTCAAGAGGGAACTTTTTTTCACGCCTGCGGAATTTTTTGTCGTCGGAAAGCTTTCGGTAAAGCTTTATTTTCTCATTATCTCTGGAAGTGATCTCTTTCATAAAGCCTCCCTTTATCTGCGGCTTGATTATACGCAAGCGGCTGTATTACAAATTGCATACGCAGAATTGCAATACAGCCGATAAGAATTGTAAATTAAAGAGCAGCCTTTGCAGTTTCAACAAGAGCTGTGAAACCTGCTGCATCGCTGATAGCGATCTCGGAAAGCATCTTTCTGTTGAGTGTAACGCCTGCCTTCTTAAGACCGTTCATGAACTGAGAGTAGTTCATACCGTTCATCTTGCATGCTGCAGAGATTCTTGTGATCCAGAGCTGTCTGAAATCACGCTTCTTGAGACGTCTGCTGATATATGCATAGTTGCCGGACTTCATTACGGCTTCCTTAGCCATCTTGAAGTGCTTGCTCTTGGCACCCCAGTAACCCTTAGCAAGCTTTAAAGTTTTATTTCTTCTCTTACGAGTAGCCATTGCTCCCTTAACACGAGCCATATCATTATACCTCCAAATAAATTTTAGTTTACACGTTTAAAAGCGTCCTTACCGATTACTTGTAAGGCATAAGCTCCTTGAGAGTAGCTGCATTAGCTGCACCGCAAACGCCCATAACACGAGCGATTCTCTTACGCTTGTGAGCCTTCTGTGTAAGTCTGTGTCTCTTGTTTGTCTTCTGGTACTTTACGAGACCTGTTCCTGTTACCTTGAAACGCTTCTTAGCACCTGAGTGAGTCTTCTGCTTTGGCATGGAAATATCCTCCTTATTGTTATTTTACAGTCGGAATTGATTACTTTGCAGGCTTGGGAGAAACGAACATTACAAGTGCTCTTCCCTCCATCTTAGGTGGTTTTTCCACAACGCCTGCTTCGGCACAAGCTGCCTTGAACTGTTCGAGCAGTTCCTCGCCCAGCTGAGGATGAGCTATCGAACGCTTGCGGAATCTTACTGAAACCTTGATCTTGTCACCGCTGTTCAGGAACTTTATCGCCTGAGCTGCCTTTGTTTCAAAATCGTGTGTGTCGATAGTGGAGTTCATTCTGATCTCCTTGATATCAACTACCTTCTGGTTCTTTCTGGCTTCCTTTTCACGCTTTGCCTGTTCAAAACAATATTTTCCGTAATCCATGATCTTGCATACAGGCGGAGTTGCCTGAGGTGCAATCTTTACAAGATCAAGATCCTTTTCAATGGCAAGCTTCTGAGCGTCTCTTGCGGACATAAGTCCCAGCTGGCTGCCGTCGGCATCTATTACTCGAATTTCCTTATCACGGATCTCTTCATTGATTTGAAGCTCCTTGCTATCCTTGTTTGCTATGGCGAGCACCCCCAAAAAAATCAAATTCAACTGAAAACTACTGAATAAAAAACGGCAGAGCATATGCTCCGCCGATAATTTCATAGAAAAGCCGGCACGGATGACCCGCACCTGTAATTTCTGAAATATTGACCGTATTCGCTGTGCGATACGGTGAGAACGGAAGCTCTGCTTTATTTTTAGTACCTAAATATGATACCACAAACCTATGGCTTTGTCAAGGGTTTGTGTGCATTTAGTCAAACTTTATGATTTATGTACAGATATGCATATGGATCACACTCTAACATATGCATTCTGCACAAACATATTAATTTTATGATTCGCTGCTGTTGTTATCGGTCATAGTCTTATAGGCTCTGTTCTCGAAATACTTGTCCAGCTTGTCACGGGAAATGGTGTAGCCCGATGAGGTTTTTACGTATTCCTCTATCTCGCCCTTTGTGATGGCAGCCTTGATGTCATCCACGGATATCTTGAGATACTCAGCTGCTTCAGTTTCCGTGAAATATGTTTTGTCCGCAGCGGATGTGATATTAAGATCGCTGGGAGCGTTCAGTGATGATGAAAAGGTCTGTTCGGAGACAGCAGCAGTAAGCTTGTTCAAGGAGCTGCTCACAACTGCACCTGCTATAATGATGCATATTCCCAGCACAGCTGCGGCTGCAACATTTGTTATCGGGGCAGGTCTGCTCTGAGGCCGGCTGTTTTGTCCGGGGTTTCTCCGGGGCTGATTATTGTTTCTGGAGGGCTCTGGCATTGGGATCATGTCCTTTCGCTTAGATTTCCGTGGCTATGGCTTTTCTCAGGGTAAATGAATACAGATAAGCTTCCTTAACCGGAATATCCAGAATAAGTGATAACGCACGGGCATAAAGCTTCAGCTGACGGGAATAACGCTGTCTCAGACCTTCCTCGGTAACATTCCTGTCGGTCTTGTAATCCAGCAGCACCCAGCCGTCCTTTTCCCTGAAAAGGCAGTCGGCGACACCCTGAAGCATTCCTTCACTATTATTATAGACTAAAAGATCGCTATCGTCAAGGGAAAGTTCGGATATTTTTACAAGAAATTTCTTTTCCTTCAGTATTTCGCCGGATATCCGCATTCTTCTATAGAGATCTGTGTCAAAAAATGGAGTGATAAGTCCCGGGTCCGCACATTCAGCCTGAGTATCTGTAAGAATGGTCTTAGATGCAAGCCTCTCCGCTTCACTTCTTATGGCATTTTCCATCTCGGCGGAATCTGCAATAGCGTCAAGATCGGCATACTGCATGAATGCATGTACGGCGGTTCCCGCTTCGGAAGCACTTATTCCTCTGGGAAGTCTGCCAACCCTTCGTCCGATTATTCCCGTTTCGGGAGCGTGTTTTTTTGCGATCTCGGATACAGTCAGCTTTGCGGCAGTTTTTGACGGGGTAAGATCATATGCCCTGCCTGCAGCGATCCTCCGTGAGAATTCCTCCTCCAAAGCCTTTGTATCGTATCCGACGGATGCTGTACCCTCAGCGTTGACACCGTCTGCAGAGGACTCAGCGTCAGTTCTGTCCATGAGTGTGCCCTTCGTTATTTCCACCGTGCATTCCTTGTTCACCATATGCGTTTCATCGGCTTGGGTGAAGCTGCATAGAGCAGTTTCAAGCCACATATCCATGGAGCTTGCCGCACCTGCGGAAATGTCCTGCTTGATACTTCCCACGTCATACAGACTGCGTGCCTTTTCACGGGCTTCCACAGCCTTCCTTCCGTTCTGACGGGTAATAAACAGCTTGAGCTTTGCTCTTGTCATGGCAACGTAAAACAGCATCATTTCCTCATCACGGTCAGCACGCCGTTTCAAGGCTTTGAATGCGGCTCTGGGGAATGAGATGTAAGCCGCACTGTTTTTTATATCGGTAATATCGAATGCAGCACCGAAACGGCTGTTGAACATGAATTTCTGCTTCAGGCTCTTGGTGTTGAAGCCTGTGTGGAGCTGGCATAGGAAAACAAAGGGATATTCAAGTCCCTTGGATTTGTGTATGGTCTTGATAGCGACCTTTCCGCCGCTGCTTTCCGTAACAGCAGATGCCGCAGCGAAGTCCTTGCCGTTTTCAGTCATTGCATTGAGTCTGCGGACAAAGCCGCTGAGCCCCCCTCCGCCGTTCCTGTCATAATCCGCAGCGTAGATGGGCAGCAGTCTCAGGTTTGCCTTTCTCTTTGCACTGTCCTTTAAAACAGAGACCACGGAGAGAAAGTCGGTCTTGTCATAAATGTATCGTATAAGGGATTCCGTGCTGTTTGCCGCAGCGAATCTGCGTATCTCCCCGAATACCTTTATGAAGCCTCTGCACTTTTCCGCAAATTCAAATGGATAATCTCCGGCATTGTCACAGACCTCCGTTATATCTGCATAAACGGATGATTTGCCTATAGTCCTGAGACGAGCGGCATCATCAGCGGTGAACATGAACATAGGGGACATGAGCACCGATGTCATAGGTATATCCAGCGTTGGATTATCAGCTGCCCTCAGAAGATTGGAAAGCACGGATATCTCTCTTGATGCAAGGTAGCTTTCCGCAGAATCTCCCCCTGCAGGAATGCCCAGAGCTTCAAGCTCAGCAGCAAAAACAGATGCCTTTTCGGTCTTTCGCATAAGGATGCAGATGTCCGAGGGCTGACATCTCCGTACCGTTCCGTTCACGGTTATGGTCTCCTCATCAAGAAGCCTGCGGATACGCTGTGCAGTTATCCGTGCCTCGGCAGCATCGTCACTTGTCAGCTCTTCGTCCTCATCCTCGTCATCACTGTCATTATCGCCGTCCTCAGCCGCGTCCTTACGGGAAAGCTCCTCAATACTATCAGCAGGGGGAATGCTAATGATCTCCGTGCAGCCCGGATAATCTGTGTCCGAGCCTTTTATGAGCATATCCTCCGTGCCGTAATCCAGACCTCCGCACTGCTTGCTCATGATAACTCCGAAAACCGTATTAACGAAGTCAATAACGCCCTTGCTGCTTCGGAAATTCCTGTTGAGGAGGATATATGTGCTTTCACCCTCCTTTGCTCCCGCATAGGGCACGGAGCAGGTGAGATTTTTTCTGAATATTTCGGGGTCGGCGTTTCTGAAACGGTAGATAGACTGCTTGATATCTCCTACTGCGAAGAAATTATCACCCGCCTTATCAGCCTCTCCGTTGTGTGACAGCAGCCTGAAGATAAGCTCCTGTATTCCGTTGGAATCCTGGAATTCGTCCATCATTACTATGGCATAACGCTGTGAAAGCTCCCTTGCAAGCTCTGTTTTTTCGATCGTTCCGCCATCCTTCATCCTGCAAAGGAGGGATGCCGCTGTCTGTTCCGCATCGGAGAAGCCCAGCACATTTTTTTCTGCCTTGATACGCTTTTCCTCTGCAATGACCTCATTCAGGAAGCTGAAAAGCATGCGGCAGATATCCGCATGGACCTTGTAATCCTCACGGATATTGTCAAGGGTGATGCCTGTGCATAAGCTGCTGTATTCCTTTTTGTACCGCTCACGGACGTCCTTGTAACGCTGCAGGCGGACTTCAAGCTCAGCCTTCTGCTTAAGCTCGGCATCGCTGAGATTTTTCTTCCTGCTGTAGGGATTGTATGAGCACAGCCGCATGAAGTCCGTATTTGAAATGGGGGAATCGAAGAATTTCCGGGGTTCACTGCAAAGCCCGGCAGCCCGCCGTACAATGTCAGCATCGGAGAGAACGGGATCTCCGTTCTTATCATAGAATGTATAGTCCCGCTCAAAAACACCTATGGAATCCGCTATCTTTGCATTTTCCTTGGGGTCGGAGGAGGGAATAAGTGAATATGCGTCCACAGCAAGAGCATGAGCCTGCTCTACAGAATACATTACAGATATCAGCTTGGAGTGTATGTCATCAAGGTAAACCTTTATCAGCGGGTCATTATCGGGGTCAACGGGAGATGCGTAAAAATCAATGCACTCCTGCATGAATCTGCCGCAGAAGGGAACAGAGAGGATATTGCTTCTCAGCTCGGCAATAAACCCTGAAAATCCCTGTGCGTTTCTTGCTGAGGGGAAGAAGAATCGGCTGAGCTTCGCAAGCTCCTCCGCAGCCTGTCCGCCCGCTTCGATGCGGTTTTCCATGGCGTTCTTTATAGCCTGTGAAACTATGATATCCTCCTCTGCAGGCTCGATGATGCGGAATCCTCCGTCAAGATCGGTAAGGCTGATATTTTCTCTTATAAGATTAAAGCAGAAGGAACTGATAGTAGATATCTTCGCACCCTGTACAAGTGACTGCTGGCTTATGAGCCATTCATTTGAGGGATCCTCCTCCGCAGCCTTGGCGAGAGCGTCGGATAACCTCTGCTTCATCTGTGCGGCAGCGTCGTTTGTGAATGTAGCAACAGCTATCCTGTCCGCAGGTACGGGCTTCTCCCTGTCAGATAATATCCTCAGCAGCTTCTCGATAAGTACTGCGGTCTTTCCGCTTCCTGCAGCGGCGGAAACTATAACAGCGTGATCCTTTGCACCGATAGCTTCAAGCTGCTGTTCTGTCCATTTCTCAGCCATTATTCCACGCTCCCTTCATTTTTGGGGACGAACATTTCCGGGTCAATGTCCGATACATCCCTGATATGAGTTTCGGGGTAATTTCCGCATATCTCCCTGTAGTCGCAGCTTGTGCAGGGAACGTGTCTCGGGTCAAGCACAAGTGGTGATGCGGGAACTGCTCCCTCATATATGCTCTTACCCAGCTCTCTGAGCATTTTCTTTGAATGCTCGGATATCTCCCTGAACATATTTTCGTCTGCAAGATGTCCCTTTGAGCTTTTGTCGGGATCTCCGCTTTTGAGCAGCTTGACGGGAATGAATCTTCCTTCCATGCCATGCTCCATAGCCTGAGCTATCTCCATGGGCTTGTCATGGAGGATAATACCCTTGAGTCTGAGTGATTTCTCTGCGTCCTCTCTCAGGTCGTCATCGGGAGAGGAGGGACGCTTCTGAGTGAGCTTCGGGAAGATAACAGGGGAGTAAAGAACTCCGGCAGGAAGATATTCCGCATACTTTCCGCTGTTTTCGGTAAGTGCGTTCAGGTAGAAAAACATCTGCAAATTCATTCCGTAGGGAAGCTGTCTTAGATTGAAATCCTTTGAACCTGTTTTATAGTCTATAATGCGGATGTACTTACGTCCGTCCTTGGCTGTATATGTGTCAACGCGGTCAGCTGTGCCGATAAAATTCAGACCGAAGCTGCCGTCAATATCAATGGTCAGCGGGGAAGATCTTTTCCCTTTTGAGCCGATGGATATCTCAAAATCGGAGGGGGTGAAATCTGTTTCCATAAGCTCTCTCTGCAGATGCTTCAGATAGCTGAGCAGTGTTTCATACATGCGTTCCAGATAGAAATAGAAGCTGCCGTTCTTGGCAAAGCTGCCGCCCATGCTGCTGGTGATGTATTCATCAGCATAATACCTGATAAGCCTGTCAAGCATCTCGTCGTCAAGCTTAATGAAATCGTCCTTGGGACATCCTTCAAGTATGCCGCATATACAGTAGTGCATAACGCTTCCCAGATTCATGGGATTAAGATCGTTCTTTGCAAGTGGATGTATTTTCAGCACCGATCTGCAGTAAAACATAAAGGGACATTTGCTGTAATCCTCAAACCTTGAAGCGGAAATATTCATGGTGTTTCCGATAAGACCGGGGATAAGGCTCCTGTCCTTCACCTGATAGCTGAAGCTGCTGCCTATGCTGTCGATATAGCTGAATCGCTGGCTGTAGAAGGGGTCAGCGGAAAGCATCCTTTTTACAGTCTCCGACTGAGGGTCGTTCCTTCCGTAGTTTTCAACAAGGCTTGCGTATGCCGATTTTTCCGTTCCGCAGAAAAAAAGCAGACCTAAGCTCCGCGAATCTATAGTCCTGAGCTGAGGCATGAATCTGTTTATTCTCGCAAGTAAGGGAGCGGGATAATAGCTTTTTCCGCTCATATCGCTCATGGGACGGGTGATGTAGAGACGTTCCGACGCTGATGTGAGAGCCTTGTAGGAAACGAATTTTTCCTCCGCTATTCGGCTTCTGAATCCGCCGCCGATGTCCGATGCAGTGCTGATGAAATATTCACGCTCAGTATCCGTGAATGTGCCCGACTGCACATCCGTGTAGGGGAGCATCCCGTCCAGAGCACCCATAACGAATACCACCTTCGGAGCGGATAAACGTGCCAGATCTGACTGCTGTGCTCCGCAGGCGTCAAGTGAAACAGGGGGAGATGAAAGGGTGATGCTCTCTGCGGCAAGGGTGAAGATATCACGGAATTCAGACAGAGTAAGCTCTTCTCCTGCAAGAACTCTTTCAAGGTCGCAGAGGAGCTTGTCCAGGTCATCCGCAAGACGTTCATGTTCACGCATTTCCTCCGCTGCTTCAGCGTCGGCAGCATTGCTTCCTATGTAAGCAAGAAGTGAATCCTCTGCCCCCGTGTCCAGGATAAGCTGACGCAGCATATCACATATCACGCTGCCCTCCGCGGCCTTTCCGCCGCCGCATCTGCGTTTCAGCTCCTCAATAGGAGCGACAGCCTGAGAGCGGACAGCCTCTTCGGGTTCATTGGGGAAGGGCTTTTTCCATAACGGGCCGTCAATGTCCCAGCAATAGCAGTAGTTTTCAAGGAGACTGATGCTTTCATCCGATACTCCCGCAAGTCCTGTTTTCAGGTAGCGGAGCATTGCTTCCGTGGAATATTCCCGTGAAGCCGCAAGCTCCAGAGCGGAGGATATGAACAGCATCAGCGGCTTGAATGCTGCAGAGGGCTTGCTGTCCGAAAAATACGGGATAGAATAGCGTTCAAATGCTGAGCTGAGAATACCTATGCAGTCGCTCATAGAACGGCTGAGAACGGCAATGTCACTGTATCTGAGACCCATATCCGTTTCACAGACAAGCTTGTGTATTTCCGCACAGATGTACTCACACTCCCCATAAAGATCGGGAGCGGTGACGCATAGGATGTTATCCGTATTGCTATTGTACACATCGGGGCGGGAGCGGAAAAGATTCTTTGCGAGATGCTCCAGCTCCGGATGTGCAAAACGGTGATTCTCGCTGAATTTAACAGTCCTGCAGGCAGCACCTGCTCTGTCTGCAGAGGTGATGAGCCGTCCGCAGGTCTCGCTTATGTATCTGAAAGGGGTGTTCTCGCCGGCAGCAATATCCTCCGCAGTCATGCAGACAGTCATTTCCTCGCATTGGGAAAGAATGGTGCCGATAAGCTTGTACTGTTCCCCCGTGAAGCTTTTGAACTCATCGAGATATATGTACATTCCCTTGAAAAATCCCGATCTTTCCGCATCCTCAGCAGCCTCTGACATATTCAGCAGAATATCCCTGCAGCCCTTTTCCTTTATCATGGCAGAGTATTTTGTGTATATCAGGGAGATATCCATGAGCTTATCTCTCATGCTCTCGGGTGCGGCAGCAGCAATATCTGCCATCTTTTCCGTGGAAATACCTCCGCAGATAAGCTCGGTCATCATGGAAAGTGCCGTGCGGGTGAATGAGGGCTTGCCTGCCTGACGGTCATAATACATGAAGCCTTCGTTCTTTGCAATATCTGCGATCGTACGGCACATTACTGCAGTTTTGACAGCAGGACTTGCCGCAGGAGGGTTTCTCTTTCCCGGAGCGGCAGAGCTTTCCGCAGCAAAAACAGCTATCCTGTTTGCCAGACGGCTGAATGAAAGCACCTCCGCAGCTCCCGAATTATACAGCCTGCAGCCCAGGTGATTGTAAAGCAGATGTTCATATTCAAAGGTAAACTGATCGGGCACGATAACAATGCAGGTCCTGCCCTCGCCGATGCGTTTTTTTATATCATCCATCATTGCATAGGATTTACCCGTTCCCGCAATGCCGTAAAAAATATTAAGGCTCAAAGCAATGTCCCCTTTCATACTGACGCAGAAAAATCACTTTTTCATGATCTTTCTGGCGATGTTTAAGCCGATCCTGTAAGGCAGGGGACGAAGCTCCCGGTCTGCTTCACGGAGCATATCACGTATGGGAATGACCTGAGGACAGTGCTTTTCGCATTTTCCGCAGCCGATGCACTGTGATGCAAATGCAGGTTCGTTCCGCATTCCCACATTCTGGGTAAATTCCCGCCTTGCAGATGACCGTCTGTTTTCCGTGTACATAAGGTTATAATAGAAGAAATATGCAGGGATATCAACGCCCTTAGGGCATGGCATGCAGTATCTGCATCCTGTGCAGCCCACCTTTTCTCGCTCACGGATGATCCCCTTTATCCTGCTGACAAGAGCGAATTCCTTTTCGGTGAACTGTCCCGCATCAGCCTGTGAGGCAATGCGTATATTCTCCTCCACCATGTCTGTGGAATTCATCCCGGAAAGTACGCATGTGACCTGTGGCTGATCCCAAAGCCAGCGGAGACCCAGCTCAGCGGGAGTGAACCCCGTGCCGCTTTCCGCAAGAGCTTTTTTCGCTTTGTCGGGTATGTTCACAAGCTTGCCGCCGCGGAGCGGCTCCATGATGATAACAGGTATACCCTTATCCGCTGCAGCCATCAGACCCGTCCGTCCTGCCTGGGTATGTTCGTCAAGATAATTATACTGTATCTGACAGAAATCCCAGTCGTATGCGTCCAGGATCTTCAGAAACATATCGGTATTTCCGTGATAGGAAAAGCCTATATTACGGATGCTTCCGTCAGCCTTTCGTGCGGATATCCATTCCTTTATCCCTATGGATACAAGGCTGTCCCACTCTGCAATGTCCGTAAACATGTGCATCAGGTAGTAGTCTATATGATCGGTCCTAAGCCGTGAAAGCTGCTCGGCAAATGTCCTTTCAACAGCAGCAGGCGAGTGAATTATATACTGCGGCAGCTTTGTTGCGATATATACCTTTTCACGGACATTATTCTCGGCAAGCACCCTTCCGAGACATTCCTCACTGCCGGGATAAATGTATGCCGTGTCGAAATAATTAACGCCCTTTTCAATAGCGGTCATTATTTCCTTTTCAGCCTTGGGATAGTCTATGGAAGCACCTTTTTTAGTGAATCTCATGCATCCGAAGCCAAGCTGAGATATTTTTTTCCCGTATTTGTCCTCTCTGTATTTCATATTTTCCTCATTTCGGTCATTATGGGTTATTTGCAGCGGCTCGATATGTATTTATTATACCATATCCGACACCTGAGGTCAACAAATTATTGACAATCCGATTCAAAGTGTTATAATGATAATATGCGGAATTATTGAGGTGAAATACATTGAATGAGCAGATGACCCAGTATGAAAAAATGACGGAGACCCCCGTATCAAAGCTTATACTCAGCCTGTCAGTCCCTACTATACTCAGCATGATGATAACCAATATCTATAATCTTGCCGATACCGCCTTTGTGGGACAGTTAGGCAACAGTGCTAGCGGAGCAACAGGTGTTGTATTCGGTTTTATGTCGATCATTCAGGCAGTAGGCTTCATGTTCGGACAAGGCTCGGGAAGTATAGTATCAAGACTTCTGGGTGCCAAGGATACGGACAATGCGTCCCGCACTGCGTCAACGGCAGTGTTCTGGGCTGTTGTTTCGGGGATCATGATAACGGTCATGGGATTTATCTTCCTTGATCCGTTGGTAACGGTTCTCGGAAGCACCGAAACAATAAAGCCTTTTGCTAAGATATACATAACCTACATACTTGCAGCAGCTCCGTTAATGACAGCGTGCTTTACCATGAATAATATCCTTCGCTACGAAGGCAAGGCGTTCTTCGGAATGGTGGGCCTGATGATAGGCGGAGTGCTGAACATCATAGGTGACGCAGTATTTATGTTCGGCTTTGATATGGGCATTGCGGGAGCAGGACTTTCCACTGCACTCAGTCAGCTTGTGAGCTTCATTATACTTCTGAGAGCTTTTCTTGCAGGAAAGACCCAGAGCAGGTTATCCTTTAAGCTGATATCATTTGATGGGGCAGTGCTTATGAATATTGTTTCCACCGGATTTCCCTCTCTGCTCAGACAGGGACTGAACAGCGTTACAACAGTAATGCTCAACGATCAGGCTTCCGCCTACGGAGATGAAGCGATAGCTGCAATGAGCATTGTCAGCAGGATAATATTCTTTGTTTTCTCCATAGCGATAGGCATAGGACAAGGCTTTCAGCCCGTCAGCGGATTCAATTACGGAGCAAAAAAATACAGCCGTGTACGCAGGGCATTTTTCTTTCTTATGGCAATGTCCGAAGCTCTTGTAGCCGCAGCGGTCATGATAATGCTGGTGTTCTCCGATGAGCTGATAGCGATATTCCGCAACGACCCGAAGGTTATAGAGATAGGCACACGAGCACTCAGGCTTCAGGGTGCGGCACTGCTTTTCCTTCCGCCGTGTATGGCAACGGAAATGATGTTCCAGAGCACGGGGCATAAGTTAGAAGCGTCAGTGCTGTCAGCACTCCGCAGCGGATTGTTTTTCATTCCCGCACTGCTGATACTTGCACATACGAGAGGATTGTGCGGCATCCAGGAGGCACAGCCTGCGGCATTTGTTTTTTCGTGCATACCCACAGTATTTTTCATGATAAAATTCCTGAAGAAAATGCCTTCGGAGGAAGTGCAGGAAGCATCCGGTAAGGCAAGCTGAGTAATACGGCATAAAAAAGCACACAAGCAGTAATATCCGCTTGTGTGCTTCACTTATATTATGATAGGATCTGAAAATTATGCTTCCGCTTCATCGTCAATACCGGGAGACATAAGTCTATCCCATGTGGAATTAACGCTTTCAACGCATTCGCAGTATTTCTGAGAGATCATCTCATTGGGGATGCCCAGCTCAGCGGCAAGAGTTTTCATCTTGGTCCATTCCGCATTCTCGTAGGAGATGATAACATCGTAAAGCATACCGGTCCTTCCCTCGTGAGAAACAAGTGCATCCTTGATGCAGTCGCTTATTGGCAGGGGAGCAAGAACGTCTTCAATGGGTGTCTGCATAAGCTTGCCCAGTGTGGAGAACATTCCCAGCAGATATGCTTCGGAACGTGAGATGGGCATATCGTCCGCAAAATCCACCAGCTCAGCGGCAAAGCTTGCTCTCAGGAAGGAAAGCTTGATAAGCTCATCGGGCATTGTGCCGTCGTCTGCCTTAAAGGAGAGCAGGTATATCCACTGCTTGAGCTGTCCCAGACCGAGGATAACAAGTGCCTGCTTGACTGATTTTGCACGGTTTCGGAGTGCAAAATATGCGGAGTTTACAAGCTTGAGGAGTGCATAAGTCAAAGAAACATCTCTGGATACGATCTCTTCGATCTCGTCGATATCTGGTTCGTCACGGTTTACCGCTACCATCAGCATCATGAAGTTGCCCTGCATGAGCTTTGCCCTGTTCTGTATAGTTGCAGGCAGCTTATCGGCAACATACGAGCCCTGGAAGCGTGTGCAGCCGTATTCACGTGCCTTTTCGTATGCCTCGGCGCAGTCAACATTGTAGGCAATGATCTCCTTGCCGAAGGATTTTCCTATCTTTACAACGCTTTCCAGAGTGGATTCTCTGTAGCTCATGAAATTTATCTTTATGTAGTCAACGATATCCAGAACGCTGAAAAATCTGGGAGCGAAATCGAAATCGATGATAGCGATCTTATAACCCGCCTGCTTGAATTTTGTTATCAGAGAGTGGGACAGAGGGTTAGTGATAAGGGCGTCCTCGATCTGGATGACCAGCTTAGAAGTATCAAACATTTTTGGGATATTCTTTACCAGCAGATTGCGTGTGAATGTGATATACGCTGTCTTGCCGCCGATGAATTTTTCCGAGTCCATAGAGGAGAGAAAATTTTCAATAGCGGTAGCGGCGGCAGAATCATCCTGCTGCCACTGAGACTGGTCGTCAGCATAGAGTATCTCGTACCCTACCGCCTGCTGATTTTCGTTTAAAATGGTTTGTCTTACGATATAAGGCTCCATAAAGCGTTATCTCCTTTGATCATACGGAAAAATTAAAAAGACTGCGTGTTATGCTGTCTGAAACAGGTCCCGGGAAAATACCGATCCTTCTTTACAAAGACTTCGTTTTAATGCTATGCATATGCCGAAACCTCAGCTGATTGACAGGATTTATGTCTGAAAACATTTATTTTGTTTATTATACCACAACTTTACCAAAATTGCAACTATTATTTTCAATGATTTATTCAATATTTTTTGTGTATCTTTGATTTATCTCCATGCAAAAAAACACCCCCGAATTAGCGTTCGGGGGTACCGCATAAGCGGTGAGATGAAATTAAACCAAAACAAGGAGATACGAATTTCTGTCGTCTGCACCGACAGAATCAGGAATATATCAAAATCCCGCATATGCGGAACTTGATCCGTGGTTTATGCGTCCGGAGGGAGTGAAAAATCATATCCCGCTGCTCTTATCCTGTCAATTGCTTCGGGCAGGATGCTGCAGTTTGTCTCCGAAACGCTGTGGAGAAGGTAAATACCTCCGCTGTGTGCAGCAGATGTTACCCTTTCAAGTGCTTCGCTGCAGTCAGGCTGGTCATTTACGTCCCAGTCGCAGTAAGCGAAGCTCCAGACAAAGGTCCTGTAGCCGAGAGACTGTACTTCAGCCAGAGCCTTTTCGGAGAATTCTCCGCAGGGAGGTCTGAAATACTTCATCTCGTAACCGAATTTATCGGCAACGTAATCGTGGAGACTCATGATCTCCGTCTCCATATCACCTGTGCTCAGCTGGGGCAGGGACTTGTGTCCCATTCCGTGGTTGCCAATGATATGACCTTCATCTATCATTCTTCTGACAAGCTGTTCATTACGCTTGACGTAATCACCTGTCACAAAGAAAATCGCCTTAACGTTTTTCTCTTTGAGGGTATCGAGAATAGGGGCTGTGAAGCCGTTCTCGTAGCCCTGGTCAAAGGTAAGGCATATATCCGGTGTGTCCGTCAGGGCGTGTGCGTCGTAGCAGGAATACTGCTCCTCAAACATGATCGCTCCTGTAGGACAGTTTTCGTCATTAACTTCCCGCCCCTGACCGTAACCGCACAGGTCATTGTTCAGTGCGGATATATCAGCCGCAGAAACTGAAACCAGCATTGAGCCGGCAGCCGCAGCCGCTATCCAGACAGATATCATCCGTCGGAATACAGAAGAAAACCTCATAATCAGCCCGCCTTTCGGTATAAAGTATATTACGTGACGCAATACTTTATTATAGTACCCGTGGGTGAGCCTATTATTATTCCCTCTATACGTTTATTATAACACAATTTCTGCAAAATGAAACTACAAAATGGTTACAGTTCGGAAAAATCAGCTATTTTCGGGAAATTATCACATTACAAACACAAAAGGCATGAAAAAAACGCATGATCCGCAGAGAACCATGCGTACCGATGTTTACAGCCGAATCAAGCACCCAGGTATGACTTTACCAGCACCTGCAGCAGCTCATCACGGTCGATATGACGGACAAGGCTTCTTGCGTTATTGTATGTAGTTATATATGTCGGATCCTCGGACAGAATATATCCGACGATCTGATTAATAGGATTATAGCCCTTTTCACGAAGTGCGTCATAAATAATTGTAAGGTTCTTCTTGAGTTCCGCTTCTCTGTCCTCATAGACCGAGAAAGTCATAGTCTGCTCGTTGTTCATACGCCGCACCTCTTTGCAACAGCCCGTTTTCGGGCATAGAATCATTTATATTACATATTATAACCTATAATTTATAAAAATACAAGTCTTTTTCAGAAATTTTTCAGCGTTTTTGAAAAAAAATTTCGGCGCAGTCCTCAAAGAAATATTATGTACGAAAAGTAAAAAATATGCAATTTGGAAAAATCACTTGCAAAACGTGTATCAATGGGGTATAATGTTTTATATAATACTAATAACCATTTGTTCTAAAGACGGTGGACAGAATGCGTCCTATCAGGGAAAACGACCGCAGCAATATGTCAAGTGAAGCTTGACGCTTGCAAGGGAGTTTGACGCAGAGAGGACGTATTATAGCCACGGTATTTTATCCATAGGTTAAATGGTTATTAGTTAGTATAAAATCATGCTGTGAGTTATTCTCAGCTGCGAAAGGATGTTTTCATTATGGCAGGATTTGTAGTAACACCCGATACAATAATCGGCGATATCCTGGATAAGGATATGGATACAGCCCCTTTTTTCTTCGAGATCGGAATGCACTGTCTCGGATGCCCCGCTTCCAGAGGTGAGTCCATCGCTGATGCATGTGCTGTTCACGGCACAGACGTGAATGCTCTCGTAGAAAAGCTTAACGGCTATTTTGCAGGCAAAAACTGATCCCGACCTGTTATGGATCAGCCTCTATACAGGGAATGCCCCATATCGGAAGGCATTCCCTGTTTTTTGCGGATAGAGATATTTTGAGCTTTATATAAAAAGATTAATATTCCAACTAAAAATAGTACATAATCAACAAAAACAAAAAAATTGCCAATAAATCGATTGACATTCCCTGCAATTTATTGTAAAATTACTATAGACTATATGGTGGAAAAAAGTCTGCCTTAATAATAATGATACGGAGGTAGCTTATATGGCTTCTTTGAAACTGACAGATCTTATAGATGTCCGCTCTCTCCAGGAGTTTCAGGACGGTTTCTCGGCTGTTACCGGCATGGCTGCTCTCACGGCGGACGCAGATGGCGTTGCTGTTACTGAGGGAAGCGGGTTTACAACATTTTGTATGGATCTTACAAGAAAATCCAGGATCGGCTGCGGACGCTGCGAGCAGTGCGACAAAATGGGCGGCGAACAGACAATGCGTACAGGAAAGGCAGCGGCTTACCGCTGTCACGCAGGCCTTATGGACTTCGCTGCACCTATCATAGTAAACGGAGAATACATCGGTTCCTTTATCGGCGGACAGGTCCTTCCCGAAGCTCCCGATGAGTCCAAGTTCCGCAAGATAGCAGGGGAGCTGAGCATTGATCCGGACGAATTTATCAGAGCTCTCCGCAAGGTAAACATCGTTCCCAAGAAGAAGATAGACGCTGCTGCAAAGTTCCTTCAGACAGCTGCAGATATCCTTTCTGCTCTTGCATACAGCAAGTATCAGGCAATGGAAAACAATGCAAGCCTTCAGAAAGATATGCAGTACAAGGATGCACTTGTAGGCAAGTCCAAGGATTATATCAAGGGCAATGCCGAGCAGATCAATGAGCTTAGCGAGCAGTTCAGTGAGCTTAACAAGCTTATTGAAAAGACAACGGAAGAGGTTGCTGCAACTCAGGATACGGTAAAGGTCATTCAGAATATCGCAATGAATACAAGAATCCTCGGCTTCAACGCTTCCATTGAGGCTTCACGTGCCAAGGAAAGCGGCAAGGGCTTCGGCGTTATCGCTCAGGAAGTTAGAACACTTGCAGATACATCCAAGGCGTCTGCCGATAAGATAGAGAACAAGATCAAGAGCATCAGTGCATGTGCAGATGAGATCACCGAATGCATCTCTCGTGTTCAGAAGGTCATCGACGCAGGCGTAAAGAGCAGCGAAGAATTTGACGAGGAACTGGAAAAGTACACAAACTAAGAGTATACATATTATGATGTGAAAGGCGGTATGATTTATGGAAACTTCAATTGCGTCAATGGCAATGGGTATGCATCAGACAAATCTCATGGCTTCCATCAATACATCAGTTATGAAAAAAGCAATGGAAACCACAGAAAATCAGGCTCAGTGCATCATTGAAATGGCTCAGGCACTCCCCAAATTCAACGGTGAAATAGGCTCTGTTCTTGATGTAAGAGCATAATAATCGCATCTCAGTGCCGTCGGAGTGATTTCCGGCGGCATTTTTTTATCTGACCCCGAATAAGTATTATTACGATAAGATTACGCCAAAGAAAAATCTGTAACCATTGTGTAATATTACTGATTTTTATGTGCAAATCTTTTCAAAGTGTAGAAAATTGTCGGAATGTTAGATTTCTTTTAAAAAAAACTTGCAAATTTTGATTATTTCTGATATAATTATGTACAGTGTAAAAACAGTATAAAAAATCTTAATAAACTTCCGACCTGTGCGGTTCCATAATGGATAAAGGATGAATATAACGTTAGGAGTGTATTTGAATGGAAAACCTTATTGAGGTAATCAAAGACAGGTGTATTGGCTGCGGGGCTTGTGTAAGAGCATGTCCCTCTCCCGAAGCTTCTGTCATGAAGATCGGGGAGAACGGAAGGCTTGTCAGCGAGATCAATCAGGATAAGTGTATTGCCTGCGGTCAGTGTATTACCGCATGTACTCAGAGGGCAAGAGATTATAACGATGATATTGACAAGTTCTTCAAGGAGATCAAGGATAAGAAGATCATTGTTGTTGCTCATCCCGCTATCAAGACGGCTTTCCCCGGAACATGGCAGGCTGTCCTCAAGTGGTTCAAGCAGAATGGTGCAGTAGGCGTTTACGACGGTGCTCACGGCGGCGATATCTGCACATGGGCATATGTACGCAGCTTTGAAAAGGGAAATGCTCAGAATGTCCTTTCTCAGCAGTGCCCTGCCATCGTAAGGTATATGGAGCTTTATCATCCCAATGAGACAAAGGATATCGCTCCTATCCACAGCCCTCTTTCCTGCGAGGCTATATATATCAGGGATTATCTTAAGGTGAATTATGCCGTTGCGGCTCTTACTCCCTGTCCTGCTATGTCTCTGGAATTCAGAGCATCGGGACATGTTTCCTACAATATAACCTTCCGCCGTCTTAAGGAGTATTTCCGCCGCAAGAAGATAGACTTCAACAAGGCTATCGAGGGCGATCTCCATTATGATTTCGACGATCAGGTACAGGGCGGTATGGGTGCAATGTTCGCTTCACCCGACGGCCTGAGATATAATCTGAATATCAATATGCCCGAAGCGTCTGCAGCATCCTCCTCAGGTGCTTCCACAGTATACCGTGAGGTGGATGATTTCGCTTCAACACCCGCACACCGTCATCCCAAGCTTTTCGATGTTCTTTCCTGTGCCGGCGGCTGCGGAAGAGGCTGCGGTGTTTACACACCCGATGACGATCAGACTTCTCTGGATGTTAAGAATATCTGGCGTGACGTTGAGCAGGATGCAAGAAAACGCCGTAAGACAGGTACATTCGATAATGTTGATAAGCAGTTCAAGAAATATGATGAAATATTCAATCTCAAGAGCTTTGTACGCAACTATAAGAATGATGAAAAGCCTACGAATATTTCCATAAGAGACCTTGAGGATGTATTTGCCAAGCTGGGCAAGAAGGAAGATCATGACCGCAAGATCGACTGCGGAGGCTGCGGTTACAAGACCTGCATTGAAATGGCTGAGGCGATCTACAGCGGCAGAAATATACCCGAGAACTGTCTGCTCTGTCCGTCAAGAGGCTCAGGCGGCAGTGCTCCTGCAAAGAATACTAAGGCGGAGGAAATGGCAGTTAAGGTTAGCGGCTTTGCAACTCAGCTCCTTGCAGATATCGAGAATATCTATGCAAGCCTTTCAAATATTGATGAAGCAAACCACCAGACTGCTTCCAGAGCGAAGATAGTTGAGGATATCCTTGCAAAGGTAGTCGGATTCTGTTCAAGCGTTCCCGAAATAGATTCTGAAAATCTGCCGATGCTGACTGCAACTCTTGAAAAGCTCCAGGCTGCACTTGCATCTCTCAGTGAGAATGTAAACGAATCTGTAACGAATTCCGGCATGATACGTGAAGCTATGCAGGCTGTTGCTGATGCTACAACTGAGCTGAATGTTGTGTCTCATGACATGGTATTCACAATTATTGATAAATATTAATAGAAGGTCATAAAAAGGCTCGGGGCATTCTCCCGAGCCTTTTTTGATGCTGTGCGAAAGGAAGAAATAAATGAAAGAAAGTAAAATACAGGAGTATAAGCAGCGTGTAAGAGAGCTTATTTCCGGAATGACTCTTGATGAAAAGCTCCGTGTTCTGACTACGCATCACTTTGCATCGGAGCGTCTGGGACTGGGTGAGTATTATATCGGAGCAGAGGTAGCAAGAGGCTTTGTAGGACGTGACCCCGAGACTATCTCCACAGTTTTTCCTCAGCCTACCGGTCTTGCAGGGACCTTTGACAAGGAGCTTATGTCTGAGCTGGGAAAAATTGCCGCTGATGAGGCAAGAGCTTACTATAACAAGGATAAGCACGGCGGCATAGCTTTATGGGGTCCCACAGTGGACATGGCACGTGACCCACGCTGGGGACGGAATGAGGAAGCTTACGGCGAGGATCCCTGTCTGGCAGGCGAGATGTCCGCTGCATATACGGAAACGATGCTGGGGGATGACGGGGACTTTGTGAAAACCATACCCACACTAAAGCATTTCTGTGCCGATAATAACGAGGAAAACCGTGGAAGCTGCGACGCATATCTTCCTCTCAGGCTGAAATACGAGTATTACTATGCCCCCTTTGAATGTGCGATACGCAAAGGCGGTGCAAGAAGTGTTATGGCAGCCTACAATGAGATAAACGGCTGTCCCGCCATTATGAATAACGATATCAGGAATATTCTCAAGGATGAATGGGGACTCTGGTACGTGGTCTCGGACGGAGGAGATTTCTCCCAGACAGTGCTGGATCACCGCAAATGCGAGACCCATTCTCAGGCTCTTGCTCTTTCCATAAGGGCAGGTTCAGACAGTATGACGGATAACGATGATCTTGTATATGCAGCTGCAAAAAAGGCTCTTGATAACGGCGAGATAACCGAAAGTGAGATAGACGCTTCCATTGCCTGTACGCTGTTTTCAAGATTTGCTCTGGGTCAGTTTGATGAATGCAGCTACAATGCTATTGACAAGTCCGTTGTTGACTGCGAAGCTCATAAGAAGGTAAATCTCCGTGCCGCACGAGAGCAGATGGTGCTCCTTAAAAATAACGGTATACTGCCCATAAAAGGTGATCCGAAAAGGATAGCTGTTCTCGGTGCTCTGGCAGATGAAAATCTCATGGACTGGTACACGGGATATTCATCGGGAGATATATCGGTAAGGCAGGGTATAACCGAAAAATTCGGCGGCAGTGAGATAGTGTATGACAGCCTGTGGGATATTGTTGCCGTAAAGGCTCCCAACGGCAAATATTTAAGTGCCAAGGAGGACGGCAAACTTATTGCCGATGCCGATACCGTTACCGATGCCGAGAAGTTTGAGCTTCAGGACTGGGGGGAGAACTGGAACAATCTTTTCTCCGTGAAATTCAAGCGTTATGTCCGTCTTTTTGATGATAACAGCTTCAGGCTCCACAACAGGAGAATTCACGACTGGTTTACCCGTGAAACCCTGAATATGAAACCATACTGCGGAAGGACTCTTATTGAGGAATTCCTTCATCACAGGCGAATGGTCTGCGATGAAAACGGTGAGCTTACCGTTAAAAAGGTGACAGGTGTAAGGTCTGAGCAGCTATTTGATATCGAGGTCATCGAAAACGGAAGAAGCAGAGGAGAAAGAGCTGCGGCTGAATGCGATCACGTAATATACTGCGTGGGCAATCATCCCGTACAGGTGGCAAAGGAATGCTATGACAGAAAAACTCTTGCACTGAATGTTCAGCCCGGAATGGCGGGATTCCTTGCAGACATCAATAAGAATACCATTCTCATGATAGTGTCAAGCTACCCTTATTCCATTTACCGGGAGCAGGAAAAGCTTCCTGCGATCATTTACACTACCCATGCAGGGGCATATCTGGGAACAGCAGCGGCGGAAACGCTCTGCGGCGAAAATAATCCTGCGGGACGCACATCACTCACATGGTACAGGTCGGAAAATGATCTCCCCGATATTCTTGATTATGATATCGAGTCCGCAGGAACGACTTATATGTACTTCAAGGGAACGCCCCTTTACCCCTTCGGTCATGGTCTGTCATATTCATCCTTCGTGTACAGCGGCTTCACCGTCAGCGGAAGTGATGATATAACAGCAGAGGTCAGTGTTACAAATACCTCGGATTTAGACGGTGACGAGGTAGTTCAGATATATTTTACCATGAGGGCTTCCGCTGTCAGCAGACCGGAAAGGAAGCTCTGCGGCTTTGAGCGTGTTCATATCAGGGCAGGTGAGACAAAAAAGGTATCTGTAAGCATCTCCCGTGACAGCCTCCGCATTTTTAATGTCCGCAGCCGCAAAATGATGGTTGAGAGCGGAGAATACCTGTTCTATGCAGGAGCATCCTCCGGAGATATCAGATCGGAAGCGGTGCTTCATATAATTGGTGAAGAAATAGGTCTCCGTGACAGCCGATTCGATGCCGAATGCTTTGACAGCAGCAATAATTTCAGAATATCCTACTCCGTAAAGCTCAAAAGACATTACATCTGTGTAAAAGGCTGGGGAGGAACAGCACTTTACAAGGGTGTTGACCTCGGGAATAAAAAATCACTGACCATATATGCGTCAAGCGTTATCGGAAAAGGCAGTATAACTGTCGATTTCGGCAGCGGCAATACTGCATCGGTTGAAGTAATGCCATCCATGTGCTATGATGATTTCAGTGCATATAGTGTTGATGTCCCGGAGAATGCAGGGGATACACTTGTGGTTTCCGCAGGGGAAAATGTTTCTGTTCTTGAATTTGTAGTGGTATGATCCTGCCCTCAGCAATTTCAAAGGACTTTAGTCTGATACTATACTATACTATCCACAAACTGAATTATGTACTTTCTATGGCATGATGCAAACTCCCTCAAACAAAACTAAATGGGACAAGCAAAAGCTATTCGGTCAAAAGATCATTACCGTGCCGCAAACCAACAAATGGCAAGTATCATAATATAGGAATATTCCGCCCCTCCGCTGCATAGATTGTTATACTAAACAGATGTTACAGATGTTTAGTATATCATGCAGCGGAGGGTATCGCTATGAGAAAGAGTCCACAGAGGGAACGTTTGCAGGAAAGGCTGATTTTGGCTGTTTCTGCGGTATTGTCGGGACTTGGAGCACTTACAGCAGCTTCATTGCTGCTTTCCTGCTTTGCATTGTTCCTTGATCTGTCGGATTCGGCTGTCAGCGTTCTTTCGGGAATATCCCTTGGAGCAGGCTGCTTTGCCTGTGCCTCCGCAGCAGCCAACCGACGGAGGCGGCATGGTCTTGCTACGGGGCTTGTCTGCGGACTGTGTGTATTCTGCACAGCTATGCTGATAGGTGCTTTCACCGTAAAATCATTCACCGCAGGAGGAATAGTTTCAAAGCTCCTTGTGATACTTGCAAGCTCTGCTCTCGGCGGCATCAGAGGGGTCAATACCCGCAGAGGGGCACACTACAGATAATACTAAGTCTAAATCAACCTATGGACTTATTCTGTCTGTCGGCTTTGTCTATAGAACGAGTTAGACTTAGTATAAAAGCAAAATATACAATTATTTCAGCCGTAAATATTTGCATATTTTGCAACATGACGAAAAATGTAAATAATTTTTATTGATATTGAAATCTATCCCGGGATGTGCTATACTGTTATTAAATAAATTAAATGGGAGGATATCTATCATGAAGCATATCAAGACCATCAACAAGGCTAACTTAAAGCAGACAGCTGCTAAGGGCGGCTGCGGCAGATGCCAGGCTTCCTGCCAGTCTGCATGCAAGACATCTTGCACTGTTGCAAACCAGAAGTGTGAGAAGTAATCATATAAAGTAAGCTTTGATGTACAATACATAAGTTCTAAAGGTAATTCACCTTTAGTGCTTATGGGTTTGTACTGCGTGAGAGCTTTCTCGCAGCGTGGGGATTAAGCCGCAGCTTTTTCCGATGCCGTGGGGAGGCTATTTTTTTCATGAGAGGACCGGGAATTCTATGATACATAAATACAAGCTTAACGGATATAATATCGTGCTGGACGTGCACAGCGGCGGCGTTCACATCGTTGATGAGCTGACATATGATATGTTGGATAACGTTATGCCTCCTTTTGAAAAGGAATGCCCCGAAAACGTCATTGAGAAGCTTTCACGCTTTTATGACAGGGATGAGATCATTTCCTGCTATGAGGAGGTAAAGGAGCTTCACGATCAGCAGATACTTTTCTCCGAGGATGATTACGAGCAGTTTGCAAAGTATTCCGTAGCAGCTCCCGTAAAGGCAATGTGCCTGCTTATCACAATGGACTGCAATCTCCGCTGCGAATACTGCTTCGCTTCCCAGGGCGACTATGCAATGGGACGGAAGATCATGAGCTTTGAAACAGGCAAAAAGGCTCTCGATTTCCTCCTTGAGAATTCCGCAGGAAGAGAAAATCTGGAGGTGGATTTCTTCGGCGGTGAGCCTCTCATGAATTGGGATACAGTAAAGAAGCTTGTTGAGTACGGCCGTTCCAAGGAAAAGGAATACAATAAGCGTTTCCGCTTCACTATCACAACAAATGGTATTCTTCTTGACGAGGAGAAGATGGATTTCATCAACAAGGAAATGTCCAATGTTGTTATGTCCATTGACGGGCGGAAGGAAGTCAATGACCGTGTAAGAAAGCGAGTTGACGGAACAGGCTGCTATGATAAGATAGTGGACAAGTATAAGCTGCTTGCCGAAAAGAGAAACTATGAGAATTACTATGTAAGAGGTACATTCACAAAGTATAATCTGGACTTCGCAAACGACGTTTTCCATCTTAACGAGCTTGGCTTTGACCAGATATCCGTTGAGCCTGTTGTATGCGATCACGATGAGAAGTATGCGATCACAGAAAGAGATCTTCCCGCTATTTTTGCAGAGTATGAAAAGCTTGCAAAGCTTATGCTGGTAAACAAAAAGAAGGGCAAGCATTTTAATTTCTTCCACTTCATGCTTGATCTTGACCAGGGTCCCTGTGCTATCAAGCGTCTCAGAGGATGCGGCTCAGGCAATGAGTATGTTGCGGTCACATCCGATGGTGACATCTATCCCTGCCATCAGTTTGTGGGCTATGACGATTACCTCATGGGCAACATCCACGAGGGTACCTTCAATACCGACATGAAAAAGGAGTTTGCTTCCGCACATATCTACTCCAAGCCCGAATGTAAGAAGTGCTGGGCAAAGTTCTACTGCAGCGGCGGCTGCAATGCCAATAATTACATCTATATGGGCGATATCCATACCTCCCATAAGCTTTCCTGCGAGCTGGAAAAGAAGCGTCTTGAATGTGCTATCATGATAAAGGCAGCGGACGCAATGGATGCAGCTGAGGAATAATACATACTGAATTCAGGTCCCCTCTGGCATAGCCATAGGGGACATCACTTGTAAAAAACGGGGCAATTCCCCGAAATAGGAGCGAATAAAATAACATGGCAAAGAAGAAAACAGACAAGCCCGCCACCTCCTCAAAAGCTATCCCCAACGCATATATCGCAGGCAGCGGTATCGTTGTTGAGGAGAAAATAACCGACACCCTGGAAAAGAATTATATGCCCTATGCAATGAGCGTAATTGTTTCCCGTGCCCTCCCTGAGATAGACGGCTTCAAGCCATCCCACAGAAAGCTGCTCTATACCATGTATAAAATGGGACTTCTTAACGGTCCCAAGACAAAATCCGCAAACATCGTCGGTCAGACAATGAAGCTGAATCCCCATGGTGACGCTGCTATTTATGAGACAATGGTTCGTCTTGCAAGGGGAAATGAAGCCCTGCTCCATCCCTATGTTGACAGCAAGGGAAATTTCGGCAAGGCGTATTCCCGCAACATGGCATATGCTGCATCACGATACACCGAAGCAAAGCTTGACCCTATCTGCAACGAGCTTTTCCGTGATATAGACAAGGACACAGTTGATTTTGTCCCCAACTACGATAACGAGACTGTAGAGCCTACACTGCTCCCTGCATCATTCCCCTCAGTCCTTGTAAATGCAAACGTGGGAATAGCCGTTTCAATGGCAAGTGCAGTATGCTCCTTCAACCTTGCGGAAATATGCGAGACAACTATCGGACTTATCAAGAATCCCGATTTCAATGCATTTTCCACCCTTAAGGGACCCGATTTCCCCGGGGGAGGATTTATGATATATGATGAACCCGAGCTGGAAAAGATATACCGCACAGGACGAGGCAGCGTGAAGATACGTTCAAAGTATAATTTTGATAAGGAATCAAACTGCATCGAAGTTACGGAAATACCTCCCACAACAACTATCGAAGCCATTATGGATAAGATAATCGAGCTTGTAAAGGCAGGCAAGATACGTGAGGTCTCATATATCCGTGATGAAACAGACCTGAACGGTCTTAAGATAGCTATCGACATAAAGCGTGGAGTAGACCCCGACGCTCTGATGAAGAAGCTCTATCGTCTTACTCCTCTCCAGGACACATACTCCTGCAATTTCAATATCCTTATCGGCGGAACACCAAAGGTAATGGGTGTATACGAGATACTCAGCGAATGGACAGCATTCCGCAAGGAGTGCGTCAAGAGGCGTGTTTATTTCGAGATGAACAAGAAAAAAGAAAAGCTTCATCTCCTTAAGGGTCTGGAAAAGATACTTCTTGACATTGACAAGGCTATAAAGATAGTCCGTGAGACCGAAGAGGAAGCGGAAGTTGTTCCCAACCTGATGATAGGCTTCGGCATTGATGAGATACAGGCTGAGTACGTTGCTGAGATCAAGCTCCGTCACCTTAACCGTGAGTACATCATGAACCGCATCTCCGAGATAGCTCAGCTGGAAAAGGATATCGCTGAGATGGAGTCCATCGTGAGAGACGAGAAAAAGGTGCTTGATATCATTGTCAGTGAGCTGAAGGATGTTATCAAGAAGTACGGTCAGCCCAGAAAGACCCTGTTCTGCTATGCGGATGACGAGGATGATGACGTTATAGCGGATGATACCCCCGATTATCCCGTTACTCTGTTCCTTACAGGCAGCGGATATTTCAAGAAGATCACACCTCAGTCACTGAGAATGTCCTCCGAGCATAAGCTCAAGGAGGGGGATGTTATCAGCTGTTCCTTTGAGGCGACTAACAAAACAGAGCTGCTGTTCTTTACGGACAAGTGTCAGGTATACAAGTCCAGAGCGTCGGATTTTGCTGATACAAAGGCATCAGTTCTGGGTGAATTTGTTCCTGCGAAGCTGTCCTTTGAGCCTGATGAAAACATCGTTGCCATGGTAAATACCACCGATTATTCGGGATATTTGCTTATGATATTCGATAACGGAAAGGCGGCAAAGGTGCCCCTGAATGCTTACGAGACCAAGACAAACCGCAGGAAGCTTGCAAATGCTTACACCTCCAAGGCGAAGCTTGTAAAGCTCATGTTTATCAGCGATAATGCGGATGTGCTTGTAACATCAACCAACAGCCGAGCTATTGTATTCAATACGGCACTTATCCTTCCCAAGACCACACGGGATACTATCGGTGTTCAGGTCATGACTCTTAAGGCGAAGTCAAGGGTTGAGAATGCGTGTATAGTTGCTCCCGAAAAGCTTGAAGGAATGAAGAAATACATTGTAAAATCCGTTCCCGCAGCAGGCTGTCTTTCAAAGGATCTTGATGATCCCGACCAGCTGACGCTTTGATAAAATAATACGCTATGGAATGAAACACGGCGGCTATAATACCTTCCTGATGGGAGGTGCTATAGCCGCCGAATTATTTCAATTCTGGAAATTTACATCCTGCCTGCGTAAAGCGGGATAACAGAACAGCTTATCCGAATCAAGCTCCGCTCTGTGCATATCCACAGCATTCAGCCTGTTATCGGAATATGTCTTGTAATAATAAATGCCCTTGTCCGCATTGATGCAGCAGGAGTACGTTGTGAAATATCCCATGTCCGTGTCGGAGGGGATGGTTCCGTTTACTACAGCAACAGAGTCCAGGATATGGAAGAATTTTGATATGCATTCATCCTCACCCGAACCGCATTCAGCGTATGCCAGCATGAATGCAGTCTTGACGAATCTTGATGCAGGGGAATAATCTCCCGGAAGACCGAAGCTGCCAAGACCCTTGCCGAATTCGCCTATTCCCGACTTCCCGAATTTGTTGGGAGTAAGCGTCGGAGTAAGATTCATATACTGTGCAAGATTGGTCATGTGAAAATCAAAGGGGGGATTGTTTGTCAGTACATTCACGGGATTATCATGAATGTTCATGCCGTTTTTCATGACCTCAAGAGTAACCGAGCGGTTCTTATCCGAGATGAGCCAATGAAGAGTTGCAAGGGGAAGTGCGTCAGAAAACGGGATAGCTGTGACATGAGTTTTTTCAAGCAGCTCCACAGCTTCATCCACAGTGGTGCACTGTCCCAGAATATAGGGTATCAGTTCAAAGGGGGAGACATTGGTCTTGCTGTCTGAAAGCTCCGGGGAATAGTACGCATTGCCGGGGAAGTTCAGACCTGCAATGCACAGACCCTTTTCATTTGCCGCCTCGGCATACAGGGGGTAATTATCCGCAACGGAAGCCATTCCTATTATAGCATAATGGCTTTTCATCTGCCCCGCTTTGCGGAATTCAAAGGCATAATTTCTTGGTGCGATGACTACCTGCTCACCGAAATAATAACCCAGATCCATATTTCTTCCGAAGTAGAAGTCATCGGCTTTCATAGCGATTCCTGTACACATAATGAGCCTCCTTAAACATCATTCTATACTAATCTTTTATTATGTTCTGTTTTCCCCGGGATATTCACATATCACCGTTCCTGACCCTTCCGATCATTTCAATGAGGGAATACAGCTCAGCTGCTTTTATTGGAGCAGTCCTGCTCATGCCGTCAGCCGCACGTTTAAGCCGTCTGACCAGCAGATCAAGATAAACTGCCGAGTCTCCGCTGCCGTCAAGGAGACCGATATTCTCACGGAGAATATCAATTCTATACGGAACTCCAGTGTAAATGCATTTCATTGCAGAATACACAAATCTGCCGTCCCATACAGCCTTTTCTTCCCTGACCTCAAATCCGTTATCCCCAAGGAATCTTCTGAGAGCGTCGGGTTTTGTCATCGGCTGCAGTATGTAATTTATCTCCGGCTGCTTTGCCTTGGGAATGGATAGTATTTCTCCTATAAGCTCGCCGCCCATTCCCGCAATAACAACATCGGTCACACCGTCCAAAGGAACATCCCTGAGACCGTCGGAAAGATAAAATTCCCCGTACTCTGTTATGCCCTCACGCTCAAATGTCTGACGTGCGGATTCCAGAGGAAGCTCGTTCAGGTCGGCGGCGATCACCCTGCTGCATTTTCCTGTTTTTATAAGATGAGCGGGGAGATAGCCGTGATCTGTGCCGATATCGCATACAACTCTGCCCTCGGTCATCTCCGCACAGAGCAGCAGACGCTTGTCTTTCAGTGGCATAATATCATTCCTTTGCTTCTGGGTCAAGTGGGGTCACGTAAAGTGTGCGGTTGTTTGTGAAAATGACCATTCCCGGTTTTGAGCCTGCAGGCTTCTTGACAAATTTTGCGGGAACATAGTCAACGGGTACCTGTGCGGAGTTTTTTGCCTTGCTGTGATATGCTGCAAGACGTGCCGCATACATGATAGTTTCCTCCGCAGGCTCGTTTCCCTTTGTCCGTATGATAACGTGGGAGCCTGTAATGTTCTTTGTGTGGAGCCAGATATCGGTCTTTTCCGCAAGCTTTGTGGTGAGCATATCGTTCTGCTTGTTGTTTCGTCCCACAAGTATCTGAGTTCCGTCGGGAGCTGTGAATTCCAGGGGAGGAGCAGATCTTACCTTCTGCGGCTTGCCTTTTGAACGGAGGGCACGGATATACCCCTGCTCCGCAAGCTCAGCACGAAGCTCATTAACGTCATTTTCCGTTACTGCACGGGACAGTGCGTCTGAAACGCTGTCAATGTAAATAAGCTCCGATTCACCCTGCTCGATCTGTATCTTCAGCCGCTTTTCGGCAGTATCAGCCTTTCTGTAGCCTGCATAATACTTCTGCATATTCTGGGATGGCGTAAGTCTGGGGTCAAGCTTTATGGTAATTTTTGAGCAGTTTTCATCGTAGAAATTCTCCGTCTCAAAGCTTGTCATGCCCTTTTCAAGTGCGTAAAGATTTGCAGATATAAGGTCGCCGCATAGCTTCAGATGTTCTCTTTCGGCAGTTTCCTTAAGCTCCTGACGCTGATTTTCGGTTCGTCTTGCAATACGGTCATAGGTGTTGGAAAGGAGTCTGAAAAGGTCCTGATACCGCTGCTTCATACGTGCCGCATTGTCACGCTCGCTGAAAAAATAATCAAGTGTTCTGCCTGCGGAATCGCAGCAGTCTTTCTTCATCAGCTCTCCGTACTGATGTATATCCTCAAAGCAGAAATCCTTTAGTGTACCGTTTGTGTCTCTGAGGATGGTGTATGTCCGATTGCCTGTAAGGAAATTATCTCTTGTCCCCTTGATCTCCCCGATCAGCTTTTCTGTCAGTTCATCGGTCAGCTCATCTGTTGTAATGTCACAGTCCCCTGTGCAGCGGTATACCCATTCTCTTGCAAGAACGGGGGATATACCCTCAAACACGGATATAAGTCCTTTGGACAGGTTTTTCCCGTTAAGCGAACCTATCCTTTCACGCATTTCATCCTCCGATGCGATAAGGAAATTAAGCCTGTCCTCCCTTGGAGGAACAGTGTATGTCATTCCCGGGAGAACCAGACGTTCACGGGACATTGCATCATCAACACGCTTCATGCTGTCGATGATCTTGCCGTTCTGATTTATAAGTATAAGATTCGAGTATTTGCCCATTATTTCAACAGCCAGAGTGACAGTAACTAAATCCCCCAGCTCATTGACTGTTTCAAAGTCAAGGTAAAGTATTCTTTCAAGTCCGTCCTGGCGGACAGCGGTCAGCTTGCCGCAGCCTAAATGCTTTCTCAGCAGCATACAGAACATAGGAGGTACCTTGGGATTTTCTATGGACTGCTCTGTTATGTGTATGCGTGCGGAGCTTGCGGATACGCTTATAAGTATCCTGCTGCTTCCCGTTTTTGTACGCATGATTATTACAGCTTCCTCCTTTGAGGGCTGATGTATCTTCTCGATACGTCCGCCGATCAGGGGAGTAAGCTCTTGTTTTACGGCAAGGAGGAAGGTTCCGTCAAGTGCCATTGGTCAATTCCTTTCTGTTGAAAAGCGTGGTTATTAATGGAGCACTGCAATCACGATGAGTGATCTATTCAGCGGTTCCTTAGTTCATATCAGCATAGATATTCTTCACGCTTCCTGTGATAAGCTTTTTGAAGAGAGGAGCTACTCTGTCGGCAGTCTCCTGTACCTCTGCATGGGACAGCGGACGGCTGGATACACCGCTTGCAAGATTTGATATGCAGGAGATACCAACTACCTTCATGCCCATATGATTTGCTGCGATAGCCTCGCATGCTGTTGACATACCCACTGCATCAGCCCCCATTGTACGAACCATTCTGATCTCGGAGGGGGATTCATAGTTAGGACCTGTAAGCTGAATATAAACGCCCTCACGGAGAGGTATATCAAGAGTTCTTGCAGTGTGCTTCACCGTCTCACGGAGAGACTTATTGTATATCTCGCTCATGTCCGGGAAGCGGGGACCCAGCTCATCGGGATTCTCACCGATAAGGGGAGAGGGAGCCATGCAGATCTGATCGTTGATAAGCATGAAATCACCGCACTCAAAGTGCCAGTTCACGCCGCCTGCAGCGTTTGTGATGAACAGTACCTCTGCACCCATCATCTTCATAAGCCGTGTGGGGAGAACAACATCCTCCATGGGATATCCCTCGTAATAGTGGATTCGTCCCTGCATGATAACAACAGGTGCGTCACCCACATATCCGAATACGAAGCGTCCCTTGTGACCCGGTGCAGTGGAAACGGGAAAGCCTTCTATATCCTTGTAATCAAGTGTGGCTCTGATGTCGATGCCGTCGGCGTAATCTCCCAGACCCGAACCCAGGATAAGTGCGATCTTAGGTGTGAAATCCACCTTTTCTTTGAAGCATTCATAGCATCTGAGCAGTCTTTCGTAGCATTTTGACATAGTGATTCCTCCTGTAGTATTTATCAGAATAATTTAAGACATCTCTTGTCGTACATTTCCTGGAGTGCAACAAGTATGCCCATCCTGCCTGTTGCATAGGTAAGTCCGCCCTGAACGTATACAGCAAAGGGGTCACGGAGAGGTGCGTCGGCGGAAAGCTCGATGGAAGCACCGTTATTGAATGCTCCTGCAGCCATGATGACCTGACTGTCGTAGCCGGGCATATCCCATGGCTCGGGAACAGCACCGCTGTCAACAGGTGAGCCCTTCTGAACGCCCTGACAGAATGCCACAAGATTTTCTGCATTTTTCATAAGAACAGCAGTGATGATATCCCCTCGTGCCTCTCCGGGCTTGGGGAAGCATTCAAATCCCAGACGTGTCATGATATTTGCTGTGAAAACGGATGTCTTGAGTGCATTTGCAACCACCTCGGGAGCAAAGAAAAGTCCCTGATACATACGCTTGTTCTGATCAAGGGAGCAGCCTGCTTCTCTGCCGACGCCGGGGCAGGTAAGACGGTAGGAGCACATCTCAACGTACTTCTTTCCTCCTGCGATATATCCTCCTGTCTCAGCGATACCGCCGCCGGGATTTTTGATAAGTGAACCTATGATGAGATCTGCTCCCGCAGCAACAGGCTCTGTCTTTTCAACGAATTCGCCGTAGCAGTTATCGACCATAACGATTATGTCGGGATTAGCACTTTTTGCAGCCTTTACAAGCTCGGCAATTGTGCTTACAGTAAGAGCGGGACGGAGTGAATAGCCTCTTGAACGCTGGATATATGCCACCTTTGCACCCTTTACCTTGCGGAATATCTCCGCAACGTCGGGCTTGCCGTCGGGGGTAAGATCGACCTGGTCGTACTCAACTCCGTAATCTGCAAGGGAGCCGTTTCCGCTTCCTCTGAGACCGATGACCTCTTCAAGGGTATCGTAGGGTCTGCCTGTAAGTGAAACTATCTTGTCACCCTTTCGGAGAATGCCGAACAGTGCAATTGTAAGTGCATGTGTGCCCGAAACGATGCTGTGGCGGACAAGTGCGTCCTCTGCACCGAGAGACTGTGCAAAAACCGCATCCAGAGTGTCACGTCCAAGGTCGCCGTAGCCGTAGCCTGAGCTGCCCTTCATGCAAACGTCGCTCACTTTGTTGTCGATGAATGCTTTCAGTACCTTTTCACCGTTGTGTCGGGCAGTTCTGTCGATCTCCCTGAACGCTGTTTCGCATGCTTCCTCGGCAGCCTCCGCAGCAGCAAGTATTCTTTCTTCAATTTCAAAGCCTTTGACAACAACGGGCTTGGGGTCAAATATTTCAGCCATAAAACAAATACCTCTCTTGATCTGTTGATGATTTCGTTATCATCTGATGATGTATATCTTTTCCCCACAGTCTGTGGGGGATATTTCATTTAATCCGCATTTCCTGTAAAAGCCTGCAGAGCTATACTGTGAACGAATAATGCCTGTGAGCTGTCTGTCGTCCAGCAGCCTGCCCATGCATCGCAGGAGCAGCCTGCCCCTGCCTGTTCCCCGTGCCTGTTTTTTTACGGCGACGGATGATATGTAAGCACATCCTGCCGAAATAAAATCAACGGCTGCACAGGCAGAACCGTCATTCAGTATGTACATTTCCGAAACACCGTGACGGATGCGGTGGGACATATCCACGTACCACATATCCCTGTCGATATCAAAGCTTTCGGCAATGATATCAGCTGTTTTTCTCAGGGAGAAATCTCTGTGGGAGGATGATATCATTTCATGGGGTGAACTGTCCCCGTGACCCTTGGGAATGGTGAAAACATGGACATTGTGAGCGGTGTATCTGTCATTTTGCAGTGGTTCTGTCCATTCCACCGTGGCGGGGGATAGCAGACCGATCATCTCCGGGACCTCGGGGGAATATCCTCCGCAGATAACTGCGTTCGAGTTGAAAAGCATCATTGATACCCCGCCGAAGGAGCAGAACCGACAGAAGTCATAGCCTGTGCCGTAGGCTTTCAGGTATGCAGCGATCTTTCCGCCGTAATAGTCCTCTGTGAGACTTAGCATAAGCTCAGTATCTCAGCCGCCAGAGCCTTTGCAAGAGCAGCTGTATTATGATAATCGGATTCGCTTATTACACATGAGGGAGTGTGCAGATATCTGCATGGAACGGACAATGCAATTGTGCGTACTCCTCCTCTTGAAAGGTGTATAGCACCGCTGTCGTTGCCGCCTGCGATAACGGTTTTTGTCTGCCATGGGATGCCGTTTTTCTCCGCAGTCCTGCCTGCGAGGGCGTACAGCTCTCTGTCATATACGGTGGAGCGGTCCATGTAGGAAACAACAGGACCCTTGCCCAGCTCGCAGCAGCGTTTTTCTCCTTCCGAAAGGGGGATATCAGCCGCAGTAGTGGCTTCAAGCACCAGGGCAAGATCGGGAGCTGCGGTATATGCAGCCGTCCTTGCTCCTCGGAGACCTATCTCCTCCTGTACCACAAAGGTAAAGGTACAGTCATACTCAAATCCGCTTTGTATCATATTTATCATAATGGCACAGCCTGCACGGTCGTCAATAGACTTGCTGCGGATGCAGCTGCCCATCTTCGTATAGTCTGCACGGAAATATGCGTAATCCCCGGGACGGACGTATTTTTCTGCGTCAGCCTTATCCCTTGCACCGATGTCGATGTAAAGGCCGTCAAACTTAGGGGGAGACTTTTTTTCCTCAGCGGACATATTGTGCACAGCCTTGGAGCCTACACAGCCGTCCAGACTGCCTCTCCTGCCCATAACAGTCACCTGTCTGCCTGCAGCAGCATCGGCGTCAACACCGCCCACGCAATCAAAGGACAGGGTCCCGTCGGAGCGGACGGAGGTTATTATCAGTCCCACTTCATCCATGTGAGCGGATATCATAAGCTTTTTCGCGGGCGTTTTCCTTCCCTTGTGATCGGCGATTATATTTCCGAGAGGGTCAACAGTGCATTTGCACAGTCCGCCTATTTTGCCAAGTATATATTCTCTTACGGCACCCTCGTCACCCGATGCACCGTTTATACAGCACAGCTCTCTGAGCAGTGTGATAAGATCATCTGTCATAGTTGTTTTCCTTTCATATTTACCCTTCGGTGAGATATGCCGCAAGCAGTCTGGCTGTAAGCATTACATCCTCAGCCGAGATGACCTCTCCCGGGGTATGCATGTATCTCAGGGGAATAGACACCGTAACTGCTCTTGCACCGCCTCTGCATATGGAAAACCTGTCTGCATTGGTGCCTGTTGAGCCGCTCATTACTTCGGGCTGCCATGGAATATTATTTCCATCTGCAAGCTCTGTGAGCCTGTCTGAAAGTCCTCTGTCAAGGGATGGGGATATGCCTATCATGGGACCCTTTTCAAGCTCGCCGCACTTCTCTGGCTTTTCTCCCGATGAAAGACCGAAGCTTACATCAACGGCAATGGCGATATCGGGGTCAATGTCAAATGCAGCCACAGCTGCACCACGCTCTCCAAGCTCCTCCTCTGCGGAGAAAAGCACTGTAACGGAGTAAGGAAGAGTTGCGGGGTCGGCAGAGGATATCATATCAACAGCTGCAATTATGGCAGCAATGCCGCATCTGTCATCCAGAGCGGAGGAGCATATCCGTCCGTTGAGCAGCAGTGACGGTTCTGAATCAAATGAAATGCTGCTTCCGAGAGGTATCGCCTTTGAAGCCTCATCATGGGTCATGCCCACGTCAATACAAACGTCGGACATCTCCATGACCTTGCTCTCACCGCTCTTCAGGTGAGGGGGCAGCACGCAGATAACTCCCTTGAAATTGTTCGTTCCGTGAACAATGACCTTTTGTGCAGGGAATATCCTTCTGTCAAGTCCCCCTGCATTGCCCACCTTCAGGAAGCCGTCCTCGGTAATGTGTGTAACGATAAGTCCCACCCTGTCAAGATGTGCGTCAATAAGCAGGTGTGGTCTGCCCTCTCTCCGTGTGCCGATATTGGCAATAACATTGCCGTTTTTTATGCGGCAGTCGGGTGTGTATTTTTTCATTATCTCCATGCAAAGCTCAGCAGTATCGGTCTCGTTTCCCGATACTCCCCATGTCCTGCAAAGACTGAAAATAAGCTCATTCAGCTCGTTTATTTCCATTTTATCATTCCTATTCTCAGAGTGCATTAACAAGTGACTTGTAATGCTTTCCCCGTTCCTCAAAATTTCTGTATCTGTCAAAGCTTGCACTGGCAGGAGAGAGAGTAACGATATCTCCGCTTACTGCCGCATCATGTGCCGCTCTGACTGCCTTCTCCATGGAATCAGCACGTATTATCCTGCATTCATTTTCATCATAACAGCTGCAGCCGCGAACAGCAGCTTCTATGCTGTCGGCAGTTGCACCTGTGAGAACGAGCACCTTCACACGTTTGCATATAGCTTCTGCAAGAGTGCCGTAATCCAGCTTCTTGTCGGAGCCGCCTGCAATAACTATGAGCTTACGGTCAAAAGCGTTGAGTCCTGCCATAACGCTGGCAGGGCTTGTAGCAATGCTGTCGTTGTAATACTTCACGCCCTCAAGCTCTCTGACAAATTCGATGCGATGCTCAACTCCTCCGAATTCTCTTGCAGTCCCAGCGATAGCTTCATCGGGAACATCGCCGTGGATAGCAGCGATCGCCGCAAGATAATTCTCCACATTGTGCATACCCGGTATCCTGATCTCATCCTTGTGAACTATCCTTGAAGAGGTTTTTCCGTCGGTAAAGCAGAGATAACCCTCTTTGTCCAGATAAGAACCTCTTTCGGGCACATTGAATCTGCTGAATTTGTAAAGATCGCCTCTTGCATGGGAGGAAAGACCGTTTGTTATCTCATTGTCCATATTAAGAACGGTGCGGGAGAATGCATTCTGATGTGCAATAAGGTTTATCTTGGCGCCGATATACTCCTCCATTGAGCTGTGAACGTTAAGATGATCGGGGAACACATTCACGATGACAGCTGTATCGGGGGAACGTCTCATGCTGATAAGCTGGAAGCTGGAAAGCTCCACAACAGCGATATCGTCGGGCTTTATCTCCTCTATTATGGGCAGGAGAGCTCTTCCGATATTGCCGCCCTTATGTACGGTCCTGCCGCTTCTTGCAAGGGCTTCGGAAATAATGGTGGTCGTAGTGGTTTTTCCGTCAGTGCCTGTGATGCCGATGATCTTACAGGGGCACAGGTCAAAGAAAACCTCCATTTCGGAAGTTATGGCAACGCCCTGTTCCTTAGCTTTCTGTAATTCGGGATGAAGGTAATACATACCCGGTGTCCTGAACACGATATCAAAATCTGTCAGGGAATCGAGATAACCTTCGCCCAGGCAGAATCCGGCTCCCTGTGAACTAAGCTCACTGTAAATATCTCCCATTTCCTCAGCGGATTTTCTGTCACATACAGTAACATGGAGACCCTTTTTCAGGAACATCCTGATAAGATCATTGTGGCTCACACCTGTGCCGATAAATGCGATTTTTTTATTTTTTAAGCTTTCAAAGAAAAGCAGTATCTTGTTTTTCTGTTCTGCCATCATAATGCCTCCGAGTAAATCATAGAATTAATTGGATGTACGGACAGGATATCTATAAGAATCCATTCTATATTATACTCCATTTTTCGGAAAATAGCAATAGGCAAAAGTAAATTCCAAGCAAAATCCTGCAGTAAATGCCGCATTCTGTCATAATCATATTTATACTAATAACCATTTAACCTATGGATAAAATACGGCGGCTATAATACGCCC